>CAJWTE010000061.1 GCA_913046815.1 uncultured bacterium | reverse complement strand
GTAACATGCGCAGTCTCCGAATCGGCCTCCTTCTAGGTATAAGACAGATACAAAGAGCGAGTATTTGGACTACCGGTCTTATCATCTTTGTGATGATGCTTACTTTCCTCAACCTAATTGTAGTATCTGGAATACTGGTAGGGCTAATTGAAGGAGCCGAGAGAGCAGTCCGTGAAAATGCGCTGGGCGATATTGTGATATCTGCCAAAGACGATGAGGACCGCATACTTGAGACGGAGTCTTTTGTGAAAGAGATAGCTACTTATCCGGAAATCCAATCTTACGCTGTACGCTATCATGGATCTGCAACTTTAGAGGCAAATTACAAAGAACGCCGAGACTTGAGTGCAGAGCGCGATACCGCCGCAGTGACAGTCAATGGTATAGATCCGGAAACAGAAGCGGAGTTGTCCAAGTTAGACACTTTGGTAGTGGATGGAGAATATCTGAATGACAACGAGGAAGGATACATCTTGATTGGTATTTACTACCTGAAACGCTACGCAGAAAACTTTGGTGATGTTTTTGACACCATCGAGAACGTCTATCCGGGAGACAACGTCCGTATGACTATCGGTGATATTTCTAAGGAGTTTAAAGTCAAAGGTATTATTGAATCCAAAGTAGATGAAGTAAATTTTGCGGTTTATATACCAGAGAGGGAGTTTCGACGAGTGTTTGGCCGACTAGACCGCAACGCCGACAGTATAGTCATACGTACCAACAAACCAGAACAAAATCTGACAGTAGCAACTTTAATGCGCGAAGGTGAATTGGGAAACTTGGGCAAAATACAGACATATGAAGAAAGCTTGCCGAAATTCTTGATCGACATTAAAAATACCTTTAATACCCTAGGAACTTTTATTGGATCTATCGGTATAGTCGTGGCTTCCATCACTATATTTATTATTATTTTCATTAACGCCCTATCAAGGAGAAGACATATAGGAATTTTGAAAGGGATCGGCATAGAGAGAAGAGCGATAGAAATTGCTTATGTTATCCAAGCAGCTTTCTATGCCCTATGTGGTTCACTGCTGGGAGTACTGTTAACTTATGGTTTCTTAGTACCGTTCTTTGAAGAAAATCCCATCCAATTCCCTTTTAGCGACGGCATACTGGTAGCAGAGCCTCTTGGCACAGCCATCCGTTTCGCAGTTTTGTTTGTAATTACTTTAATCGCTGGCTTTATCCCAGCCTGGATGATTGCTAGACAAAATACTCTCAATTCAATTTTAGGTAGAAAATAGTATGAACACTTTAGTCAAAGCCACAAACTTGAAAAAATCATTCGATACCGGGTCGGTTGTGACGCATGTGCTACGAGGTATCGACTTGGAAATCAAGCAAGGCGAATTTGTCGCCATTATGGGCAAGTCCGGTGCTGGTAAATCCACTCTGATGTACCAACTCTCCGCACTAGACATTCCCACTAGCGGAGAGATAATTGTAGACGGCATAGATGTAGCTAAATTAAATGAAAAAGAACGCACCGCTTTTCGTCTTAGCACTCTCGGTTATGTATTTCAGGATTACGCCTTGGTACCAGATTTGAACGCCCGAGAAAACGTCATGATGCCACTTTTAATGCGTTGTCTTACTTGGGACGATGCTGAGCAAAAAGCAGAAAAATCACTCGATGACGTGGGGTTGGTGAACAAATACACCAACTTACCTTCAGAGCTTTCTGGTGGTGAACAACAAAGAGTAGCCGTGGCCAGAGCAATTGCCATAGAACCAAAAATAATCTTTGCCGACGAACCAACTGCTAATCTAGACTCGGTATCCGGACAGCAAGTAGTGGACTTACTTACAAACCTGCATAAAAACAAAGGTCAAACCATAGTGATGGTAACTCATGAAATGGAGTATACCGAGAGCTGTGACAGTATCATAGAAATGGAAGACGGTCTTATAAGTGGAGAGATGGATAAATAAAAGACCGGCGCCTGCGGCGCCGGTCTTTTATTTATTTCACTACGAAACAGAGTCTTCGTCCTCTATAGAACCAGCGGCAACCTTGGTTGGGTCAGCCATTTTCTCTTCAGCTTCCCTTTCATCGCGATAAACATCGTTTATCGGCACATCCTCTTGCTTCAACAGCTCTTCATATTCTGGTCTTTCTAAA
>CAJWTE010000060.1 GCA_913046815.1 uncultured bacterium | reverse complement strand
CCGCTACTATAGAAAATGTCTTTGATGTACGCACGGTTGCTGGAGAACCAATTTTCAGCGTAGCTCGTGAGTACGGAGTAGATAAATACTCATGGCAACATGTTGCGGGTGGTGACAAGGAAAGGAATGGCTATTTATTTGCTCCACGAGGTGTTGGCAAAAACAAAGACTTTACCTACTGGCACGTAAATTACGATACACCTCTTACCATGACCTTTCAAAACGAAGAGGTCATTAACGGTTTGAAAGTATATCACTTCGTTTCAGATTTCCAGGTTGACCAAACCAATGACCTTAGTCACTTAGAAGGAGTGCCTGAAGAGATGGGTATTAATCTTGACGTGTCACTATCTCTGTGGGTAGAGCCGGTGACGGGTATGCTGGTAAAGTACGAAGATAAGGCTATTGCTTACTATTACGATCAAAAAAGTAAGAAGCGGCTATACCCGTGGAATACATTTAGCAACCGCTATACTAAAGGCAGTATCGACAACAGAGTGAGCGAAGTGAAGAAACTGAAAAAACGTGCTTTCTTAGCTAGTTATGGTCCGATGTCTCTAGTTTTATTAATAAGTGCGATGATATTTTTATGGTGGAAGCTGAGGAAGGTGTGGCCGTTGGTACTTGTGGGCGCAGTATATATTGGCGGATTAGTAATTTTGTCTTTTTCTATTCTCTTTACACCACAAAACGACCCCTTGCTAGTGGGGATTTCCCGCTGGGTGCCAGTAGGTAACCCAGCTTATGAGAAAAACATTCAAGGTTTTAAGGATGCCCTAAAAGACGCTGGTTATATTGAAGGTAAAGACGTTGTTTTCTATGAAGCTTTTGCTGAAGGAAGCAATGATAAGCAAAAGGAGATAGCCAGAGACTTTGTGGCCAGAGACGTAGACTTGGTGTATTCATTGACGACTCCTGGTACGCTAGTGATGAAAGATGTTATCTCGAGCCGCCCGGTAGTGTTCTCGATAGTTACGTACCCGATAGAAGCAGGTATTGTTGAATCCTTGGAGCGTTCTGGCAACAACCTGGTCGGTACTCGAAACTGGGTACCGGCAGAAGACCAACTGGCTGTTTTTAGAGAAATTATCCCTACTGTAAAAAAGATTGGCTTTATTCATCGTACCGGAGAGACAAATTCAACTATTCAACTAAGAGAAATGGAGGAAGCTGCGCAGCAGCTAGATATTGAAGTGGTTGAAATAGCGGGCGCTACTTTGAGCGAACTTATGGCTGATCTGGAAAGTGTCGCGGGAGAAGGTGACGACAATAGTGTAGATAGTTTATATTCTGCCTGTGATACTTTGGTACAAGGTGAGGCCGAAAATGAAATAGTAGCTTTTGCCAAGAGGTACAAGATACCTTCTTTCTCGTGTAATGAGACTGGTCCGCGAGCTGGAGACTTAGTGGGCACTGTGGCTGACTTTTATCGAATAGGATACTTGGCTGGACAAAAAGCCGTCTTGGTGCTTGAGGGGGCTACTCCTTCTTCGCTGCCAACCTACAGCGATATCCTTCCGTCTATCTATCTAAACGAAACAACTGCTGAAGAACTTGGGGTCGTGATTCCGCAAAATATTTACGTAAAAGCTAGGGAGATTATTAATTAACATGTTCAATCTCTACTCAATTGCTCATCACTGCGCGACCGTCACTCTAGTAGTGTCTATGTTGGTAATGTTTGGCTGGTATGCTGAGATTGAAATCTTAAAAACCATCATACCGGGCGCTGTGACAATGAAGTTTAATACCGCATTTGCCTTCTTGTTTTCTGGCTTGATACTTCTCTTTGCACTACGACGTGAAAAATACAATAGTGATTGGGCACTCATCATACTACCTAGTGCTTCCATGGTCATTCTTATTTTTATGGGTACGACGCTCATGTCGGTGATGTTTGGCTTTGTGAGTGGAATTGAGTCACTTTTTGTGCGGGAATCCGCTAATGCTGTTTTGACCACTATGCCCGGAAGGCCTTCCATTGGAACCATGTTGGCATTCATACTAGTCGCCTCGGCAGGAATAGTGAGTATAGATGTTGGTCGGTATAAGTATATTCCGTACTGGATAGTCGGAGTTTTGATTATTGCTCTCGCAGCTTTGGCCTTACTTGGTTACTTACTACAGGTGCCAGAAATGTACTACGCTATCACTGGTATAAGCACTGCCATGGCGATAC
>CAJWTE010000059.1 GCA_913046815.1 uncultured bacterium | reverse complement strand
GTCGTTTTTGATTTTGCACTTTTTTTACTGCCATGATTTAGACTCGGAGATATCGAGACACCGCTAGAATACTTGAAATTAATCCTAATGCAATACCTGTACCAACTATCACAGCAAATAAGTAGGCAAAGTGGCTGATGAAGTAGGAAAAAATGTTAAATTGGAAGAAGGCGGAGGTAGCCGGACCGAGCCATGCAACTAGAGGATACAATATAAGAATGGCAACCACTCCAGCAATCACACCATACATAACACCCTGAAGCATAAACGGACCTCTAATGAACATATTGCTAGCACCGACCAATCTCATCACTGATATCTCTTCACGGGTGGTATAAATAGCTAGACGGATAGTATTGAAAGTAATAACCACTGCCGCCAGAACTAAAGCAATCATGGTAACCACACTGGTACGCTCCACAGCATCTACAATGGCCGTTAATTTTTCAATGGCTGCTTGATTGCGACTGAAGTTCACTCTGTCTATAAGAGGGTTCTGTGGATCTTCATTCTCTTGTTGTTCTGTCAGAAATTGATTAATGCTCGCGTACTGTGACGTGTCACCAGCCCTCACCGCTAACGACGCACCTAGTGGATTCTCTCCCAATTCTTCCAATGCTTGGAGGGTTAACTCGTCATTTTCATGTCTTTCACGAAACTCAATCAAGGCCGCGTCACGAGAAGTAAAGGTAACTTCTGCAACTTCTGGTAAAGCCTCTAGGGAGATCTGCAAAGCTTCGATGTCACTCTGTTCGGCAGTCGTCACAAAATAGACATTTATATCTACTTTGTCCTTTATATTTTCCAAAGACACACCTAGAAGCTGGTCAACTAACATAATGCCCCCGATCACAAACAAAGTAACAGTCATCACAAAAATTGCAGACAGCGAGACAAAGGCATTGCGCCAAAACCCTACAAAACCTGATCTAGCAATTCTTTTAAAGTCTGTCCACATAGTGATTGATTTAATAATTATTAATACTACAAAACATATCTGCCCTCCTTGTCATCTCGCACTACCCTTCCCTCATCCATAGTAATAACTCTTCTACCCAATTCATCAATTACACCTTTGTTATGAGTGGTCATGATTACAGTTGTACCCAAATCGTTAATCTTTTTCAAAATTTGCACCACCTCATAAGTTGCAATTGGGTCCAGGTTACCAGTTGGCTCGTCGGCAATTATTATGTCGGGCTGATTCACAATAGCACGCGCAATTGCCACTCTTTGCTTCTCCCCACCAGAAAGTTCTCCTGGGAAGTTCCATGCCTTATCACCCAAATCGACTAACTCTAGTGCTTGGGGGACGTTGTCGGATATTTCTTCGTCACTACGTCCGTTGGCTTCCATGGCAAAAGCAATGTTTTCAAAAGCTGTCATATGGGGAAGAAGTTTGAAATCCTGGAATACAGTGCCTATTTTGCGACGGAACTTAGGAAGTTTTACTCTTGGAATTTGGTGAATATCCAGAGATTCAAAAAAAACTCTTCCTTCAGTAGGTTGATCTTCAGCAATCAACATTTTAAGGAGAGTCGTTTTACCTGCACCAGAGTGCCCTACGATAGAAACGAATTCTTTAGGGTCGACTTGAAAAGTAACATCTTCCAACGCTACAGAGCTATCACCACTGTACCTCTTGGATACATTTTCAAAATAAATCATATGACTCGTCTATTTTAGCCCATGTCACCCTCAGCGTCTAGAAATAGTTGTATATCTCCATTCAAAACTGCGTCTATCTGGCTAGTTTCGGTGTTGGTACGGTGATCTTTTACCATTTGATATGGGTGCAACACATAAGAACGGATTTGGCTACCCCACTCAATTTTCACGCTTTTCTCTACCGCCATTCCTTCCCTTTCTCTCTTTTGCTGTTCCTCACGAAATGACAATACTTTTCCCGTCAAAAGTTGCATCGCTTTCTCGCGATTTTGTTGTTGAGAACGCTCATTGGATACATGAACCGCAATACTGGTTGGCTTGTGTACAATACGCACTGCAGTCTCGCGCTTGTTTACGTTCTGTCCTCCCGCCCCTCCAGACTTTGCGAAAGAAATCTCTAATTCATCCTCCGGCAGACTAAATTCAGATACTTGTTCGACCTTAGGAGAAACTTCTACCAACACAAAAGATGTTTGACGCTTGCTGTTGGAGTTGAAAGGTGAAATGCGTACTAACCGATGCACACCAG
>CAJWTE010000058.1 GCA_913046815.1 uncultured bacterium | reverse complement strand
CAAGCTTATGTGGACTCCCCCATGTCAACAACCAAAACTTAATATCACAAAAAAGAAAGATGCGTGCTTATGTTCGAGCTCTAGTAGAGAAGCTATCTCTGGCTCACTGATGTTTACGCGAACAAACGGCCAAGTCTCGCTGGCGAGCTTTTATGCTCCAAGCTTGCGGCTGACTTCGTTTGTAGATTTTTATCTTTGTTCAAGCATTTTAGTTGGTTAACTCATTTTGCGCTGTGAGTTATGCAGCGTAATACTCTGTATTATTTTGCAGCATACTATAAGCAGTTCTGACTGTCTTGTTAGCCAGGGCTACAGCTGCACACCTATTACCTCGCCGTTGCATTAAGCCCTGCAACCAAAGTTCTTTTTTCGTTTTTGCGCCGTATTTTATCACTTTAATCACCACTGACATGGCACCAGTGATCAGCTGACTTCGAAGGGAGCCGTTTTTACAATACTTACCTATGGTTCCCATGACTTCTTTACCACCAGAGGAATGCTGAATGGGCGTTAAACCAATACAAGCAGACGCATTCTTTCCGCTCTTAAACGGCTGCGATTGATTTGCACCCAAAGCAATATAAAGGTTTACCGCATTAACTGGACCTACACCCTCAAGCTTTAATAGCTTCTTACAATCAGGTAATGATTGGATACTTTGTTCTAAATATTTATCGTATTCACCAATAGCACTAATCATGTTTTCAAGTTGTACTTTAGCGACCGAGAGAGTGGCACGGAAGGTATCAGACAAATTAATCTCTCCATCTTCAAGTACACCTTCCAACCCTCGCAGTATGCCGCCCTGTGTGTTGGGTAAACGGATATTTAGTTCTAACAGTAACGATACTATTTGTTTCTGCGAGGCGTTTTGACTCTTAATTGCTAACTCGCGTAAACGTTGAATTGATTGCAACTGTTGTTGCTCAATACTTTTACCGTTTATAAAAGACACTTCTGGTAAAAATAAGGTCTGTGCGATTGCCAATGCATCATTCTTATCTGTCTTTTGGTTCTGCCTAACAGCTTTGACCAATTTGGCACTAATCAGTCGAGCATCATGACCAGATTTAATGGCCTGTTGATACCAATAATTTGAAGTAGAGCAAGCTTCAAATGCTACAGTGACGGGCTTAGATTGAGCTAACCAAAGTGAAAATTCATCGGTACTCATCTCTACATTAGACGTAACTTTTTTACCGTGAAGTGTGCAAACCTGAATTATATTTTTTGCTAAATCAACGCCGACTTTAGTACGATACATATTAAGGACTCTCTTTAATATTTTTTGTGTGGTAACAAAAATATTACCCCAAACCTTCAGGTGCGGGGGAGTCCAATTATCTCGCCGGGAAATAGGTATTAAATAGGGGAAGATGTGTCGAGCAACTATTGTTATGGATTCGTGTGTTTTGTTCCGCTTGATGCGAATGCTCCGAAATTCTTCGGGTTCTCCGAGTTTCTAGCTGGACTAGCGCTCATGGTACTGGCATGGACAATAGCCGATGTGCGCTACCGCTTTAGGGTTAGAACGACACCACTGCCGCTCCAAGGAGTAACATTCTCTGTGGTAGCAGCTGTGGGAGGTTTGACCCTACTGACGGATCTGTGGCGTGCTGAGCAATGGCTTGTTCCACGAGGGAATCTCTTGACACCAGCTGGGTGGCAAGCTTTCCTCGGAGGTATTTTTCTTCTAACGTTTCTAACATGGGCATGGTTCGCTTTCATTCGTCCTCCTATCTTTGGTAAGAGGAATGCCCAGCGGTATGGCCAAACCCTTTATCAGATTATTCTAAAAGGTTCTCCGTCAGAGCTATCTGTGATTGCAGATGAAGTAGCACGCTCTGCGAACTCGTTGATTCGCCACGCCACGGATAGGGGGGATTTTAAAAACTACCGTAGGCACAAAAAGGAAGATAAGAATCCGCCGAAGGTGACTGCCTGTGCTAATGATATATTGCTTCTGATTGCCGATAAGAGATTCTGTCGGTCAATTGTCGAATCGTCCCCCGGTACTGCGTTAGCTGTGTTCTACGAGATTGGCGAGACACAGAAGTACGGTATCCCAGTAGAGATTTTCTCCAAGAATATCGTGAACGAGGCCCTCGCAAATAAGGACTCCTTTCTATTCCATGAAGCCGAAGGGTACGAATCCGGCTTGATCGGCTATCACAAGCCCTTGAGCCAAGCCATGTTCTCAAATTACAAGATGGTTGAAGTAATCGGAACACTTTTAGACCCAGACATATGGGATAAAAGAAAGTGGGATGCTGCGCAATGGAAAGCTTACTG
>CAJWTE010000057.1 GCA_913046815.1 uncultured bacterium | reverse complement strand
TTTTTGATATAACCAGTGGTATTGACAGTGGTGGAGATGATTATATAAAAGGACTGATTCAGAGCGCCAATCATGAAAAGTGGTCTGGTAAGAATCGTTTTTTGAAAGATTTAGAAAAATTATCCATTGTAGATCTCGGTGTTTCTGAACCTGAGCTTAAAAGAATTATTAGAGCAACATACACGAAACTTTTTCCGCCAAAAGTAATGATTCACGGGTACGAATTTGTGCTCAAACCAGATAATACAACGAGAAAGTCAAACTTAAGATGAATGACGAAACAAATTCTGATTTATACCATTTTCTTTCCTGGGCGAACCTACACATTAGGTAAAATATGAAAATTAGTAACGCCAAAGATATCGGAATGGTAGTAGGAGTATCTTGATGAGTGTAAGGAGTTTTTCTAATCCTAATCTTCCAGTTGTGTGTGTGCAGGGTTTGGGTTTTGTTGGCTCAGCTATGGCTGTTTCTATCGCTTCAGCTTGTAATGCTGATGGACAACCAATCTTTAATGTTTTTGGTGTGGACCTTCCTAGCGAAAGTGGTTTGGCTGCGATTACCGCGCTCAATGAAGGTCGTTTCCCAAGCTCAACCACTGATGTAAAATTGAAGTCAGCAACTAAGTCGGCCCAAGTAAACCGTAACTTGGTTGCTACTGCCGAGGAGTCCGTGTATGGATTAGCCGAAGTTATTGTTTGTGATATCAACTTGGATCTTGCGGGAGACAAGCGATTACCCGATGTTGACTTTGACATGTTTGAAGCGGGCATTCGAACTATTGGGAGGCATATGCGACCAAGAACTTTGGTGCTAGTTGAGTCTACTGTTCCTCCTGGAACCTGTGGGCGAGTAGTTGCCCCAGCCCTTGCCGATGAATTGCGTTGTCGTGATGAGGACCCTAATTCTTTTTTACTTGCGCACTCTTTTGAACGAGTAATGCCCGGAGACGACTACTTTGCTTCGATTGTAAATTTTTGGCGTGTTTATGCCGGCCATACTCCAGATGCAGCGGTAGCCTGCCGAGATTTTTTTGAAAAGATTATTAATACTAGAGATTTTCCCATGACAGAGCTTGCTTCCACTACCGCTTCTGAAATAACAAAAATAATGGAAAATAGTTTTCGCGCGGTTAACATAGCTTTTGTAGAGGAGTGGGCACGTTTTGCTGAGGTAGTCAAAGTTGACTTGTATGAAGTAATTGGAGCAATTCGAAAACGCCCAACTCATTCTAATCTAATGCAACCGGGTTTTGGTGTCGGCGGTTACTGTTTAACTAAAGATCCTCTCTTCGCAAAAATCTCAGCTCGTCGATTATTTGATCTTGAGGGTTTGTCTTTTCCTTTCTCTGAACGTGCTGTTGAGGTCAACGATGCTATGCCTCAGGTCAGTTTACGGCGTTTGGACAATATGCTCGGGGGACTGAAAGGAAAGTGTATTGCGCTTTTTGGTGTTAGCTATAGGCAGGACGTGGGTGATACACGTTGCTCTCCTTCTGAAACTTTTTTTCGGGCAGCATGTGGTGTGGGTGCAACCATTAAGGCTCATGATCCCCTTGTTATTAAATGGGAGGAGTTAGGTTTGGAGCTAGATCCAATGTTGCCGATTGCTTCGTCTGTTGATGCCGCGGTCTTTGCAGTTCGGCATCGAGAATATAGAGAGATGGATGTTCTAGCTTGGACTAATGGTTCCAAGCCGGCAGTTCTTGACGCAAATAATGTCCTCAGTCTCAAGCAGCGCAAAGAACTTCGTTCGGTGGGTTGTAAAGTTGAATCAATAGGAATAGGAGAGTAATAGTGGCAAAGACCCTGATAATTGGTGGTGGTGGCTTCATTGGAGCACAAGTTGCTAGGGCGCTTGCGGTAAGAGGTGACTCAGTTGATATTCTCGATGATTTTTCACGAGCTGTTCGCGATCCTTTTCTTCATGAAATTGAGAATATGAAGGGAGTTGGTCTTATTGATGCTGACATACTGGATCCAGCCACATCTACGCTTTTGGGTAGTGACTACACTTTTATCTACCAGTTTGCTGCTATCGTTGGCGTTCGCCATGTATTGGAGCGACCTTATGAGGTATTGCATAAGAATGTTTTAATTCAAGCCAAGGCAATTGAACTTGCTAAACAACAGAAGAAGCTTGATCGATTTATTTTTGCTTCTACCTCTGAGGTATACTCTGGATCTTTAAAACATACGTCTATGCCAATTCCAACTCCGGAATATGTTCCTATAGCACTGACCGACTTGGAGTCCCCTCGCACCTCTTACATGCTTTCAAAAATATATGGAGAAGCAATGTGTCTACAGT
>CAJWTE010000056.1 GCA_913046815.1 uncultured bacterium | reverse complement strand
TCATATTCGATGGTTTCGATTTTTGCTTCTATATCCTTCTTGTTGTAGCGAAAGTCAATCTCTCGATACTTACGCTTATTACCTGCACCTCTATACCAATTTGTGATTCTACCTTGCGAGTTTCGTCCACCAGTAGAATGCTTGCCTTTAGTTAGAGACTTGTGAGGCTTACTCTTGTTAGATGACAGTTTTTCCTTATAGTTCACCACCGTCATGCCTCGTCGTCCTGGTGAAGTAGGTTTTAATTTCTTGATACTCATATTAATTGATTTACACTAAGGTAATACTGTCGCCATCGCGCAAGTAAACGTAGGCTTTTTTCATACCTTTTTCTGCTACAACTCGACCTTTAGAACGAGACATGTATTGTCTCGGGTGTTTATTGACGATGTTTACTCTCACCGGCGTCACGTTATAAAGCGCTTTCACTGCATCCTTTACATCATACTTGGTAGCGTCTCGCTTGACCAAGAATGTGTATACGTTTTTTTCGCTACCTTTTACAGCTTTCTCTGTAACTCTTGGTTTCAAGAGAACAGAAGAAAGATCACGGGAAGCTGCCTTTCGCTCGGCTGATTTGCTTGCAGATGCAGTCTTTGTCGCTTTATCTTCTTTTGTATTTCGACTAAAAAGTGCCATGATAATTTTGGTTAACTGTTATGCTACTCTATTTTCCAATACGCTCAATGTGTTGGCTGGATTAACCAAAACAACGTATTTATAGGTTAATAACTGGACTGGATTCACATCTTTAGCCATCACTATCTCGATGTTACCAAAGTTGCGAAAACTTTTTTCTGTATTTTCATCTCTGTCGGGTAGTACAACCAGAGCTGCATTCTTAGATTTTGTAGCCAAACTCTCGTTCCCACTGCCTTTGGCTATGGCCATGACTGAAGTTTTAGCCTCCGTTGTTTTAGGAACTTTAAAAGTCAGAGCATCGACTAACACAATCTCCTTGTCCTCCAATTTCTTAGACAAGGTACTGGCCAAAGCTTTTGCTTTTACTTTCTTGTTAAGCTTCTTACTATAATCTTTCTCATTGCGAGGGCCATGAGAAACTCCACCACCAACCCAAATAGGTGAACGTCTGGAACCGTGTCTGGCTCGGCCAGTTCCTTTTTGACGCCATGGTTTCTTGCCACCACCGCGCACCTCACTGCGGTCTTTGGTGTGAGCGTTGCCTTCTCTAGCGTTAGATTGCATAGCAATCACTACTTCGTGTACTAGGGTTGGATTCCAAGCAACATTAAAGACAGCTTCTGGCAATTTGACTTTGCCCGCTTCTTTTCCTTTTTGATCAAATACTTTTGTTTCCATATTCATCTAGTTACCACGGATTTCTACTAGAGTTCCCTTTCGACCAGGCACAGAGCCTTTCAAGAGAAGTAGATTTTCATCCTTATTAACTTGTAGAACCTTTAAATTCTTAACTGTGATACGGTCATTACCCATGCGTCCGGCCATCTTTGTGCCCTTAAAAACACGAGCTGGACCAGTGGCACCAATAGAACCAGGTTCACGCAAGGAATGCTTTTGACCATGAGAAGCAGGTCCGCCAGCAAAATTATGTCGCTTCACAACTCCTTGGAAACCTTTTCCTTTAGATATAGCTGACACCGTAACAGTGTCACCAATAGCAAAAGTCTCAACGTCGATCACTTTGCCTTTTTCAAAATTCTCAAGTGAATCGTCGCCATTCACACGCACGCGGAATTCTTTCACATTCTGGTAGGCTTTACCCAAGTGACCTATGTTAGCCTTATTACTTCGATGTTCTTTTTGTTCACCGGCCGCCACCTGAACCGCATCATAACCGTCTGACTCTTTGGTCTTAATAGCCGTGACCATATTTGGCGACACGCGTAAAATGGTGGCTGGATAGGCCTCCCCACTTTCATCAAAGACTTGCGTCATGCGATCTTTAGTTCCTAATATAAATTGCATTTAGGTCTAAATTACATTAATAAATTGTTTCGTTAGACCAGATAACAAACCGCGATGATTTTTCGCGAGCACAAGCTCACGACCAATCATCGCGGTTTGTGCCCATTGCCGAGCACCTTTCACGTTTGAGAGCGGTCTGCAAAGTATAAATGCAAGACTTCATCAACGCTAGAAGTGACAACCACCTAAAAGGTGCTCGGATAGGTCTTTTGAAACTGCTCGTAGTATACGTATTTTTTCTCAAAATGCAATATCTTGTGCCTTACTTAAATACCTAAGTAGTCAATTTTCTAGTCTAAATAACATAAACCGACGCCTTGCGTCGGTTTATGTTGGCAACTTAGCTACATATGAGTGTAATTTTGATCAAAAATCAATGAAGTACGAGGCGTACAAGGAATTTGAGACGAGCCTTATTTAATATAAGTCGAGTTCCAAATTACCGCAGTGCAACAAAGTAATTCGTGATTTTTGTCAAAATTACATCATTTTGACGTCAATGTTCACCCCGGAAGGTAAAGACAGATTGGTCAAAGCTTCAATAACTTTTCCGCTCGGATTCATGATGTCTATTACACGTATGTGCATACGCATCTCGAATTGTTCTC
>CAJWTE010000055.1 GCA_913046815.1 uncultured bacterium | reverse complement strand
GTCAGCTAAAATAGTCTTTTTTACGAGAGGAATCAACGAGCCAGTCACTCGTATCATTGGGTGTGAACCCACAGAGAAATGAATGTCAGAAGCATCTTCTTCTAACATTACATCAACTAAGTCGGCCAACTCTCTTTTGTAATCTACTGATGCCATAACATTAATTACTTAACTAAATTTTCAACTTTTGCCACCACCTCACTTGGAATGGATTCGGCCTTCACAATATAGCCTATCGCACCAGCTTCTTTAGCAGCAGACTTATCTCTCTCTTCACCCTGGTTGGATAATACAATACAATTTACTTTGTTCGCCTTAGGGCCTTTTTGCACTTTATTTATCATTTCAATACCAGTCATATTTGGCATTACCATATCCATTAAAACAACGTCAAAATCCTCCTTCTCTATTTTCTCTAGGCCTTCTTCACCATTGAAAGCCACCATTACTTCATGACCGGCTTCCTGGAATTTGGTGGCGTACATGTCGCGTAAGAAAGCGTCGTCGTCAACCAAAAGAATTTTCATTGTATTAAGTTAACCGTGTTAACACTGTATGTGTAGCGAACACATCGCTTAATAACATTATACTGGAGTCTCCGGAAGAGATTCTGAGTTATCGACAGCATCATCTTCTGTGAGAACATTTTCTAACCCCACCTTAGTACCAAAAGCACTAACTTCTTCAAAGGGTATCTCGTGGTTCAGCGCTTTTATAAAGGCATCTTCTTTCATGCTCATGTAGCCATTTTCTCTTGCTGTTTTATATATTTCTTCTGCCGAACCTTCATGTAATATCAAGTTTTCTATTTCACTTGTGACTTCCAAACATTCTGTAACCGCGGTACGACCTTTCGTACCAGAGGAACATCCGGGCGATGGTTCTGGATGCATAACGCTAGTCCCTTGTGGAATCCGATCTTTAAACTTTGCTGGTAAATCTGCAAACTCTTCATCTATCATGGTCTTAATACTGCCAGCAACTGGTTCTTCTTTACCGGTCCCGTCGCACAGTCTTCGAGAAAGCCTCTGAGCAATTGCCAACTTCAAAGTCGGGGCAATCAAGTAAGGGTCTACTCCCATGTCCATAAGACGGGGAATCACACCAATAGCATTGTTGGTGTGGATAGTAGAAAACACCAAGTGTCCGGTTAGAGCAGCTTGAATGGCCAATTGTGCTGTCTCTTTATCTCGAATTTCCCCTACTAGAATTATGTCGGGGTCTTGTCGGAGTGCACTACGCAAACCAGACGCAAAAGTATAGCCAATTTCCGGCCTAACTTGAGACTGACTCACACCCTCTATATTGTATTCAACTGGATCCTCTAATGAAAGTACGTTCTTAGAAACTTTGTCTAATTCACTCAACATAGCATACAAAGTGGTTGATTTACCTGAACCAGTCGGACCAGATACCAGAATGATTCCGAAAGGTTCTTTTAGCATCCGTCTGATCGACTGGAGATTATGACCACTAATCCCTGCATCTTCGAGAGTTCGAACGCCTTTGGTATTATCTAAAATACGCATTACCACCTTTTCTCCGTAATTAGTCGGCAATACTGAGACACGAAAATCAATTTTTCTACCATCAAAAGTGGCAGAGAAACGTCCGTCCTGTGGCTTCCTCCTTTCGTCTAAACGCATAGAAGAGAGGATCTTTACTCGTGCTACCACCGCTGACTGCACGCTTAGAGGCAGCTTCAAGCTGGTTTGCAGTACACCATCAACACGAAAACGTACACGTAGGCCTCCTTCAAAGTACTCAATATGAATATCAGATGCTCCACCATCTACTGCGTAGCGTAATATAGTAGCTACAATCTTTGTAACTGGAGCATCTTCTTGTATATGCTCCATTTGAGATTTGGTGTCTCCGCCTTCTTTCTCTGATTTTTTGGCCTCTATTTCTTGATCCAATTCTGACTCGAGAGAGGTCAAAGCTTCTCCCACTTCCCCAGTTAAAGATTCATAGGAGCGTAAAAGCTTATCTAAATCTTTTTTTAAGACAAACGCCAGTTTGTATGTAATATGATGTTTGGTACTGACAAAGTTCAAAACTTCGCGTAACTGAAGGTTTTCTGGATCATTTACACCAACCAACAGTACATTCTCGTTTAGTTCTAACGGGATCAATTGATAATGTCGTGCTGATTCTTCTTCTACGTATCGAAGTATCTCTTCAGAAATCTCCATTTCGTCCTGTGGTATATACGGAGCCACTCCGTACATTTCTGCCATACCATCTCTAACAGCTTCTTCAGAGACCCCTTCAGACAGTAAAACCACCTCCGGATCTTCACCACCGGCCACTCTAGTTGCTACACTCTCTGCCAAAGTCGGGTCAATGACCTGCTTTGACTTTAATAATGCAATTATATCCACGTTATAAAATTGAAACTATATAGAACCGAAAGGATTATCTCGGCCTACTAGGCTAGGTTTGATGGTTCTGCTATAGTCGACCAGACCAGTGAACCTATTATCAGACAATACTTCGGTTTTTAGTTCAATTTGTTTCAGGTCATTTAATCGACGTAAGAATTCCTCCGTTTCAAGCCTTGCAGCATTTCC
>CAJWTE010000054.1 GCA_913046815.1 uncultured bacterium | reverse complement strand
TGTGCGGTTTTATTGTTGAAATTTCGGATGCGAAGTTCGCAACTGTGCGGGATAGGGGAATCGAACTCCTGACCTTTGCTTGGAAGGCAAATGTTATACCATTTAACTAATCCCGCGTGGATTATTTTTTATTCTATTATTTCTTCGATTGGGAATCAAACTCCCAGTGAAAGACACCCTACGTCTTTCACTGCCATGAAGGCGGATGTTTACCACTAAACTATACCTGCCTGTCTATTTGCCGAGTGATAATATCACTTATCCAAACGCTTGACCAGTTTTCTAAACCATAGTTAGTTATACTAATAGTAAATATGGAAAGTTTTATCATTGCTATTTTGTCTACCTACTTGGCAGCGACTAATAACCTCGCTCTTCTAATAGAAGGGTTGGTTTTACCTGAGGAAGAAAATCAAACAGTTGAGCTTGCCGGCAGTGATACTTACACGATTTTCCCAGAATGGTTCGTATCTGCTACAAGCTTATCCGACTTAACAGAAGACAACGACAGCCAAGTTGCTAGCGTTATAGGTGCAGTTGATCTGGAACCTATTGTATGGACAGATGCTGTGGTTAATATTTACTGCCAGTATTTCACTCCAGGACAGGTACGCAGTATGACCGGTACTGGATTTTTTGTTAGTTCTGACGGAGCTATTCTAACCAATGCTCATATTGCACAATTTTTACTTCTGGAATATTTAGATAAAGGCAAGACGCGATGTTTTGTTGGTACAGGTGATGTATCTGAGGCTACCTATGAAGTGAGCTTGTTGTACATATCACCTACCTGGATACTTGCTAACTCAGAATTAATAGCTACTACCGCCCCTTCTGGAAACGGTGCTAGTGACTTTGCCATTCTGTACGCCGTTAGTGGTATTGGCGAGGCGGAGCTTCCTGACCAATTCTCATACTTAGCTGTCGACACCAACTTACTAAAGCGAGACGTCACTGCTGACACTGTTCATATTGCAGGTTATCCAGCTTCTACCGGCAGTGCTGATGATCTGTCCGGAGCAATCAAAAATACCGCAACTACCACCATTGCCAAGCTCTACACTCTTGGCACCAACTACGCCGATATACTGGCACTGCTGGGCTCTCCTTTAGGCGAAAGAGGTGTGTCGGGCGGGCCAGTAGTCAATGAGGCTGGACAAGCTATCGGGATAATTTCGACTTTGGGTGACGACATAGTTCAAGGAGAAGGCAGTTTGAACGCTATCAGTATCTCATATATAAACCGCGCCATTACTAAGGAGACCGGCTACAATCTTATCACCAACATAAACGGAGACTTGGATGCCAGAGCTCAGATATTCGAAACTACGCTGGTACCGTGGCTAGCTAGAGAGTTGGGTGAAGCGCTGGAGTAGTGAACAAAAAGGCCGGTGCCCATGGGCGCCGGCCTTTTTGTTATATTCTGTTATACAGCCTTGTGGTAAATAGTCTGTGTTGGGTAGGCAAACTCAACCCCCATCTCAGCAAACTTATCCATTAATTCAAAGTTAAATCTTTGTTGAATATCTAAGAAGTCAGCGTAATCTGGCGAGTTGACATAGTAAACAACATCAAAGATCAGGGCGGAATCACCAAAAGAAGTGAGATGGACTCTGTCTAACTTAGCTCCTTCGATAGCTTCGAAGATTCTCTCTACCACTCCTCCCACTTCTTTCACTTTCTCGTGTGGAGTTTCGTAGGTAATACCAAATTGGGAAGAAATGCGTCGTTCCTGCATTTTCTTAAAGTTTTGCACCCTAGCAGTTGTCAATTCGGCATTGGATACTACCAGCTCTTCGCCTTGCAAAGTACGGATTCGAGTTGATTTTATTCCGATTTTCTCTACCGTTCCTGAATCAGCCCCCAATACTACATAATCTCCAATACGAAACGGCTTATCAAAGTAAATAGAGAAAGATGCAAATAGGTCAGACAGGATGCCCTGGAGAGCGAAAGCAATGGCAATACCACCAATACCAAGACCAGCAATTAGTGAAGTGACTTCTATACCTAGGTTTGATAGCACAAATATGATGCCGAGTGCCCAAAGAGTAATCCGAGACATGAGACGAATTAGGTCAGACGCAGTAGCGGCGTTTGGGTCAACCACACCATCTCCATCTTCGTCTTTTTCCACCATTTTATGTACAAAATAGTCAACAAACCGCAGTGACACTTCAATCATCTGCCACACTAGAGACAAAAATACGACTGCACTCCAAGTTTTGTCGAGCCAACTTGGCAAGGAGAGTGCCTGAATTGAGATGTAGAGAGCTAGAATAATGAGCACCCACATTCTAATACTGTGAACAGCGTCTATGACTGTGTCATCTAAGTCAGTGCTAGTACGGCGAGACAATGCTTTAAGACGAACTACGACTACCCCCCTCAGCAAGCGAAATAATACAACTAGAGAAACGAAGAGTATTGCCATAGCGACATACTCTTGGATATTTAACAAACCTACAAAAGGTAAATCTATAGACATTTCCGGCAACCAAGCCGAGATTACGTTAGCATTCAAATATTGCATAGCTTCATTACTTAACTGATGACCCTATGCTAACATAGATGCCAACGTATGAAGGGGCGCTCGCTTCCGCTCG
>CAJWTE010000053.1 GCA_913046815.1 uncultured bacterium | reverse complement strand
CGGCCCTTAATACATTTGCTAGAATGTATTAATGAATTCATCCGACTTTGCGGTGGCTTTTGTATCTGGGCTAGTGCCGGCTCTTTTTTGGCTCTGGTTTTGGTTGCGAGAAGACAAAGAAAAGCCCGAACCGTGGGGAATGATTTTTTTGGCTTTTGCAGCCGGTATGATAGCAGTGCCGATAGTCCTACCCTTGCAGCAACTGGCTATGGAGCTGTATCACGGAGATAACTTAGTTTTTGTATGGGTTATTATAGAAGAAGTCTTGAAATACGCCGTGGCTTTGATTGTGGTGTTGTGGCACAAGGCTGTTGATGAGCCGATAGACCTCATTATCTACATGATAGTCATTGCTCTTGGTTTTTCTGCTCTAGAAAATGCATTATTTATATTCCACCCCCTGACCACCGACACATTGGCCAATACTTTCATTACCAGCAATTTCCGCTTCCTAGGTGCTACCCTTCTTCATGTACTATCGTCTGGAACTGTAGGAGCCATGTTGGCACTGGCGTTTTATAAACCAGATGGAGTAAAGATAATCTATGGTTCGATTGGACTATTTATGGCTATAGTACTCCACGCGTTATTTAACTTTTTTATTATCGACGCCAGCGGGGAAACTATCTTGGGTATCTTTTTGTTTGTATGGCTTGGTATCATTATGCTTTTCTTAGTATTTGAGAAGGTAAAGTTGTTAGAAGCAAGGTACGGATCGCCTTTTATTAGCAATATTAAAAGAAAGTAATTATTCACAGCAATCTGCTTACCACCCAATAAAATATTAACTAAAAATGGTAATCTTAAAGCATGAAGAAGCCATCTTTTTTTCAACGTCTTACCGGTACTGTTGACGTGGACGAGTACGACGAAATCCTGGACGGCTCATTTGGTGACAAAGATAACGAACCGGAAGTCTACGAAGACAACGAGTCTGAGTGGCATGGCAATCCAGATCTGCAAAATGAGCCCGAAGAAGGTGAACTACCGGTAGATATGTACCAAACAGGCGAAGATGTAGTCATTCGCGCATTAGTCGCAGGTGTCTCACCAAGCGACCTAGATATTGCCATTACACGTGACATGGTTACTATTCGTGGATCACGGGAAGAAATACAAGAAACAGCCGATGAAGACTACTTCCATCGTGAATTATTTTGGGGCACATTCTCCCGTGCCATTGTCTTACCGGAAGAAATTGTGATAGACGAAGCCGAGGCACTGGAAAAGCACGGGCTACTAGAAATCCGGTTGCCTAAGGTAGACAAAAACCGCAGTACCCACCTGAAAGTAAAAACGACGGTACACAAGTAAGGCAAGGAAGATTGAAGCCGGCCCTGTTGGGGCCGGCTTTTGCTTTGTACCCGCTTCGCGTCAGATCGTCGGCCAAGTAAGATTCATGGACGACTTACCCGGTCCGGCACTGAGAGTAATTGACCATGAATGATCGCGTGGCTCAACAGCATCCACTTGCAGGCCATTGTCCTTTGCAAAGACGTTGACAGCCATACGAACAGCATCGAAATTGGTTTTACTGGCGATGCCATCTAGGTGTGCGTAAAGTTCATCGATTGTCGGCATTACACCCTCCTTAAGAACATTTCCTCCCGAAACGAAAATCCGCCTCGAGAGGCGGATTTCAAGTAATTATGCAATACTCAAAAGACACCTCCTAGTGCGGATTAGAATCTACTCAAGATCTCAACACAAAAGGACAAAAGGTGAGATTATTGTTTCGGGCCGTCGTAGCTAAAAATATGGTTGCAAATTTCGTATGATTCGTCGATGAGCATTAGCTCACCTTCTCAACCTACAAAATTTTCACTCATATTTTTAGCTACTTAAGACTCCGATGAGATCTCGAATAGATTCTTATCAGAGGAACAGAAGCTACTCCAAGTCATCAATGTCTTTGAATTAATCATTATCACTATTCTAAATGACATCGCTAAAATGTCTAGCTATTCTTCCCCACAACAAAACCTTCGATCAATCGAAGGTTTTGTTGTCTTTGTGCTTGGGGTCGGGCTCGTCCCCGAATAGCGGCTATCACCTTTCGTTACACTCAGTAAATAGACTCGCTTTCTTGGACGGCCACTCGTATGTTTTCTCGTTAGGAAAAACTCAAAAACATATACTCTGTGGCTTCTCATCCGTCGTGAGTAAAGAAGTTTACTCACTCCCCAAGCAGTCTAAAACCCGCGTACGCGGGTTTCCTTTGTGCTTGGGGTCGGGCTCGAACCGACGACTTCATCCTCTTCAGGGACGCACTCTACCAACTGAGTTACCCAAGCGAGTAAGAAATAGAATATCAGAGTTTGTTCTTATATTCTAGTTTTGAATGCAGGTTGGGCAAGCTTCGCTTACCCAAGCAAGTGGGCATTATGATAGCATATTGTAGGAATTTTTTAAGACTATTGGCTAGTCTGATCGTATGCTTCCAATACTTGATTGAGCATCTTAAATCCCGGAACTTCCTTTATACCTGCTTGAAAAGTATCATAGGAAGAGCCAAAGGCTGTGAAATAAGGCTCAAGAACGTAGAAGTATAAAGCAAACGGCAGTCCGATTATTACCAAATACCAAATTACTCTTATCCAAAAAGCCCAAACTCCATTTCTATGAATTTTTTTAAGTAGGCGATTGTTTTCCTGGAGTAGTTCCGCGTTCTGTGTCATCAACTCTCGTATTTCTGACTTAACATTTTCTTTTGGCATTAATTGATTATATCATCTCAAAAATATTTAAGATGGTTTTAGGAACACTGTTTTGAGGGTATAAATATGCTAAAGTGATACCCACCTGCCCTGGTAGTTCAATGGATAGAACAGCTCCGTCCTAAGGAGAAAATGTGGGTTCGATTCCTGCTCGGGGCACAAAATGATACTTCACGCTCGGTGAGCGCGGAGGTGTGCCGAAGAGATGTAG
>CAJWTE010000052.1 GCA_913046815.1 uncultured bacterium | reverse complement strand
CCAATAATGATTAGAGACCTTTTGGTATTAGCTATGTTTGGCTTGGTAATTTCGTCTATTATTTCTTTAAGTATGATTCCGGAAAGACCTGACAATGTTAGCCGGTTGCGATATGTTGTCATGGCGTTACAGTGGATTTTGGTGCCGGTCACTATGATTATTTTCAGCGCTATTCCCGGCCTTGACTCTCAGACTCGCTTAATGTTAGGAAGGTATATGGGATTCTGGGTAACTCCTAAAACTCGTTAAGTAAAATGACTTCAGCGCAAATGATGACACCACTTTCTCAAAAACAACGCCGTTGGTTTTTCAATGCGTTGTTTATAATGTTTTTTTGTGCGGTACCGGTGTTTATATTTTATGCGGCTGGTTATCGGCTTGATATTGGCAAAGACGAAACCAGTATAATTGGTGTCGGAGGCATATATCTTATTACTGATGGCAACCATATTGATATGTTCCTTGATAACGAGCCGATTGAAGATATGAGGGTTTTTAGAAGTGCTGCATACATGCAAAATGTAGAAGCAGGTTTACACAATATTTATACCAATGGAGTGGGTGTACAAACTTGGTCAAAACGTCTACCTGTTTGGCCACATATTGTTACTCGAGTGGAAAGTTTTAACTTGCCTAAGGTTCCGCAGGTGAGATTGATCCCGACTTACAAAACTAGCGAGAATGCGGATATTGTCACAGACGAGTTCAATGATTTATTTGATTTTGCTTCTACCATCAATACCAATACAGTGACTCTTGCTAGTACTACTGCTTCTTCTAGGTTGGCAAATCCGGAATATCTTTATCTCAGCCAAAGATTTGCATCAAGCACGGAGGAAAGATTGCAAGTCAGAGAACAAGTGGAGAGATTTGCTGAACGTTTTACTTTTGAAAGTACGTCAGCTACTACAACATTAGCTACTACCAGTAAACAATACGGTGATATATATTTGAGAGAGGAAGATGAGGAAGTGTATGCTGGGTATCTTGGACAAGAAAGTAAGAAACCGGAGTATTTTTGTATAACATATACCACTGACGTGGAAGTGATACGTAACTATGGTGAGCATGTCCTAGATAGTTTATATAAAATTTACACAGACCTGGACTTGTTGGCTGAGCCTACGAAGCTGTGTCGTTCAGAAATTAAAATAGATAGACTGAGGCAGACAGTACATTATTTCGACTTTGTGCCTGGCCGAGAAAATTTAGTCCTGTTGCAACTAGATGACGGACTCTATGTGATAGAGGTAGACGATAGATCTTGGCAGAATACCCAGAAGCTTTATGGTGGAGTTGATATTGAAGTAATTGTGGAAGGTGGAAACATTTATGTGCATGACAGAGGCTATATCCTGGAAGTCATGATGGAATTGTCTCAGTAGTTGGGTTAGTATTAAGTGTCATGTTAGAACAAAAAGGTCATATACACCCTATCTCACAAATGATTGCCGAGATAAACAGCATCTTCGCGGAGGTCGGCTTTGTTTTTGCTGAAGGTCCGGAAGCTGAGTCTGAGCACTATAACTTCGACCGACTTAATGTACCCAAAGATCATCCTAGTCGTGATATGCAGGATACCTTTTGGTTTAAAGATTCTGATGTGAGAGAACCCACAGTTTTACGTACCCACACTTCTCCGGTACAGGCTCGTTTTATGGAGTCGCACAAGCCCCCAATCCGAGTAATTGTGCCGGGTAAGGTTTTTCGGAACGAAGCTACAGACGCAACTCACGAAGCCCAGTTTTATCAGTTGGAAGGCTTATATGTTGATGAGGGAGTCAACTTGGGTCATCTGAAGGGCACGATAGAGTACTTCTTCTCCAAGTTCTTTAGCGGTGAAGTAGAAGTACGTTTTCGTCCTAGCTTCTTTCCTTTTGTGGAGCCGGGTGTGGAAGTGGATATGATGCTTAGAAATAGTGACAGTGTGTTGGCCAACAAATGGATCGAGGTTATGGGGGCAGGAATGGTACATCCAAATGTATTACGAGATTCGGGAATTGATCCAAGTAAGTACTCTGGTTTTGCTTTTGGTATGGGTATTGATAGGTTGGCTGTAATGAAGTATGGAATAAATGATGTGAGGGACTTGTATACGGGTGATTTAAGATTTGTTAATCAATTTTAATTTATGTTGGTATCTTGGAATTGGCTCAAAGAATATTTAGGTGATACAGACCTGACTGCCAAGCAAGCAGCCGATCTTTTAGGTCTGCATGCTTTCGAGATTGAAGAGATTGAAGAGAAAAATGGCGATACAGTTATTGATATTGATATACTACCAAATCGCGCTTCTGATTGTTTGTGTCACAGAGGCATTGCACGAGAGCTCGCCAGTATCACCGGTGAGTCATTACACTACGACCCTCTCAAACCTAGGTCATCTGATGACCTAGGTTTGAGAGGGGTGGATTTAATCGAGGTTGATATCAAGAATTCTGATGCTTGCCCGCGTTTTACTGCTTCTCTAATCATTGATGTGGAAGTCAAAGAATCTCCAAGCTGGCTTAAAAAAAGACTTGAAGCAATAGGACAACGTCCAATAAACAACATAGTAGATGCTACCAACTATGTCATGTTTGCTATTGGACAACCAATCCATGCTTATGACGCTGACCTTTTTCCGCAAGTTGATGGAAAATGGCAATTTCAGGTGCGCTGCGCGCGGAAGGGTGAAACCGTGAGCTTAATAGCTGAGGGCGGTAAGGATGGAGACAGAGTAGTAGAATTAAACGGTTCGGAGCTTCTTATTGTCGACAAAAGTAGCGATACACCTATTGGTTTGGCTGGAGTGAAGGGCGGGCGGTTTGCGGGTGTGCATGAAGGGACGACAAAGGTGATTATCGAAGCGGCTCACTTCCATCCAACTATCACTCGCAAGACCGCCCGCCGCCTTGGTATCGTGATAGATGCAAGTAAGCGATTTGAAAATGAACCA
>CAJWTE010000051.1 GCA_913046815.1 uncultured bacterium | reverse complement strand
TAATCTCAAAAATCCTCCTCGGCGCATTTGCCTTGCTGGTATCCGCACAGTTGATAGACGGTATCGTTCTGGATGGGCTGTATATAGCACTTATAGCCGCTATTGTATTGGGTATCCTCAATACTTTAGTCAAACCGGTTTTGGTCATACTTACTTTACCTATCAATATAGTCAGTCTTGGGCTTTTTACTTTTATTATCAACGCCTTTTTGTTTTGGTTCGCCGCTTCTTTTTTGGAAGGTTTCGTGGTTGACGGTTTCATACCGGCTTTACTAGGGTCTTTGATTGTGTCAGTCATTCACACCATTGGTAGCCAGTTTCTTTCTAGTTCTTAGGCTGTCAGTCGGGACAGTGATTCTTCTTTGGAATTTAAACAGTAGAATACATCACACTTCTTTAAAAGAGGTTTTTCAAACTATTAACTCATCGAAATTACGTTCGAAATTACGTTCGAAATTTCGAACGCACATATTCAAATAATTAATGCTACTTGTAACTATTAGAGCACTGCTAATGCAAATGCAACGGTGGCAAAATAAGCTTTCCAAGCCTTTGAAATGTACCGGTTTTGTGCTTAACTAGGCATCATACACATATGTCAAAATTTGTTGATGAACTGAAAATACATGCTAAGGCTGGAGATGGCGGAGATGGAGTGGTGCGTTGGCACCGATTCAAATTTAAGCCTAGAGGTGGTCCAGCGGGAGGTAACGGCGGCCGTGGAGGTGATGTCTATGTTCGTGCTGTGCGCGACCTCAATTTACTTGCCAAATACACTGGTCTCAAGTCTTTTGCGGCTAGAAACGGCGTTTCTGGCCACAACAGCAGCATGCACGGTAAAGCCAGTGAAGACCTCTACATAGACGTGCCTATAGGTTCTACAGTTACCGACTTAGATAGAGACCGACAGTATGAACTTTTGACAGAAGGACAAGTGGAGAAGGTACTGCACGGTGGAGGGGGCGGTCTTGGTAACGAATATTTCAAGTCCTCAACCAACCAAGCACCTGTCCAGTCCACCAAAGGTAAGCCCGGCGAAGAAGGAGAGTTTCTAATAGAAGTATCTCTAGCAGTTGATGTTGGTCTTATTGGTTTACCCAATGCTGGCAAGTCCACATTGATAAACTTAATGACCAATTCAGGGTCAAGAATTGGCGAATACCCATTCACTACCCTC
Source organism: uncultured bacterium (assembly GCA_913046815.1). GTDB lineage: Bacteria > Patescibacteriota > Minisyncoccia > Phycocordibacterales > UBA918 > OLB19. The sequence continues at coordinate 2,201 of CAJWTE010000051.1, read as the reverse complement.
GAGCCACATTTGGGGGACCTGCACGGGTATGTGATTGCGGACATACCAGGGTTGATCGCTGGTGCTGCAGAAGGAAAGGGGCTGGGATACAAATTTTTAAGACACACCGAGCGCACCAAAATGCTCCTTCACCTAGTCTCCCTCGATCAACCGCGACCTTTGGAAGACTACAATACAGTGAGAAACGAGTTGAGTGCTTACTCAAAAATATTGCAGGATAAAGAAGAGTGGATAATTTTTACTAAAAAAGACCTAGTAAATAAAGGGTTTATTGAGGATCAACTGAAAGAGATTGACACTAGCAAAAAACGTGTGTTTGTAATATCACAAAATGATATGCAAAGTCACAAAAATCTTCGCGACGAGCTTGTTCGCTACCTAAGCGTAGGTTAGTATATCGATTATGAAAGCAACTATTGGGATAGAAGTTCACGCTGAACTAAAGACAAAAAGCAAAATGTTTTGTGGTTGTAAAAACAATCCGCATGAAAGTCAGCCCAACCAAAATATTTGCCCCGTCTGCTTAGCTCATCCGGGCACTTTACCATCAGTCAATGCCGATGCGGTCAAAAAAGTTTTAATGGTTGGAGCCGCACTTGGTGGCAAGTTGGCAGATTTCAGTGAGTTCGACCGTAAGAATTATTTCTACCCAGATATCCCGAAGGCTTATCAGTTGAGTCAGCTCGCATATCCTCTAGTCACCCGAGGAACTCTTTCCGGAGTAGCTATAACCAGAGTCCATCTCGAAGAGGACACCGCACGGTCCCAACACTCTACTAATAGTAGTGCCGTTGATTTCAATCGGGCTGGCGTGCCATTGATGGAGTTGGTTACTGAACCAGTTATTCATAGTGCAGAGGAAGCGGGAAGTTTTGCTAAAGAGCTACAACTTCTACTGCGTACATTGGGTGTATCAGACGCTAATATGGATAAGGGCGAGATGAGAGTAGAAGCCAACATCTCTATCAGTGCTACAGAAGAACTAGGGACTAAGGTTGAAGTGAAGAACTTGAACTCTTTCAAAATCCTTGAATCAGCCATAAAATACGAGGTATCTCGCCAAACCGAGAAATTGAAATCGGGTGAAAAGGTGGTACAGGAGACAAGGGGATGGGACGAATCCAAGGCGAGGACATTTTCTCAGCGAGTCAAGGAGTCACCTGATGATTATCGCTATTTTCCTGATCCTGACATCCCAAAGTATCAATTGAGTGAGATAGATGAACTGTCTTCTTCTGCTGTTTCAGCCACGTTGCCTGCGCTTCCTACTCAATTGCGTGAGAAGTACCAGTCTTTGGGGCTGACGGCTCTACAAAGCGAAGCATTGGTAGCTGACTTCCGTTTAAAGCCTTTCTTCGAGTCGTTATTGGAGCGAGTAGGTACAGATGAGAAGCTGGTCAAGCTAGCTGCCAACTACCTAACAAGTGATACGCGAGCACTATTGGGTGAAGACAACAAGGCGCTAGAGTTGTCTGCAGTTCAAAGCTTTGTAGTGCTTATGACAATGCTAAAAGACCAAGAAATAAACTCTAGAATAGCCAAGGACATATTACCTGAAGTACTGTTTGCTAACGTGAGAGCCAGAGAAGCTGTTGCCGAGAGGGGGCTACTCCAGCAAAATTCAACCGAAGACTTACTACCTATAGTCAATGAGGTCATTGCTCAGAACCCCGATGTTGTGGAGGAGTACAAGGCAGGTAAAGAGGCTTCTTTGAAGTATCTACTAGGCCAAGCTATGAAGGCCACAAAGGGCTCCGCTAACCCTCAGTTATTGACTGAGCTTCTGGTGCGGGAATTAAGCAAATAGCATAGATGTTATATTGACTCTAAGTTACTCAGTGCCAGAGTCCATTCATTTTTATACTAAGATTTGAGCGTCTCCGACCTTTTCTATATCAGAGTGTGGTATCTGTACTTAGATAGTTAATGAACAGCTCAAGCTAGCGATACTTTTTCGATTGCGTTATAATCTCGGGTAGCATGAAAACTATTGAAATAGAGGGTATTATATACAAAAAGGCCACAGACCTAGCAAAGGAGCTAGGCTACACTACCGACTATATCGGACAGTTGTGTCGTGCTGGTAAGGTAGAGGCGGAGTTCGTGGGGCGTAGTTGGTATGTAAATCCTGACTCCATTATTGAACATAAGACCAATAGGTACCGGTCCAACAAAGAGAAGACCAAGCAGGCAGTGAAGCA
>CAJWTE010000050.1 GCA_913046815.1 uncultured bacterium | reverse complement strand
GACGAAGGCCAGAAAGTAGTAGCTACTATCACACACTGGACAGATGAGAAGCAAGACCCGCAGGCAAAAATTGTGGAGAGTCTTGGTAAAGCAGGAGACCACGAAACTGAAATGCAAGCTATTATTCGCAGTGGCGGTTTTTCAGAGAACTTTGATGAACATGTAGACAGTGAAGCACGAGATATTTATACCAGACGAGAAGAGATATTCGCCAATGCACTCAAAGATCAAAAGCGTAAAGATATGCGTAACGTTACCACTTTCACCATAGACCCAAAAGACGCCAAAGACTTCGACGACGCTTTGTCCATAAAAAAACTAGATAATGGAAGCATTGAGATAGGTATCCACATCGCTGATGTTTCGCACTATATAACAGAAGGCGGACACATCGACATGGAGGCTCGAGACAGAGCTACTAGTATCTATTTAGTAGACAGAGTAATTCCTATGCTTCCAGAAATTTTAAGCAATGATTTATGTTCCTTGCGCCCCAATGAAGACCGCTTGGCATTTTCAGCCATTTTTGAATTATCACCTGACGCTAGAATCCAGAATACTTGGTATGGACAAACTGTTATACACTCAGACAAACGCTTTACCTACGAAGATGCACAAAAGATATTAGACAACCAGTCAGGCGAATTTTTCGAGGAATTAAACCAAATGATGAATTTGGGTCGGATTCTTAGAAAGAGTCGTTACAGTGCTGGGGCAATTGCGTTTGAACAGTCGGAAGTAAAATTCGAGTTAGACGAAAGTGGCACACCAGTCAGAATCTACGCCAAGGAACGTACTGAGACAATGATGATGATTGAGGATTTTATGCTTTTGGCCAATCGTGAAGTTGCCTCACACATTCACAAACTCTGTAAAGATAAAGGCAAGGACGCGGCATTTATTTACCGTATACACGATGTACCTGATCCGGAGAAAATCGAAGAGTTGGCATTATTCGTAAATGCGCTTGGCTATGATTTCAAAACGCATAAAGGGATAGTGAAAGCCACAGATATAAACAAACTACTAAAACAAATAGAAGGTAAACCGGAAGAAAACTTGATTAAAGTAGCGACGATTCGTTCAATGGCGAAAGCTATTTATTCCACCAAAAATATCGGCCACTATGGACTGGCTTTTAAGTTCTACACTCATTTCACTTCTCCCATTCGACGTTATCCAGACTTAATGGCACACAGGATGCTCAGACGACATTTGGATGGCTCCAGTATCACAGGTAAAGAACTCACTAAATATGAGAAACTATCGATTCAATCATCCGACCGTGAGATGGAAGCAGTGCGAGCAGAAAGAGACAGTATCAAGTATAAACAGGTAGAATTTATGCAAAGCAAAATTGGTCAGGAGTTTACAGGTATTGTTACCGGAGTGACTGATTGGGGTATTTATATAGAAGAGAAGGACAGTAAAGCCGAAGGTATGATCCGCCTCTCCAGTATCAAGTCAGATTACTTTGAACACATCGCATCTAAATACCAGGTAAAAGGTCAACGAACTGGTAAAGTATATCGCCTAGGTGACGAATTGAAGGTGAAATTAATTCGAGCTGACTTAGAAGAGAGACAAATAGACTACGAACTAATCGGCTAAACTAGCTCGGTATTTTTCCAGCGCTATTTTAGCGCCATAGATTTTGGTCGTGTAAGTACTTGAGTCATCTTTATACCAACTAACCACCTCCTCTTGTGTGGAGCCATGAGCTAAAGCTAAGAAAACGTCATAACCTGTCAGTACTTCAGATTGTTCAAATAATTCCACTGTGTCCTTGGGGTTTTTGAATTTAGTCACAAACCATCGTACGAGGGTTGCCATTGAACCCATCCCTGCATTATAAGCGTTGAGCAAAAGTGGGGTATAGAATTCATTTATAAACGTTTGTTCATCACCATTAAAGAAGGTGTCCCTAATTTGCTTTAGCTCTTGCGAGCAAGTGTTTTGCAAGTGAAGGTAAGACTGTTCCAGTAGTCTGGCAGCTACTTTTATCTGATCAACCATATTCTCTTTGCTCTCCCCCTCCAAAGCCAACTCCTCCCATGTAGCCGGCATAAGTTGAAGTATACCGAAAGCCTTGTCCTTACTGACTGCAGAAGTGTCTAAACGGGATTCTTCAATAGCCATACCTAAAACCAAGTCTTCCAAATATCCCGCCATGGGCTCTGGGATTTTCTTAATATCAAAATTATCTTTTATAATCTGCAATGACTCTAAACGATCAGAAATTTGCGGTAGTTCTTCTGCAAAAACTGACTCGTAGTATTCTACGTTGTACTGAAAAAAACCAGAGTGTGAAAGTTCGTCATACTCTAAAATACTTTCCTCTGTGTTGCTGTATGGACCGCCTTCTGATTCAATTCCTTCATTCACCTCTCCGTCAGACAATTTGATAGGTACTAAGCTAACACCTAGAGTAGCCAGTAGCCCACGAAGTGCTTGTCGTCGGCCAATTTTCTCTCCTGCACTTAAATCTTTTTCCACAGAGGGATACTTATTGTCAAAGTTTTGCGTCCTAAATTTTTCCATACATGACTTGTTACTTACTTGGCTACCGCGACTGCTTCATCTAAGCGTACAGATAGCAACTTCGACACTCCATCACCGGCCATAGTAATACCATACAAGATACTAGCGCGACTCATTGTTTCTCGATTATGAGTAATAAGAATGAGTTGAGACCTCTTGGCCAAAGCTTCTATCATGTCACCATAGCGACGGCTATTGGCTTCGTCTAAAGCTGCGTCTGTTTCATCCAAAATAATAAATAACGGTGGATTGACTTGACTCATGGCAAAAATAAGTGCGATGGACGTGAGAGCTCTTTCTCCGCCTGAAAGCATGTCCAATCCTGCAACACGTTTGTTGGGCAACTTAGCCAAAATATCTACTCCTTCTTCACTAATCTCTTCGTCCCCTTCAGTCCTTCTTCGTTTCACTTTTACCATTTCCAACCGTGCCTCACCTCCGCCAAACATAAGAGTAAAAAACCGGTTAAATTCAGTGCTTATCTTTACTACTCCTAAGTTGAATTTTTCATCTAGCTGTGCAGAAAGATCGGCAATTAGTTCGTTCAGACTTTTCAAAGAAGACTCTAGGTCGTTGATTTCTGTTTGCAGGAATTTATCTCTTTCACTAACCTCTTTGTATTCTTTTTCTACTGCTTCATCAACTCCTCCAATCTCTTCTAGCCTAATCTTTAATTTTTCTAACTCTCGTCTTCTACTTTGTTGTTGTTCTCTATCCTCTTCTAAGTCCAAATTGGTTTTAGTTTGTATAGAAGAAAAGTCACTGGCCCGTCTACCAATTAAAGCCACCGCTTCTTGCACCTCCCGCTTGAATTCGTCTTCGGTGGCCTCCAGTTGTCTTTCTCTTTGGGCCAGCTTTTCTTTTGTAACCAAAAACTCTCTTAACGCATTTTTA
>CAJWTE010000049.1 GCA_913046815.1 uncultured bacterium | reverse complement strand
TCAGTCTTGGTCTCGAGAGTCTGCTTGCTTTGGATAGTGAGCTTACCTTTAAGCTTCTTATGGAGAGCGAGAGCCAGCTGGTTATAATCGGGTTGATTTTTCATCTTGAGGTTCGTAACTTATTAATGCAATAGAGTGCATTATACCGCAGAAAACTATACGTGTGCTAATTAATGATTTAAAACAAAGATTTTTTATTTAGATTAAACAAGCTTATTTTAAGCCGTATTTCAGACATTCTTTCAAGAACCCACTCTCCATACCTTCATCTCTTTCTACCCAAGATTTAACCTCAATAGATAATTAACAATAAATAGTATCTACCTATCATTAATGATAGGTAGATACTCCAGTGCTCAAACAAAAAATCCGCCAAATCGGAAGATTCAGCGGACAGATGCTTATTTTCTCAAAAGAGATGGTTAAGCGAAACCTTGAAAGGAACAGTCTCGGATCATGCGCTAGCAGTCCGAATTACGGGTCCAGCCCTAGATACGCTCGGGATACCTCCCTACACCCGGACTCGTAGAGTCGGACCAAGCAAAGCTTGGCGGTGCGGGGAGGACTTATTTCATTGTCCGTTCCTTTCGGTTATAGCCGGTCTTACATGACCGGCGGTTCATAGCCCTCATCCCGATAAAATTTTCGAGTGGACATAACTTATTTATACCGTTTGTTTAAAATTTCGCAATAGTTATCCCCGTTTTACTTAATTTCTCCCACTTTCCCATATTTCCCTAGGTTTAACCTCGGGAAAGTTTTAGCCAAGCGTTGATAGTGGTTTCTTGGTATTATGAAGCTTACTATGAAACCGCAAGACTTACTCACCAACCATTTTCGCATCGATGCCCCCCACCTCAAAGCACTGAAGAAGCTACGTGTCGCTACTGTTGAGGATTTACTCCATCACCTACCAGCGCGCTACGAAGACATTAGCGACGTACAATCGGTCGCCGGCTTGTCGCTAGGTCAGGAAACAGTGGTGTATGGACAACTTTCCGGCCTCAAGACCCGTAAAGCATGGAAAGCCGGCGACCGATTGCCGAGGGGTATGTAGAGGACGGCTCAGCCAAAATCAAAATCATGTGGTTCAATCAACCATACCTGGCCAAGATGTATAGCGACGGTATGTATGTGAAGGTAGCCGGCAAAGTCACTGGCAGTGAAGGTAAAACATACATCGCTAATCCGGAGATGGAAAAGCTTGATTCTCTACCAATCGACCGCCACGATTCTATTTTCAAAAACACTGAGAACTTGGACGATACTATATACCCTGTATACCGAGAAACTAAAGGAGTGACTAGCAAATGGTTTTATCACCACGTATTGAAATGTTTTGAAAAAGGAATTCTGGAAAATATTATCGACCCAATTCCCGCAGAAATATTAAAGCGCTATCACTTACCCGAACTGAGTACTGCCTTGGTGTGGATACACTCTCCCAAAAAAGCCGAACATGCCGAGAGTGCACGCAAGCGCTTTGCCTTCGAGGAAGTATTTTATATCCAAATCCAAAACGCCCTCAGCCGGGCCGAAGTATCAGCCGCTGATACTTATACTATTAAAACAGCCAAAGCACATGCAAGGGCATTTACCGAACGCTTCCCTTTTACCTTGACTAAGAGTCAAGACAAGGCAGTCGCTGAAATCTTGCGAGATTTCAGCGACCGCCCGGCCATGAGTCGCCTCTTGGAAGGCGATGTAGGTAGTGGTAAAACAGCTGTTGCTGCTACCACCGCCTATGCAGTAGCTACTTCTCGCCCACCAGAAGGAACAAAACCTCACACTGTTGGACATCCGATGTCCAACAGTGTGAGAAAAGTGGAATATGGGGATTTGGAGTATGGAAACTTACAGATAGCCTATATGGCCCCTACCGAGATATTAGCCAAACAACACTTTGAAAGCTTCATCGAATATTTTCATCACTTACCGATACAAATTGGCCTCATCACCGGCTCGGGCTGTATGAAATTTCCTAGCAAAGTTGACCCGACTAAACCGACGAAGATAAGTAAGGTACAACTTTTGAAATGGGTAAAAAATGGTGAGATTCCGATTCTTATCGGCACTCATTCACTTATATATAAGAGCGTGGAGTTCAAACATTTGGCCTATGTCATCATCGATGAGCAGCACCGCTTTGGCACCAACCAACGCAAAGCCTTGGCAAAAAAGGACGCTCGCATGCCTCACCTACTCTCTATGACAGCCACTCCCATTCCTCGCACCTTAGCTCTCACTATATATGGTGACCTAGATATCACCTTACTAGATGAAATGCCCAGCGGCCGGAAGCCAATTATCACCGAAATCGTTGGCCCAGGGCAAAGTCAAAAAATGTATGAAGATGTGCGGAGTGAATTGGCTTCCAGCCGCCAAGCATACGTGATTTGTCCACGCATTGATGAACCAGATCCAGACAAAGCTACGGCTTTGCGCCTTAAGTCTGTCACTGCTGAAGCTGCTAGATTAAAAAGAGACGTCTTTCCGGAGTATGAGATGGGTATACTGCACGGCAAAATGACTCCGAGTGAAAAAGACAAAGTGATGAAAAAGTTTGCCGCTCATGAAATTGATGTTCTGGTTGCCACTTCGGTAGTGGAAGTGGGTGTCAATATTCCTAACGCCACCAATATCATCATTGAAGGAGCAGAGCGATTTGGCTTATCTCAACTCCACCAGCTACGTGGACGAGTAATACGTGGTACACATCAATCTTATTGCTACGCTGTTACCGACAGCAAAAGTGACAAAACCAAGGAAAGACTGAAGGCCCTCAAGACAGCCAAAAACGGCTTCGAACTGGCAGAACACGACCTGCAGTTTCGTGGCAGCGGAGAACTCTACGGCCAGAAGCAATCAGGGCTCACCGACCTTGGTATGGAAGCTATCAAGAATCTAAAGCTGGTAGAAGCCGCTCGCAACGAAGCGAGAAGTCTAGTACAAAACTCCAATCTAACTAAAGACCACCCACTTATCGCACATAGACTACAATCCATCCAAGCTGAATTGCATATGGAGTAGTGAAAATCGACACAAACCCTTTCAAAGGTTATCAATTCACGCTATAGTATTTTCCACCACTAGCCGCCAATAGCTCAGTTGGTAGAGCGCGGAGCTTATACCTCCGTGGTCCTTGGTTCGAGTCCAAGTTGGCGGACAAAATATTTAATTTCTATACTTAAAGGATTTCATATCCAAGTCATAAGAAGGTGTAAAACCTAGTAAAATGTCTATTTTTGTGTATACTGCGCACAGACAAGAACGTCTGCAATTAACCTGGAGGACTTCCTATGACTTTTTCCCTTTCGCCTGGTGCCGGCATCTACAAGACCGCTCGCGACACGCCAACAAAACTTATTGGCATCGCTGGCAATGTAACTTTCGGGTCTTTCACCAGCACCTACAACGAAGGTAACCGTAAGTTGTCAGCCGAGAAGACGGAGATCTTTGACCCAGAAACCATGACCTCAATCAACGCCAAAGGTCTTCCCAACGAAGGTCTGGAGGACTTCCTACTCGACGAGTGGGATACTATCTGGGCGCAGTTGCACAATTCGGGCACATTGGCACGAATCAGTGTCTCGCCGCGTACCTCCGGCGAACTGGCCAGTATGTCCAGGTTCATAGTGAATGGTCAGTGGCATGAGAAAATAGACG
>CAJWTE010000048.1 GCA_913046815.1 uncultured bacterium | reverse complement strand
TAAGAGTGCTCCACATAGTATTAAGTGCCATTTCATATTTTATGCTTCCAAAATTCTTACTACTAATTCTTCTCCGTGATCATCTGTTTTGTCTGAAGGATTTGCTCCCCCACAGACAGCTGCGTCCGTACTGATCGGCCTGGTGGCTACAAACTCCATTCGGGCAGTTCCACCAGCTGGCACATGGCCGTTTGGCACTGTGGCATTAAACTCAGGCAAATTAACACCGTGGGATACTGGATCACGGTTTTCAAAGTTGATCACCACACGGTCGCCAACAGAAGCAACTATTTCTGACGGGTTGTAGCGATTGTTCTCCATCACAATATTGAATGTTTTAGTGCCGTCACCCGACATCGAGGTGCCATTTGCGGCAATATAAGCCCCAGCAATAAGTCCGATAGCGACAATAACTGAAGCAATTGTTATTTGATTCATACTGTTTTGATCATTAGTTAATAATTTAGGTTATGTCACACACCAGAGGGTCATTGATTTTCTTGGTGAGCAGGTAGACTGAGTAGACAAGAAGTCCTACTCCGATAAAGCCAAATTCTTCTCCGCCAAACGGCAGAAACGCTAACAATCCAGTGGCGCCGAACAGGGCAAGAACTGTGGTGAAGATGAACGTGCCGCATGCAGCGCATCCAATACCGAAGATACCACTTACTAGTCCACCAATACCCGCCACGCCAGTACCCCCGACATTGCGCACACCACCACGTGCCCTAGTAATATAATAAGCAAGCAGTGCAATGTTCATTCCGAAGAGGATTGCAATAGCGATTGTGTAGGTTGCCGAAATGGCCGTGAAGTTAGTCCCAATTGACCCATACAAACTAAGTACAAAACTAGCTTTCTCTGCTACTGATCCAGCTGAATCAGGGTGCAAAACCTGACTCAGTAGAGAAAAGTTTGGCAGCCACACAGCGAAACTGAAGACTAGCAATGACACAATGACGGCCATCAGTAGGTATCTGAATTTACTGAATACAGTTTTAAGTACCAACAAGTGCATAGCATCTATTGTTCATTTCTAGCAATTTCGATTAGTTGCTGTACGGAAGCAGCTGGCTGCGCACCGTTGATTGGGAAGGTCTTGCCGTTTGGTGCAATAAGAACACTCCACGGTGTTCCACGACCACCAGTTTCTACAGCATTAGCAATATCTGCTTGGATATGGTCATTGTACTTACCACTTTCAAAGCAAGCTTGAAACGCAGTTTCATCTAGTCCAATTTCTCGTACAATCTGAGGAATAACAGTTTCAATCTCTGTTCGGTTGTTCGACGGAGTAAGTTCCATAAAGCGATCTGCAAATTGCCAGAACGCATCATTACCGCCAAGCGCAGCAGCGCATTCTGAAGCAGATGCTTCAGCCATTGCTTTTACTGGATGAAGTTGTTCAAGTGGGAACTGACGATATACCCAAGCTACATCATTGTTAGCTGGATCAGCAACAATTTCATTCATAGTGCCGTGAAATCGCTTACAGAATGGACACTCGAAGTCTGAATATTCAACAATTTTAATTGGTGCATTAGGATTACCTTTAATATGGTCTTCAGCCGTTACCTCCCTCACTGCATCAGTTGAACCAGTCGGCTGTGGGGCTGCCTGTGTAGGCTGATTGTTGTCTATTTTTGCTACCGAAGCAGTATCTCCACTACTGTTGCTCATAAACACCGCTACCGCAACAATTCCTCCAGCAATTAGTATGGCCGCTGGTACAAGATATTGATTGTTTTGTTGTTTTGTTTCTTCCATAGTTTTAATTACTCATTTTTAATAATTACAAAAAACCAACGATAAAAACTACAGCGTAGTTTTGCGTCGTAAGCTAAACAGCTAAACTATGAAGTTTGGCATGTATAAGACCGGAACTAAAAAGTTCTCGTAAATATGAATATTCTTGACGTGAGACGAAATAGTTTGAAGATGAACTATAAAAAACCTGGAACCTTTTCAGGGCGTCAGACAAAGAGAAAGGATTGGAAGACCTGAAACAAAGACAGGCTGCAGCTACTACCAGCAGTAGCACAAGACCAGTTTGAATCACGGTGTTATCTGCAAGATTCATAACGGTCTCACAAGCAGCCCCTACATCCAGCCCATGTCCGTGGTTGGTCGCCATGGTAAAGCAAGCAAATGTAACCACAACAAAAATACCCGCAATCAGAATTGCGACAAATTTATTTGAGATACAGCTGTTAAACCAACTCGTCATACTTTATTACACTATTTATAATACCAAACGTGTCAAATATTATGAAACACAAAAGCACCCAATTGGGTGCTTTTGTGTTCTGGCTACTGCTCTCAGCAGGTATGCATTATTTCGGAATAGTTACAATGTGATTTTGACTGAGGTTCGTGCCCATGAGCGGTTCTCAACGTGTGTTGAGAAATATAGCTCATTTCACGACCTCGGTCGGTCTCACATGCTCGCTGCCCGACAGGGACTCGAACCCCAGTTTTTGGTGCCAGAAACCAACGTCCTACCACTAGACGATCGGGCAGTATTTGCGCCCTACATACTGCCAGATTATTTTAGTAAAGCAAGTTTAGCTATTCGAAATTACGCTCGAAATTTCGAACGTAATTTCGAACTGACTGTGATAATATTAAACTAATGTTACATAAATTTGTCAGGAAACTCACCAAAACTGGTGAATATAGCTACACTATAAATATCCCGAAGGATATTGTTAAAAAACTCAAGTGGCGCGAGCGCCAAAAATTAGAAATAGATTTTGATGACAAGAAGAGAGAGTTTAAGGTAAAAGACTGGAAGAAGTAAATGTCGGCGAGGTTTACATACATAGGTTCGGCGTATTTATTCCTTGTTAAGGATGGAAAGATACTCTTACAGAGGAGATTTCAGACTGGCTTTGAGGATGGGAAGTATGGAGTCCCATCTGGTCATATGGATGGTGATGAGACTGCTAGAGAAGCGTGTGCTAGAGAGATAAAAGAGGAGGTTGGTGTGGATGTAAGTCCTGAAGACTTAGAAATAGTACATGTGATGCACAGAAAAGCGTCTCAAGATGAGAGAATAGATTTTTTTATGACAACCGATAGGTTTTCGGGAGAAATAAAAAATGTCGAACCGCATAAATGTGATGATCTAAATTGGTTTAGTTTAGATGATCTACCGGAAAACATGGTGCACTATGTGAGAGTGGCAATAGATAATTATAATAGTGGGGTAACATACTCGGAATATGGATGGAGGTAATATGAGAAATTATTTACGATCACCAGAAACAGAAGAAAAATATTTGCGATTTCGCAGTTCTTTACCTGTCGAGCACGCATGTTTATTGTGTAAAAAGGAACCAATAAAAAGTTACGATAAGTGGATTATTATAAAGAATGATTTTCCTTACGATAAAATTGCTACGCTACATCATATGATCATGCCGAAGCGGCACACAACGGAACCAGATTTGACGAAGGAGGAGAGAGATGAATTTATAAAAATAAAAAGAAAGGAATTGCAAAGTTACGATATTATTTTGGAGTCTACCGAAAATTCTAGTAGTATCCGCGATCATTATCACATTCATCTTTTAGACATCGGAAACTAATGAAATACGGAGTGGATGTAGCGGTGAAGAGAGCGGACGACTTGGATAAGAAGTTGTTGTTCCAGGTGGCACAAAAACTTGGGCGTAGTAGAGAGGTAGGAGTGCTGGATATTGGGTGTGGTGGAGCTGGTTTGGCCAGTAGGTTGGCTGAAGCCGGTGCGAGTGTAGTGGG
>CAJWTE010000047.1 GCA_913046815.1 uncultured bacterium | reverse complement strand
TTACGTTCAATTTGCCTCGCAGTCTCATTGTCATCTATGGCTTTGGTTTGCAACTCATGCAACAGGGCTTTTACTTTCTCCTCTTCTGCCTTTATCGTCCCTAGTTTTTTGGACATAGTTTCTCCTTGCAATTCCAACTCACCTAACAACGTCCTTTCTTCCTCTACATCCACTTCGTTGTCCTCGGTTATAGATACGAGGAAATTTTGCAAAGTATTCTTAGCATCAGATAGAGCTCTCTGTAACAACAATACTTCCGTCAATTGACCATGCTTCTCGATGTCGCGGCAAACTTCATGCAGAGTCTGCTCAACTTTTCTATGGGGAATAGGTGCATTTTCTGCCTTAGTAGCGTTTATTTTCTTTTCTATTTGCTGATGCATCAGGTGTACTTGACCTTCGATTTGCCCCAGCTGTTGAACTGTGTTTTGTCGTTTATCTCTAATTTGTGTCAGTGTGATTTCTGCCGACTTAATTTGACTAGTATAAGTATCATTACTCGCCTCCTCTAATCTGGATTCAGAAACTTTGATCTGACCGCTAATAGCTTGTATTTGGGAGTCAAGCGGTAATTTATCCTGTTTGATTTTCTCTGCCTCAGTCGTCAAATATCTATCTTCCCGATACAGATATTCTTGATAAAAGTCGCTGAGCTTTTCACGTAATGCCACAGCCCTTTCCATTTTTTTCACTTGATTGTGTAAGAACTTGAGATGAGGTGCTACTTCCCTACGCAAAGATTCAACTTTTTCTATATTTTCCTTGGTCTTTTCCAATTTCTTAATCGCTTCTTGCCGTTTATATTGATATACCTTAAGGCCAAGAGCGTCTTCAATCATCTCTCTTCTCTCCTTAAGACTGGCAGAAAGAATCCGGTCTGCCTCGCCTTGTGAAATTATATGATGTCCACTAGGACCAATATTGGCTGCTGCCAGTAATTCTTGTATGTCCTTCAAACGCACTTTTGAACCGTTGATGATGTAGTCATTTTGGCCGTCTCTATAAACGATTCTTTCGAGGTGTATTTCATCAAAATCAACCGGAAAAACTTTAGAGGAGTTGTCTAGTAATACTTCTACTGAAGCACGGTTGGAACGAGATACTTTTTCCGAACCATTGAAAATAAGATCGGCTCCTTTTTGTGCTCGCAAGCCCTTGCTTGATTGTTCACCTAAGACAAAACGAAAAGCTTCCGCCACATTACTTTTGCCAGAACCATTGGGTCCAACAATAGCTGTAACGGGAGCACTAAACTCTAGTTCACCCTTTTTGGCAAATGACTTGAAGCCGTTAATTTTTAAGTGTTTTAGGTACATCAAAGAATACTAGTCAGGTCTTTCGTATAAACGGACTACGTAGGGTTGGCTAGGATCAATGCTACCGTCATAATCGGCAGTACTAGTATAACCACCTTGGTTGCCTCCAGTACTGCCGTCACATACTACAGAAGTATTGGAGTCTGTGTCTTCTAGATTGGCCGCAAATACTAACACCGAATCTGTACTGTCACCGTCACAGGTATATTTGGAATCATAGTAGTAATAATAGTCATTATCACCAGGACCTTTAGGGTCTACCGGTATAGTGCCAAAGGAATCTTGCAAAAAAGAAATGAGTTTGTCCTCATCAGGACAAGTTCCACCACCAGGAATTGAGCCACGCCCAGCTTCTAGCACCATCCCGGCCGTACAGTCAGGCCAGCGGCCATACTTATCAACAAACAACCTCACGGCCGTTGCTAATTGTTTGATGTCATCTTGCCGAATAGAATCTCTTGCATTTGCACGAAAATTACCACTTCCCGCCAATACAATCAAAGATAGCATGCCGATAATAGATATGACCGTTAGTAGCTCAATTAAGGTAAAACCAACAGATTCTGAACATTTTTTCATCAGTTAATTTTAACATGACAAAGGGCGCAACCTACGGTCGCGCCCTTTGTCATGTGATTAGTGCTACCAACCCTTGGCCACTAAAGCCGCTTCAGCCGCAGCTTGTTCACCCTCTTGCTTAGATCGACCAGTTCCTTCGGCTACTTTCTCTTTTCTTAAGTAGACACCAATAGTAAATACCCGATCATGGTCAGGGCCTTCTTGAGACAGAGTCTCATAGGTAGGAGTGATAGATACATTTTCTTGTGCCAACTCCTGAAAGCGACTTTTCGGGTCTTGCCACAGTCTTTTCTCTACGATTTCTTCAGTTCTAGGAAATAATGCACCAGCGATAAACTTTTGTGCTTCATTGTAACCTTGGTCTTGATAAATAGCTCCAATGATTGCTTCAAAAGCATTTGCTAATATATACTGTCTGGCTCTACCTTCATCCCTACTCTCTCCCTTAGACATTAATAAGTAGTCATTGATACCTAATTTTTCGCTAGCTGCGGCTAGAGATACCGTATTTACAAGAGCAGCACGTACAGCTGTAAGCTCACCTTCCGGCTTATCTGGATATTTATCAAAGAGAAAGTCAGTCACCACCAACTCCAATACAGCATCTCCTAAAAACTCCAAGCGCTCGTTGTGCTCCCAGTCTGCTTCTCGGTTCTCATTTAGGTATGAACGATGAGTGATAGCTGAAGTAAGATGGATTTTATCCTTAAACTGGACACTAATAATTTTCTCCAATTTATTAAGTGAATCGGCAATATTAACCTCTGACATGTTTGATTTTATTTGTATTGATTAAGACCACTACACAAATTACATCTGATGTGCTCGACACATCGCATCTAATTTACGAACGGTATTATGAATATACTTTATTTTCACCTATACGTCACGTACGAACGTAAGTACATTGTTACATACGTCTCAGATTTCCAATCGATTGGTCCAGCGAAAATTATTTTTGTATTTTAACAAAGCAGACTGTCTATTTTTGATGACTTAATATTGGTTGCTGAAAATAATGATGGTCGCGAGGCGGGAAGAAAATAGGAAGTGATGTGTCAGCCACGATTAGTTGCTAAGAAACGAGAGGATATACAAGGCGTACAAAGAAATGGTTACCAATCAGTTACTGGTTGACCAAAAATAAAAATGAAGTAACGACTTTGATACTGGTAGCGAAAAAATAGTATTAGATACGAGGAAGACAAAGAATTTTCAACGAGCCTTACTGACTTGTAAGGTGAGTTGAAAATTACTGCAGTCTGACAATGTAGATGATGCTATTTTTTCGCTACCAGGATGGTAATGGCTTTGGTAACGATAGGCAATATATCCTCATAAAAATTCAAATCTAAAATATCCGCTACTCGAAACCATTGAGCATCATCTAATCCTCCTTTCTTTTCCAATTCCAAATCCTTGTACTCACTCTTGCCCAAGAAATAAGTTACCTGTTTTCGGTGCTTGCCAATATCTGGTTTGGAAGCCACGTATTCGTTTTCACCAAGCTTCTCCTCTACTGCTATATCTAGTCCAATCTCTTCTTTGATTTCTCTCTTTGCTCCTTCTTCCAAATTCTCCTTGTCTTCAATCTTCCCTTTTGCTAGAGTCCAGTGGCCAAAAATATCATGCACAAGTGCCAAATACATCTCGCCTTCGTGCTCAGCATACACTACAGCTCCAGCTAAACGTAGGACTGGCATCTCATCGAATGGTACTTCTTTTTTGCGTTTTTTGCTGACATCGTCCTTGCCCGGCTCACCCATTTCCTTATAAACCGCACCCAAAACACCATTTACAAAACGACTACTGTTGTCTCCTCCAAATTGCTTAGCTAGTTCAATTGCTTCGTTAATAGCTACCTTGGATGGTACCTCTGCTCTATCGG
>CAJWTE010000046.1 GCA_913046815.1 uncultured bacterium | reverse complement strand
ATAATGTCGTCGGCACTTCTCTTTTTGATTGATGATTTAACTTTCATAATAAAATAAAAATTCGCATTAGAGCCGCTTTGTAATCCTCCCTTTGCCTCCATAAGGGTCCAACTCAATTGCGACTTTGTCTCCCACCAGTACTCTGATTCTAAACTTACGCATTTTGCCGGCAAGATATGCAAGCATGACTTCGCTAGTTTCATCAAGTACTACTTTAAACATTGTATTCGGAAGAGCTTCTTCAACCGTTCCAAATACAACTTCGTTATTTTTTTCGTCTGACATTAGGCGAAAGGAGTCTAACAAAGAGTGGCGTTGTCGTCAAGTAAAAAGTCCACTCTCTCATATTCAATAAGCTATATCTTTTCTGTAATTACAATTTTACCTAAACTATTTGGAAAAGTCTTTTTCCAAAACGGCCTAAGCTGCGACTTTGCAGTCTTTATACCTGGGTATGCTTTGATCACTTGCCCGAGAGCAGTGGATGGCATGCCTAATAAATCACTAGCAAATGCCACTTCATCGAAAGTCCATACTATTTGTAATTTTCCAACTACAGAGAAGCTGAAACTTTCCAATTCTCGCAGCTTTAAGTTCGAATCGCTAGTTTTATAGTTAAAGGTAACATTATCTAAGGTACTTAACTGTACTGGCAAACCCTCGTAACCGTTGATAAGTAGTCTGGCGAAATAAGTTGCCAATTCATCGGATTTAAATATAGGTGTATGTAATGATACCGTTACTTCAATTTCAGCATCTGTAGAGTTTGGGAGTTGGCGGGTTTGAGTTTCCGTCGTAAACAATCCACTTTCCTTAAATACAGTGAAACCAGCTGGAATTTCCTCTGCGACTCTTGCTTTTAGGTTCGTTTCAAGTTTACTTACAATTTCAGTTTCTATGTTTTTCTCATCTTCTTCAGCAATTTGCAGACGCACGCCTTCATAACCGTTAGTAAAAGGTTCTTGATTGGTAGCAGTGATTGCTTTATATAACGACGCATCAGATTTCAGTCCGGGAATTGTAAACGCTGTGCCAGAATCTAAATTATACTCGATACCGGCTTGGTCTGCCTCTACAGTTGCTACTACAGCTCCTGGGTCCTCTGAGGTGCCACCAGGCACCTCAACTGATTCTAGTATCCTGTAGATGTTTCCATTTGGCGATTCAAATCTGGTTGTTGCGATGAGTATTTGACTACCAGAAGTAGTTTTACTTATCGTTATTACACCAGAGGCTTTGTCGCTAACTTCCTCCTCACCACTAGCTGCGACTACTGCCTTCGACTGAGCTGTTAAAGTCATTAACTCGTAACCCAATTGTCCGTCACTCGGCTTCTTGAAAGCCTCCAGAGTCGTATTGACTGTTAGCTCATCCGATCTAGGGGTAACAATTACGTCTGCTCTGTTACTCAACAAACTCACAAGCATAAATATGCCGACCACAAATATGGAAAACAGGAAGGCAGGCCACCAATTACGATAGCTTCGCTTGGACTTAATACGGCCTTTTGTTTGACTCGCGTCAGAATTATTGACTCCAGAGCGTGAACCATTCTCTCTACTGACATGTCGCTTGGCTTTACGTCCGCTGTCACCAGTCGGTTTGATATCTTGCAGATTCCATTTTTTATCCATAGTTGTTTAGTATAACGGTTAACAGCACTTGCTTACAAGTGCAAGAAGAGCAAAATCACCTCTCATGATTGAACGTATAGGCAACGGCAAGGTCTGAAATTGGGACGTGTGCACCCTCACATTTGAAAAATTTACTGGTTAGAGGTTGAATAAAATGCTCCAGACCTGTGACTTTACCTAGATCAGAGCAAAGTATGTTAATTAAAAAAGCAGGAGCTCCGAGGTTTGATACCAAAATAACGTCTCTTGGTAAAGCGGTTTCTCTTGCAATACTCAGGGATAATTTATTAAGGGATTTAGAAAAGTCACTGAGTATTTCGGTAAACTTGTTCTTCTTGGATTTACTCAATGTTTCCCTCAATGCATATATGTCTGTTCTCAAAAGCCCAAGTATTTCAGTTTTTGGTAGACCTGAAATCTCTGTCAAAGCTCTCACTAGATCCATATATCCAAACTCTTGATACAGTGAAACTCGACATGTATTACCTTCAAATACGCTCATTGTCGATACCTCTGTATCTAACTCAATGGTAGCGTAACTGTTGTATTGAGGTAAAACTTGCGAAATACAAGTTTGCAAATCATTGTTAAAAGTCGTAAATGTGAGCTCACTCTTGGGTAAAATCTTGTCATGCATCTCTGTCACAGCTGCTATAAGTGAGGTTTCAGCAATGCTAATTGCATGCTCTATCGTTATACTTTCAGCTAATAACCCAATTGGTTCCTGTACGTCATATCCATTTAGCTTGATGCCAGTGTTGCGCTTGAGAATTGGAGTAATGCCTAGTTGATTAAAGAATTGTTGGCCCGAAACAAAGTCTAGAGATTGTTCCTCTGCAATTTGAGCCAAATCCTCCAACTGTCTCTTCGTAACCCGCTCAGGTTGTTCATTGCTGGTGATTATATTTCTTGACACTGTGTGTGACCATGGAGCGCCGATTACACAACGTAACCGAGCGGCGTTGACAACAACTCCTCTATTGTCCAATTCTAGTGAAGCACGCAAAATGGCAGACTCCATGCGCTTGAGCATTTCTGGTCCTGAGTAACTCGGGTCGAACCGAATACTTTCCGTATGTGTCCAAATCAAATGTGGAATATTACTAGCAGCATCAAATTTTGTTACAAGTATTGAAACTCTCGTTGCTTTTATTATAAGCAAAGCTCCATACACGGAATCGTTCTTCCCTGTAAACATAAACTTCATTCGTTAATTATAGCAATTTATATTTAGTGATTGCACTGGCTACGGGGATTGGCAGCAAGACTTTCTGCTCTTTACCGAAAGATTGTTACTCTAGGACACCTTTGATTCGTCTTATGCCAGCCGCAGACGACTCCTCCTTTGTTATAAAGAATTTTCCTGATATTTCTTCTAACCCATCTACATGTGGCCCGCCGCACAACTCTCTAGAAAGTATCTGACCCCCGTCTCCTTTCATAGTGTACACTTTTACTTCATCAGGATACCTATCCCAAAAGCTGGCTTCAATAGTGTCGTCAGTTTGAGCATGCTCCTTAGAGAGAATTTCAACATCAACTTTACCACCACTCGATAGAGCATTGTTGACATAGTTTGCTACGTCCTCTTTCTCCTCGTTAGTAAGCTTCTGATCATGAGTGAAGTCAAACCTCAGTCTTTCACCAGTGATATTGGACCCTGCTTGGTGGACATGGTCCCCTAAATACTTTCTCAGTCCAGCTAGTAGGAGATGTGTGATCGTGTGATACTGCACAACTTTTTCTGAATGGTCAGCGAGCCCACCCTTAAACTTTTGCTCAGCACCTGTTCGTGACTTCTCCTGATGGTCTTTCATCTCCTTTTGGAAAGAAGTTTCGTCTACATTGATACCTGCTTCATTAGCCAGTTCCTTCGTAAGCTCAAACGGGAAGCCGTAAGTTGTAAACAGTACAAAAGCATCACGTCCTGTAATATTTGTCTTGGCAAGCTTCTCAAACTCTCGAAGGCCTTTTTCTAAAGTTCTGCGGAATTGCTCTTCCTCACCTGAAATAGTCGTCTTAATTAACTCTCTCTTCTCTTCTAGGCTCGGATAAGCAAATCCGAACAGTTGTACTACTGTGTCTGCAACTTCTACTAACTTACCACGTGGAATTTTTAATACATCAGCATATCGAACGGCTCTACGTAATAGCCGGCGCACAAAGTAACCTTGCTCTGTGTTTCCTGGCAGAACCCCGTCACTTATCATGAATGTCGCACCTCTGATGTGATCAGCGATTATGCGAAATGCATCTTTATTCTCAGCGTACTCCTTTTCGGAAAAAGTTTCTAATACCTGGATAATGTGACCTAAAAGATCGACCTCGAACATGTCT
>CAJWTE010000045.1 GCA_913046815.1 uncultured bacterium | reverse complement strand
ATGTTAGAGGACTTCTGAGCTGGTGTGAAGCAATGGAAACGAACTCAGACTTCATTTTATCCAGAACTTTCAGTCGCTTGTTCGCTTTGTCTAATTTGGTTACCAAGCCCTCAATCTCCTTTCTCTGCTCAACCTCTTTCTTCACACTTCTTACTATAATGAGGCTGGCAATGGTCGTGAGAACAAGTGTTACGGAAGTTAATATGATCGCAGGTCTCGATTGGTCAAAGGTAAACTGAGAGGCAACCAATATCAACAGGGCTATAACAAGTGCCTGAGACGCGTGAACGGAGATATTGAATGCCTTGAACTTAACAATCAAAACGCCCATCATCACCATAAAGAAAGACATGCCAAATAAGCCATACATTTCAAGTCTGGAATCCACAAAAACCCCCATGTTGGTTAGTTGTGTGACTATGAAAGTAGTGGTGATAAAAAAGAACAAGAAAAACTCAATCCCGATTCCCATTAAGAGGATTTCTCTTCTTCCCGCATCGTTGGATGTCAGGTATCTCCGGGTTAGAAATGTCATTATCCAACCCATTGCCAGGAATCCCAAAGCCGTATAATAAGCTTTAAAGTACAACCCTTCGTACAAGAAAGCATCGCAGTTTGTTAAATCAAAACCTGAAAGACTGAGGTTGGTATGTGAAAACAGTAATACGGGTGCAAGTAGAGCTAAGAAAATCAGTTTCATAGAAAAGGACACGTCCTTCTTGTCCACATAAACGTATACGAAATAGATGCTAAATATTGACAAAAAGGCGGCGGAAATTCCGAATCCGGGCCAGATAAATGCCAAGAAATCGGCGTTTATGTTAGTCCAGGCCAAGAGACTCAAAGTAGTCCACCAGGAGAAAAACAGAGCTATTAATAGCAATAACTGGTTCTGCAGTTTTCTAGGATTACTTAAAAAAACAAACACCCCAACCACTAATGCCAATATAGTGGTTGGTATATGAGAATAATAAAGGAGCGGTGGAACGTCGGAGGCGAAAAACAAATATTTTGGTGCGTCAAAAAGATAACAAATCATATTTTGGAATCACCTATACTCTCACAATTGGAATCTACCGCCGGATCACAAAAGGAAACTGAACAATTTTCTTCATCTTGAGCGCACTTCTGCGAAGCTTCACATGAAGCAACATCCAAATCATCACAGATCTCCCTCAATGTACTTGCGTCTCTTTCTATCCAGGCATAATAAAACGGCTCTAGACACTCATCATCCTCACAATACTCAAAACAAATACTTGTCTCAGGGTCGCAAAAACCTTCATAAGTGACAGAATAATCATATAAAACCATGAATCGCAGATACGATGCACCTATCGCCAAGACCAAAAGAGGAAGAAGTGTCACCAACAATATGTTGTTTCTTATAAAACCAAGAATTTTCATATTCTACTGTTCAGACTACCAAATTTGTAATGCTTAGCAATTTACCTAAGTGCATATCATGTAACTGAGAGAAGAATGTAAGTACCGATAGTTGTTATAGTGAGAGCGGATACTTTCTGTACTAGAGAGAAGGCGGTGATCTTTTCTTTATGTATCCCCGGAAAGAAAAAAGATAGAAATAATCCAATTATAAAGACAAAGAATGCTTGCATCGGTTCAGCCAGAAGAACAAGTGCCACCGGAGCTAACATGACCGCGAATGCAACCGTAATATTCCCTACCATGTATAGAACTTCGTTAGTAACATTGAGCCCCAGAATCGCTCCCGAATTCTCCTTCAGAGCCTTAAGGAAGTGCAAGCGATACTTTTTTACCAGTATGAATATTAGAAGTCCTACGAATGCCAGCATGAGGTGTTCCCAAAAGAGAGATCTCCAGACATTTTCTTCAAGTGCCACATACTTGAACAAGACGGATTCTGCGGCCCATGCGGCAGCTGCCAGAGTCATATATATAACGGTTTTTCTACGCAGTTTAAACCTATTATTTTCATCTAACTCAACCGAAACCAACGTAGTCCCAAACATTACTATTGCCATTGCTATAAGCTGCATGTATGAAAGTGACTCCCCAAGCAGTATAAATCCAAACAGCAAGGCAAAAACCGGTACGAGTTGATAAAAAACAATTATGATTGATGGTTCATCACCTTCCAACGCAACCAAATAGCACCACAAGATAGCTATATCAAGTATGCCAACCAGAGACAGTAAGAGGATACTAGACAAATCAGAGGTTAGAACATTGGGTTCGAAAAAAAGTATGACAGGAATGGCAATGGCTGATAGAAGCGATGAGAAAAGTATCAACGTTCCAACGCCACCTTCCTTGAAGTACTTACTAATCAACGCTTTGTCTATATGGTTTGTTACAGCATATAGAAAAGGTGCAACTAGAGCTAAAAAAAACCAGGTCACAGCTAGATTATACCCCACTCCTTTAGAAGGCGGCGGTCAGTTCTTATAAACTTTTCTCCGATGTCCGTTCGATAAAACATTTTTGGTATTATAATTTTTCTTATTGTTGCGTAAGCCTCTTCGCGCGCCTTCTTTACGGTGGAGCCGTGTCCGGTCACATAAAGTGCGTATCCATGCTTGCCTGCTAAGTAAAATCTCTCTTTTCCATTACTTAGTCTTTGTTTGGCAACCTCCTCAAAGTGTATTCTACTCAAATCATCTTCCGTAATATCGTCCGTGAATGAGATTCCCACTCCTTTACTTGTCTGCATCTTAGTATCGCCAAAATACTCAGGTGCAAAAGGAAAAGGAGGAACTCCAACTGATACAACAACTCCGTATCCTTTCATGAAATCAAGTTCATATGATTCGCCATCGGCCAGCGCGGTCAAAAATTCTGACCAAGGAGAATTGTGTAGGTGGCACTGTAATTCAGCTGCCGGTGTGCCGAATCTCATAGTTGCCTCAAGCGGCCAGATACCATCCTCATTCACGATGCAGTTGATGTCTATGTCCCCTTTGTACTCAATTTCTTGGAGATAGGGCTTCAATTTCTTCAAGGTTTCAGCGTAGAGTCGCATATTTTCGTCCTTCGAATACCACATTACAGTGCCCATTTCACCGGTAAGTGGACCAATGTCGCCATTAAAAAGGGGTTTGTGCTCGATATTGATTTCAATTGGCCCTACCCAGTCTTTCCCATTAAAGTATCTGCCAACTCCGATTTCTATACCGAGTGCTCTTTTCTGTAGATGAATGCCTTTAATTTTTTTCTCCTTATACAGCTCCAACACATCCAATACGTCTTCAGAATCCTCCCTTTCTCCAACATAGTTGAGCATTCCAATATGACTATTTTGCTTAACTACCCACATACCCCTTCTTCTCTTAATGTACCTTATCGCCTCATCCGGAGTGTCAAAGCCGATATGTGGCAAGATCGGCATTTTGTATTTTTTCAAAATGGATTGGAAATAGTGCCTATCGTCCTCGAGCTTATCGCTTCTGGAGTCGCCCCCTATAACTCGGTATCCCTTAGCTCTCAGTTTCTCTTGAGCACCTTTAAAGATAATGTCATCAAATACAATCAGCCCGTCCTTGCCGACCCATTTCAGTTCCTTCCTCCAATTTCGGGTCTTTGCAACCATTCCATCAAAGCATTCTGCGCGATCCGGGTGCTCAATATACAGCTTTACATCGTTCCCTTCCTTTATAAGTTGATGTACTACAGCAGAACCTATCAACTCGCCGGAAATGAACAAGATTCTCATAGCTTATTGGGTGTCTCTATTGGGGTATCGCACCCCCCTTTTAATCAAGTGTTTTTCAAAACTATTGAACTGCAGGTGGTGTTGAAATTTCTCTATAAGGGATTTGGTGTCCAGGGTATCTTGACAGGTGTATACATCAAGAGTGACAAATGCCCTGTTCGGAAAAGTATGAACACTGATGTGGCTTTCTGCAATGAGAACCATACCACTTATCCCTCCCGGGTCCTTTTTGTTGTTTGGACCAACTTCTACGACTATAGGATCGGTAATGGCATACATGCCTAGCTCACCGGGAATCGTTTGGAGCATGTTCTTAATGAGCTCCTCGTCTTTCAGAATGCTCTTGGGTGCACCATAGCCATCAAGCATAAAGTGCAGACCAAAGTTCATCGTGCTTCTTCTCTTTAGCCATTTAAACATACTCATGATTATTACACACTTGTTTCAAATTGTACGTAGTAAAAGTGTTGATTTCTACAAAAAGAACAATATTAAAATAGGTACAAAGAGCCAAAAGAAAAAACTGTTTTGACTTGCAAACAAAGCCTGAATCGGCCCCGGGTCAACCAACTCTGTTACCGGCAGGGCGTGAAAACTATAAGTCATTACCAGTACTGTTGCCGCCAGAGAGTAAATAATCTTTCTATGAATACCGATTACTCCCC
>CAJWTE010000044.1 GCA_913046815.1 uncultured bacterium | reverse complement strand
CAATCAGCAGCCAAGCTTTGAAGAAATTCATTGAAGGTTCAGAGACTATCCCGTAAGGGAGTACTCTTGTTACGTAGCATGTTACGTAACACTGGGAAGCGCCTCACATCCCACGCCATTTGGCAGGATGATGATATAGTCCGCCCCTTGGAGAAATCCCTGGATACGTGTAACCGGCAGGTCATAGGTTCGAATCCTATCCGCGGAGCAATATAGGACAAACGCCCTTTTGTGGCGTTTTGTGTTTAAACAACTAGACCTTACAGTTCTGAAATGAAGCATGCGCCTGTATTGACATAGTGTGTATTATATGCTATTATCATATTTGAAACAGTCTTAATCATGGAGGATATTGACATGGCTGGAATGAACCTTGGTGACATCGTTGCTGACGCACAGCGGAAGCAGGATACGGATACCGACTTCTTCGCACGGCAGCTCATGAAGCTGCTCGAAGAGCACATTCCCGCGATGCAGAAAGAGGCCTTCATGGCAAAACTGTCTGCAACGATGGAAAGTCTCGGCGACTCGCATCCTGCCCGAATCGCCGTCTTCAACGAAGTGCACCGCCGCCTGCATGCGGAGAACCAACAACACTGAACTTCCGCTTCGGCACAGGCCGCCCTAGGAAACTGGGGCGGTCTTTTCATTTACAAAATCCAAGCTTTTCCCATTTATCTATAGCTCTTGCCCACTCAAAAGTTCTGAATGCGTCCAGGTTGTAGAGCAACGAAAATGAGCCCTAATTATGGGGCTCATTTTTAGTAGGATAGTTGGTGGTTCGAACCTGCTATACTCAATGTATGGAAACATACAACTGGTACTCAACTCTTATTAAGCCTGAATGGGCACCACCAGCTTGGCTATTTGGTCCAGTTTGGAGTGTTCTCTATACAATAATTGCAATTTCTTTTGGCTACGTTGCGTATAAGTATTTTAAGGGTGCAATTCCGTTCTTGGTTTTGCTACCTTTTATTCTTAACTTGGTATTTAACT
The DNA here is from genome assembly GCA_913046815.1 of uncultured bacterium. GTDB lineage: Bacteria > Patescibacteriota > Minisyncoccia > Phycocordibacterales > UBA918 > OLB19. The sequence goes on along the minus strand of CAJWTE010000044.1, from coordinate 3,411 downwards.
TTGCTTTTACCCCTCTGCAGTTTGGGCTACAAAATAATCTCTTGGCATCAATAGATATTCTTCTGGTATTAGGCACTATAGTTTGGTCAGGGATTGTTATCTATCCTTACTTTCCGTGGGTGGTTTATGTAAATGTCCCTTACTTGCTCTGGGTTTCTTTTGCTTCAGTTTTGCAGCTAACAATAACTTATTTAAATTTATAATATGACTATCATTCAATACGTATATTTGTACTTAATGACAATTCCTGCTTTTTTCATCATTGATATGATTTGGTTGGGATGGATTTGAAAGGGTTTCTATAAAGAACAGATTGGTTTTTTGCTCGGACCTGTTAATTGGCCAGCAGCAATTATTTTCTACTTACTTTATATAGTTGGAATAATTATTTTTGCAGTCAGTCCAGCATTGCAGACTGGTTCATTAGGTAAAGCAATTATGTTTGGAGCTTTGTTTGGCTTCTTTGCTTATGCCACTTATGACTTTACTAACTTGGCTACAGTTAAGGATTGGCCGGTACTGGTCACTGTCGTTGACTTGATTTGGGGGACTGTACTCACTGGTAGTGTAGCTGCCGTTAGCTACTACTTAGGTAAGACATTCTTGCTATAAGTATGTTTCTTGAACAAATAACCTTCACTTTTTCTGTTATTGGTGTGTTTGTGACTGGGTTATTTATATTGTCATTAATCCTCAAACGGAATGACATTGCTGATATCGCGTGGGGTACAGGTATTTTTATAGTAGCTCTGGTAAGTTACTTTAGTGGTGCTCAAGGTGAATTATCGCTGATTCTAACTGTCTTAGCTGGCTTATGGGGAATGCGATTAACTCTAAGGATTTACTTGCGAAACAGGAAGAAGACTGAGGATTTCCGTTATAAAAAATGGAGAGATGAGTGGGGTATATGGTTTTATATCCGTAGTTACTTCCAGGTCTATATATTACAAGGTTTCTTGATGGTTGTAGTTGGCTATTCATTTGTTCATGTGAGTGTATTTGGAGACTCTAGTGCACTGAGTTTTATTTCCATAGGTGGTGTATTGGTGTGGCTAGTTGGATACTTTTTTGAAACTGTGGGCGATTGGCAGCTAGATAAGTTTATTGCCAGCAAACCGGCTTCAGATGAAATTCTCTCAAGTGGGTTGTGGAAATATACTCGCCACCCAAACTATTTTGGAGAAGTGACAATGTGGTGGGGTCTATGGATAATGATTGTCTCTTTACCGCTTAGCTACGTTGCTCTCATTAGTCCTCTGATGATTACTTTTTTAATCCTTAAGGTGTCAGGTATTCCGATGTTAGAGAAAAGTTTTGCTGATAATCAGAATTTTCAGGAATACAAAAAACGCACCAGTGCATTTTTCCCACTACCTCCAAAGACTTAACGTATGAAGAAATTTACAGTTAATGATTCAATGCAGTCAAATTACTCTTATATAAGAAAAGAGAAACCTGGACAAAATTTTCATCCAGATTTTAAACCTCATCTAACACCACAAGAAATGCTTGAGATGGGTGTTTTTGGTGGATTATATTTTGGTGACAAACCAAATGAGTTTCCAAAGGTTTGGTGGAAGAATGCAAAACTTTCTTCTGACGGCGAGCAACACAAAGAGTTAAATTACTACGGTGTTAATGCAAGCCAACCACTTTCGGTTTGGAAAGATAAGGGTTGGATACATAAAGATGACCCACGAGGGTGGTTTCAGTGGTATTGCAGATATTATCTTGGCCGTCGACACGAAGATGACGAGCGTCAGATAAAACGTTGGAAAGCTATAACTCGTCATGCTTCACAAGTAGCTCATAATTGTAAGCCAGGAGACCAGCAGTGCAGACCTAGACAACGACAAGCAATATTGCATTGGGCATATGACGCTAGAAATTTATAGAACCTACACTACAACGCTATCATTCTGCAGGTCAGGAAGCATCACTTTGATATCATTTTGGGCATAAAAAGTTCGAACAGCCTCAAAGGTCCGGAGCGAGTAAAGAAAACACTCAGACAAAAGTCTGAGTGTTTTCTTTACGAGAGGAGCGGATGCCGCAACTGCTTTCTGTAGCGACAGCGGAAGAAAAGCAGGAGGACGGATTCGAAAAGCTTTTGTGAAATTTCTGGAGCGAAGCGAACAGAAATCTCCAAAAGGTGTACAGCATCTGTAAGATGAGAAATTCCTATCCGCAGAACCCATAAAATCTTAAGTCACACCCTTGGTGTGGCTTTTGATTTTAGGCTCCGCGGAAGAAAGTGACTCAATGTCACTTTCGTTAGGATTCGAAGACCTTGCCTGCGATTTTGACGAAGGAAAAATTGTGACAAGGTATACAGTCCATGTAATGGAAGAAATTCCTATCCGCGGAGCCAAAAGAAAAATCCGTCTCTGGAATGGCTACTATAACGATCTAGAACACTGTTCACTTGATGGAAAAACACCGAATGAAGTACTATATGCAAAAGTGACAAATGCCTTAGCTAAAACATAACTTCATTGACAGTACCCCTTTAAAATAGTAACGTTCTGCCAGATACACTTTCTTGCTTTATGTAAGAAGCTGATCTTTCTCAAACAAAAGGAAGAAAAACATGGATTTCTTGTTCGGTGTCTTCACGGGAGCGTTTGCGTTCCCTGTTGTACTGTGGGCAACACTGTCGTGGTGGGCGCTCATCATTGTAATCGGCGGAATCGTCTGGACTGAGGTGGCGTTCTATAGAGACAGTCATCTTGGGGCCTTTACGGTACTGATGGGCGTTATTGTCTTTTCGATTTTCATGATGTCCGACGCGGAGGGTTGGTGGCAACTTCTGCAAGCCGTGGTGGTGGGCACACTTTTGGTACTGGTAAAATACGTCCTCTGGGGCTTGTTTGCAGTAGTGCCGTTATACCTCTGGCACGCGCGAAAATACTATGAAGATCTTCGTGAAAAACTCACTGCTTTCATCAAGGAGAAAGTGAAGCAGGACAAAGAAAGTGATCGGTATGGACCGCTCCTCTCTGAAGCAGACAAATCGATGTGCAGACAGTACAAATCGGGTGAACCGATTCCCGAATGCATTAAAGAAGCCTGGGTCAAGTACCGCTCAGACTACCTCGATATTGATCCTGACAGCATCAAGGTCATAAACAACCTCGAGACGGTTTCCAGCATGATTTTCCTCTGGCCGTTCCACATCATCACGATGGTCTTCGGCGACTTCCTTGCGAAAATTCCTGAGTGGTTCGCTCGGACGTTCGGAAAACTCCTGGATCGTATGGTACGCACGGTGCGCTGGGGCATTCCCTCTGGCATCGACGGCGACTGATCGTTCAACACTCATTTCAAAAAATCGCCCGATCAGTCGGGCGATTTATTATTCACCCCCTAAACCACCGGCTTTAGCCGGTGTGTGCGTTTAAAGGTGAAAAC
>CAJWTE010000043.1 GCA_913046815.1 uncultured bacterium | reverse complement strand
TCTTTTATCGGCACATCCTCTTGCTTCAACAGCTCTTCATATTCTGGTCTTTCTAAAGTTTCTACTTCCATCAGTTTCATAGAAATATTATCCAATGCAACCTTATATTCCGTCAGTATTTCTTTTGCTTTTTCTTTACCCTCTTCTACCATACGAGCTACCTCATCATCAATGGCCTTGGCTATCTGTGGTGAGTACCCTCTATCCTCGCTCATACCGCCGCCGATTAGACGTCCCCCTGTACCTTCTAAGGCAACTGGACCAAGCTTACTCATGCCATACTTAGTGACCATGTCGCGAGCCAAGTTGGCTACTACTTGCAGGTCGTTTTGTGGACCAGTGGTCAGGTCGCCAAAGATCATCTCCTCTGTTACATATCCACCAAGAGTCATGGCGATATCGTCGATGAACTCCTTGCGCGTATGCATTTTTCTATCTTCGTCAGGAAGCTTGAGAGTATAGCCTGCCGCTCTACCACGAGATATGATGGAGATTTTTTGCACTGGGTCGGCGTAGGGCAATACACTAGCCACCAGTGCATGACCGACTTCGTGGTAGGCGGTAATCTTGCGTTCTTTCTTGCTCAGTACATGACTCTTTCGTTCTGGCCCCAGCATTACTTTTTCAATTGAGCGTATTAGGTCAAACTGCCCTACTTTTTTCCTCTCTTCTCTGGCAGCTAAAATAGCGCCCTCATTCATCAATGATTGCAAATCTGCTCCGGAGAAACCGGGGGTTCTTTGAGCAATTATCTCCAAGTTGACATCATCTTGTAACGGCTTCTTGCGTGCATGTACATTTAGAATTGCTTCCCTATCTTTCTTGTCTGGTAAGTCTATTGTGACACGCCGATCAAACCTACCCGGACGCAGGAGAGCAGGGTCGAGCACATCCGGACGGTTAGTAGCAGCCATCACAATCACCTTAGCATTGGGCTCAAAACCGTCCATCTCAACTAAGATTTGGTTCAAAGTCTGTTCCCTTTCATCATTGCCACCACCAATGCCAGTGCCTCGCACACGACCTACAGCATCAATTTCATCTACGAAAATGATAGCTGGGGCACTTTTCTTGGCTAGCTGGAACAAATCTCGTACTCTCGACGCTCCCACTCCGACAAACATCTCCACAAATTCTGAACCAGAAATAGAGAAGAAAGGTACACCAGCTTCTCCAGCCACTGCTCTTGCTAACAGTGTTTTACCAGTACCAGGAGCACCCATCATCATCACGCCTTTAGGAATTTCTGCTCCAATATCTAAGAATTTTTTAGGATTCTTAAGAAAATCTACAATCTCCTCTAGTTCTTGCTTGGCCTCTTTAGCACCAGCCACGTCTTTAAATGTGACTTTCTGATTTTGATCGTTAGGATCTATCATCCTCGCCTTACTTGCGCCAAAGCTCATAGCCTGCATACCGGCTCCACGTACAGAACGGGTAAAGAACCAGATAATTATTAGTAGAAAGAGTAGCGGAAACAAAAAAGGTGCCAGTACCCCCAACCAATACCCAAACCCAGTTGGGTCTTTGACTTCTATTTGAATTGACTGTAATTCTTCTGCGCTTACCCCTAGGTTTATTAATGTTTCTGAAATAGCTGCGTCTGTTTCTTTCTTGGTCTTTCCTTCTACTCTTTCTTCATCGTTATATTCAACTGTGATTTCTCCTCCTTGGACCAAGATTCTCTCTACTGTTCCAGCTTTCACCTCCTCCACCACATTAGTCAATGTTAATTCTTCCGGCTCTACTTTTTCTTCTGTAACATAAGTGTAGATAGCCATCACGATGACTCCCACAAATAACATGGTCATTAGGTTATTCCAGAAGTTTCCCGGGCCAAAAGGCATCTGTTTAGTAACTTTTCTTACATTTTTCAAGTCCAAACCGCTTTTTTTGCCAGTTCTTCCTTTATTTTTCTTTGTTTTTTTCTCAGTACTCATAGTGGGCGTATTATACAAGATAGTCTTTGATAAACAATGATTTAAGAATTGGTGAGATATCTCACCAATTCTTAAAATACTCTTGTACTAAACCTTATTTATAGTATCGTTTCATTATGACTAAGCTAGCCCACAACAGAAAAGCCGCTTTCAACTACAATATACTCGAAATTTTTGAGGCAGGATTAGTATTGGCTGGCTACGAAGTGAAAGCTATCCGTGCTGGTAAGGCAAGCCTTGTCGGTGCTTATATCACCATAAATGGCAACGAAGCAAACTTGGTAGGGGCAACCATTGCTCCCTACCAACCGAAAAATACCCCTGAAGACTATGACCCAGAGCGAGCGCGTAAGTTACTAATCACTAAAAAGGAATTGTCGAAGCTTGGAAAGGAGCTAAATACAGCAGGATTGACAATAGTGCCTATTTCATTGTATAATAAAAAGAACAGGGTGAAGCTTGAATTTGCTCTCGTACGTGGTAAAAAGAAGGCTGATAAACGCGAAAGCCTGAAGGAAAAGGACGCCAAGCGCTCTATCGAACGCACTTTGAAAAATCAATAGTAATTAGTCGCTTTGTAGTGGTAATGATGCCGCAAAAAGAAGGAGGTCACGATGACCGATTTGACACAGGTCAGTACAATGACCATTGAAGAAATCGATAAATTCAAAAAGAGACTTTTTGAAGGGTACAAACCACCCTCTCAAAGTCGGGGTTTTCCAGAATTTGAAAATTCGGATCAAGAACCGAAAAGTCGGCCTGGTGAGCGCCGTTAAGCTCACCATCACTACAAAGCGACTAATTATTTAGTTACCCTAAGGCGGTCAAAAAGGATCGCCAGAAAGGAGCATTATGAGCGCTCAAGGAAGTAGACCAACAGTCGGCGCAATTATCCAGGATGGTGATAAATACTTCAAAATCACCAAGACTGGCAGGAGCCAACGCTGGCTCGTCGACGGCCCCGACGGCCGGCCATGTTGGTCGGACAAGGCGCCGGAAAACCAACCCGTGCAATAAGGTACTGGGGACCGCCTATCGAGTAGATAAAGAGTCCCCACCGCCTTAGGGTAACTAAATAGATGCTACTTCCCAGCCCTTGATTGAGACGAATTTCGTCTCAATCAAGGGCTGGGGATGCCAGGCATCGACGGTTTGACCCATATATTTGTGCAATGTCGTGAGGCGGAGGTGGCTCACGTAAATCATCCATCCGCCGAACTTTCGCATTCGGATACAGTACGAGGCGTGCAAAGAAAATAATGTGAGTGGGACACAAGGTCCAGTGATCATTATTTTACTGAAGTACAACGAAGTAATGTGTCGAATGCGGAAGTTCGGAATGTATAGATGCAAACAAATCTGTACCAAGTCCTTACGCTAACGCGTTTGGATTCGCACCCGCTTTTGCTTAAATTTTAAGCCAGCCGATGCGATGCTCTACTGTCCGAGGTTTCATAAGTCAGTTTGAGTAGAATAGCCATGAAACTCTGTTCCACTAGCCTGTTCAGCTAGTGCCGCGAGATTGTTAGAACTAGATTAATGTCTTTTTGTTTAACTTCTCATTCATTAATCGAACCCTCAAGTTAAACTATGCATTGTAGAAGCACTTATATGCTCACTCTCGGACGGGGTTTCGATTACCCCCATCTCCACAGATAAAATACTTTAACCGCCTTTAGGCGGTTTTTGTATTTCCTGTGGAGATGGTAGTGAGTGACCTGCGTCACTCATGTGGTAATCGAAAGCGCCGCAGTATATATTTATCCTCCTTCCTAGAGAATAAATATACGAGGCGCCGGCCAAGAAGGCGAGTCTATTTTATGAACGTAGTGAAATAAAATAGCCGCTATTCGGGGTCAACTCCCACATGAAGTGCCTTCGCACTTCATGTGGGAGTTGAACCAGCGGAGCCATATTTCGAGCGCCTTCCAAGCGCGAGAAAAGGCGAGCTGCGTCCAGCGTTCTTATGAGCGTAGCGAATTAGAAAAAGCGGGATCATTACCCCACATCTCCACCAAATCTAAGGCAAAACGAGCCTTATTTTATAAGGCTCGTTTTGTTGTATTTTAGAGAGATGTTTGGAAATTGGAACCTCTTATTTCAAATTAAATTTGACGTTCACTGTATCGTTACCAAACATGACCATATTAAATGTATCATCAGCAATTTCTACAATGCTGTATGTGCTCGCCGGTGTACCATCCTCAACAAAGTTCTCTGACAATGATTGCTGGGTTATGTATGGAATCCCGTTGTGAACAGTTACGTTATTCCAATGTACATGGCCATTCATAAAAGCAATTACGCTTTGATTTGCTTCAAGTATTTCTCTGACTTTGCCTCGATTGGAAATAAGTGCATGTTGTGGCTCACCATCAAACCAGAAGTTATTTGTTAAGTCCATTTCAGCTGCACTGTAGTGTGAGAATACTACAGTGGGAACATCGCCAACAAGCTGACCTTCAAGCCAAATGAGTTGCTCATCATCAACACCAGCACGAATATCTGACTGGACTTCAGTATGATT
>CAJWTE010000042.1 GCA_913046815.1 uncultured bacterium | reverse complement strand
GCTTGGAATTAATGCAAAGATGAACGAATTTCAAGCAGCTATGGGTTTGTGCGTATTGGATGAACTTGATGCGAACCTTAAATCTAGAGAGAGAGTTGGTGAATACTACAATAAAAAACTTCGCGCTGCTGTCCAGATGCAAGTTTGGAACAATAGCGCCAGCCGAAATTACGCTTACGCACCAATTGTACTAGGGAGTGAGGAAGAAGTTTTGCTAGTACAAGAAGCTTTAGCCCGTAAAGATATATATACGCGAAGATATTTTTATCCGTCACTAAGTGGCTTGAGTATGTTTGGTTGTAAAAAAGAGCTGCCTATTTCTGAGGCAATATCGCGCCGAGTTATTTGTATACCAATTTACTCTCACCTCGATATTAGTGATCAGGAAAGAATTGTTGATTTGATTCTCTGCGAACTTTGCGGGAGGTGATAAATGCATGAATCCTTAATTGGTGTTGGTAGTGAGAGTGCTATTTTAACTTTCTGATTATATCTTGAGGAGGGGTCATGGCTATCTATGGAGTTGTTGGTGCCGGTGGTTTAGGGCGCGAAGTCATGCCGATGCTTAAAAGAATGATTAGGGATTGCGATCAACAGCAATATTACTTTGTTGTTGAAGATGCATATTATTCTGATGAAGAAGTCAATGGATATCCAGTGTTGAAGCTGGAGGAATTCATAGAGTTACCAGGTGAGAAGTATTATAGCGTCGCCATAGCGGATTCAAATGCTAGGGAGCGAATCGCAGGAATTCTCGAGGACAAGGCTGCTACACCAATTTCTGTTTATGCCGAAACTCATGTCGGATTAGAGAGTAATACAATTGGACCAGGCGCTGTGTTTGCGAATTTCACACATGTCACTTCCAATGTGAAAATTGGCAAGCAGTTTCAGTGTAACTACTACTCCTATGTCGCGCATGACGTAATCATCGGTGATTATGTAACTTTTGCTCCAGGTGTTAAGTGTAACGGTCATGTTGTTATATGCGATCATGCATATATTGGAGCAGGGGCTGTAATTAAGGATGGTTCAAAGGTTCCAATTACTATTGGTGAAGGTGCTGTTATAGGGATGGGGGCAGTAGTAACAAAGAGTGTGCCGCCACGTAGTGTTGTAGTGGGAAATCCTGCAAGACCACTTAAAAGGTGATGATGTGATCAATGATGTATGGTTTCATAGTTTATGAGAATATTGCACCTGGCTACAGATGACAAGTTCATAGATCAAGCATTTCGTGTTTTCGAGGCTTGCTTTCCACAAAAGAATGAAGTTTGGGTTTTTTCAAAATATAAAAAGTTGAGAGTTGCTAGTCAAGTAGGAAAAAAGGTGGTGCCAATAGGTTTTTTTGGTCGTTGGCTGCCTAAGAAAAATGCGAATGACTATAAGGGATACGATCTTGTAATATTTCATTCCTTTGGTGATCTGCTGTACCCTGAAATATTTAATATCGATGAAGCTGTGCCCGTCATTTGGATTGGGTGGGGATATGATTATTACGACCTTATTGGAGAGTCGGATGATTATCTGTTACCTAGTACTAAATCGATAATTTCAGGGCTGTATGTAAGTGATATACGTGCGCTGCTTAAGAGTAGGCTCGGGAGTATTGTTAGGCGTTTATTGGGTGTGGAAAGTAAAAAAAATGGAGTTGGGAGAGTTAAATACTTTTCACCAGTACTTGCTAACGAGTTTGAGTTGGTGCTGCGTGCTGGGGAATGGAAGGTATTTCCGGAAAAAGCATACTGGCAGTACGGTACAATTGAAGATGATTTTGTAAAAGATTTTAAGCTGGAGTGGGTTAAAGGTGACTCAGTTCTAGTCGGCAATAGCGCAACTCCTACATGTAATCACGTTGAAGTACTTTATTTTTTAGACCAAATAGGCTTCGTCGGACGGCGAGTTATCGCTCCACTTAGTTATGGAAATAAGGTCTATGGTGATAAAGTCAATGAGATAGGTGGGAGACTTTTTGGCAGTAATTTTTTGTCGTTGAGGCAATTTATGCCGATAGAGGAGTATCTAAGCTGTATCAAGGAGTGCGGTTATGTGATCATGAATCACAAGCGACAACAAGCCGTTGGTAATATCATAACAATGTTGTATTTGGGGGCGCGAGTATTTTTGCGAAGAGAGAGTCCCGCATATCAGTATTTCATTGATATGGGCGTTATAGTGAATACTGTCCAGGAGCTTGAAGAAAGTCCCTTGCTTCTTTCTCTGCCGTTAAACGAAATTGAGCGTGCGGCAAATAGAAAAAAAGTTAGTGAGCACTGGTCTAGAGAAAGCTCTATGCAGAGAACGATAGATCTTGTTACGCAAGCACTGTGCTTGGATACAGAGAAGGCTCTTGAGCCTAGGAACAGGTTGTGACGCCGAGAAAAATTGTGTCGTTCGCACTGGGACCAATTGGCGCAGCGCTACTTGGAGTAGTCACTTTGCCACTGATTACTTGGTTTTTTTCTGCAGCAGATGTCGGAAGAATGTCTATGCTGCAGGTGGCTGTGAGTTTTAGCACGCTTATGTTTAGCTTAGGCCTAGACCAAGCATACGTTCGCGAGTATCACGAGGCAGTTGATAAGTCGGCACTCCTAAAAGCCGCTATGCTACCCAGTCTGATTTTGCTTTTTATTTCTATAGTATTGTTTTTACTTTTTAGAGTGGATCTGGCTGAGTTGGTTTTTGGTGTTGCTTCTGTAGAAATGAGCTTGATAATTTTGACTGTGTTGTTGGCTGCACTTGTTTCACGTTTCTTGTCTTTGATTTTAAGAATGAAAGAAAAGGGGCTTGCGTATTCAATTGGTCAGCTACTTCCAAAGCTGATTGTTCTGTCAATTGTCGGCTTGTGCTTGGTTTTAAGTTTAGAAAGGAATTTATTAAATCTAGTCCTTGCGAATGCTTTAGGTTTTTTTGCGTCGGCAATTTTTTTGATAATTTATACGCGTAGAGACTGGTTATCTGCGTTATGGTTGCCAGTCAAGCTGAGCAAAATAAAAAGCATGATGCGTTTTGGGTTTCCATTAATTATCGGAGGTTTGGCGTACTGGGGACTTACATCTGTTGACAGGATCTTCTTACGTGTTTATTCGTCTTTTGACGAGCTCGCCATATATTCTGTTGCGTTAAGCTTTTCTGGGGCAGCTGTGATTATTCAAAGTATTTTCTCCACTATCTGGGCTCCGACCGTTTACAAGTGGGCAAGTGAAGGTGACTCAGTACATGAAGTGAGAAAGGTTGCTCGCTATATTCTATTTATTGTTGTTGTTTTGTTTTGCCTTGCTGGTCTTTTCTCCTGGATAGTAAGTAGGTTGTTACCTGAAAGTTATTCCGAAATCAAATGGATTCTTGTTTCTTGTATTGGTGCTCCTTTGCTCTACACGCTTTCAGAAGCAACCTCTGTTGGTATTGGAATATCACGGCGTAGCGGGTTCTCAATGTTGGCGGCTGTAGTGGCCTTTGTATTGAACTTGTTCTTGAATTGGATGTTGGTTAAGCCTTATGGCGCTGGCGGAGCGGCTGTCAGTACCTGTGTATCTTTCTGGGTATTTTTTATATTGAGGACGCAATTCTCAATTTACTTATGGAAGTCAATGCCTCGCCTTATGCTATATGGGTGGACAGGAATTGTTGTTCTGGGGGCATTGTTGTGTACGCTTTATGGGGACTCATTTTTTTATTTGGTAATTTCTTATTGGTTGTCGGTTCTGTTAATTGCACTTTTCTTCTTTAAGAATGAGGTTTTTGAAATTTGGGGTTATCTAATGCTAAGGTTCTCAAGCAGAGTGATCTGAAAAATGAGTCGTTGTTGGGTTCTTGATTAGGTTGGCGAAGGCGTTTGGTTATGTTGTATGGACCTGATCTGGTGTTGGAGCTCGTTTAGGTTTCACAGTAAGAGCTGGTTTAATAGGGTAAAAGTATGCACATGGTAATGAGATTATACAGGGCGTGTTATTATCTTCATATTAGGAAGATGAGGTTAATGGCTAAATTATTTTGGATAATTAACCGAGTGGTTTTCTCATGTGATATCGGTGTTGGCGCGTCTATCGGAAGAGATGTTGGCTTTTTTCATAACGGGCTTGGTGTAGTGATTCACCCAAGAACAAAGATCGGATCTGGTTGTAGTATTTATCAAAACGTTACTATTGGTGGGAACGGAAAAACTGGAGTTTTGAATGGAGTGCCAGAGATTGGCAATAACGTGTTTATAGGTGCTGGCGCAGTTTTAATTGGGCCCATAAAGGTTGGCGATGGCGCTATTATCGGTGCAAACGCGGTTGTTAATTTCGATGTGCCAGCTAAAGCGGTTGTGGTGGGAGGGGTAGGTAAAATCGTTTCTAAAAGCTTATAGGGTGCTACAAAAAAATAAACTATAGTTTAATAAGTTGTCAGGTGGAATGAATAGAATGAAGTTGCATCCTCAAGAGTTGCTAGTCTCTATTATGGTGGCATTGATACCCTTCTCATATTTTGAGTTGTTTGGGGTTAGGGTGATTCTTGTATCTGGCTTGGCAGCGGCAATTGTTTTTTTGGTTTCAATAGGTAAGGCCTTGACTCTTGATGGTAATTTTTTGCTTTTCTTGCCATGTCTTTTGATCGTTATGATTTTTTC
>CAJWTE010000041.1 GCA_913046815.1 uncultured bacterium | reverse complement strand
AAAGTCTCAACAGGCAGTACTACATCCCCTACCTTACTCCAGCCAGAAACTGGCTCTTTAAAAAGCGCCCCTGGCTGCGTCCGATGTTTTTTCTTATCACAGCAATTTTGGTGCTTTTTATTGGCTTCGAAATAATTCTGTTTGCTCTGTGGTGGAACACAAATTCGCCAAATGAAAACGAAGTAACCCCTTTCCCAATAGGCGTTAATCCTAATCAAAAAAGCATCGTGGAAGACCCTTCGGTTGATACCTTCTTCGCCAATGAAGTTAGCGACAATGCGACTGTTATCAAGCAGACCAGCATTAAAGGTAAACTTTTGGCGTTTCTCACTGGTGACAAGTGGTATCAGAACTTGGCTTCCGTAAATGGCCGAGTGGTTGTCATTTGGCCTGGAGAACGAAAGGAGGAAAGTGCATATAATATAGGCAGTCTTCTTGGCTGGACAGAAGAGGAAAGAAAACGTTTTACCGAACTGGTTCTCAGAGATTATCCCGATATGGAAGAAGGAGTTTTGGCAGCCGGCCGCTATCAAGTCGCAAGAAATGCTTCTCCAGAAGTAGTAGCTAAATTGGTACGTGACCGCTTTAAAGACGAAGTTGGTAATCGTTACACCAAAGATCTTGAAGAGATTCTTCCTTTTGAAGAAGCTATTACAATTGCTTCCCTTTTAGAGCGTGAGGCACGAGATTTTAATGACATGCGTGAAATTTCCGGAGTCATTTGGAATCGTCTATTTATAGATATGAAGCTTCAGCTCGATGCAACCTTGCAGTACGTAAAAGGTTCTGAACCAAACCAACCATGGTGGCCTGTAGTGCTACCCAAAGATAAGTATCTCGATTCACCTTTCAATACATACTTAAACGCTGGATTGCCACCAAGTCCAATTGCCAGCCCTTCTCTCGAGGCAGTCTTAGCAGCACTCAACCCAGTTATTACTGATTGTCTCTTCTATTTCCATGATGCACGGGGAAATTTCTATTGCTCAGAGGACTATCGTGGGCATGTTAGTAAACTTCGGCAGCTCTACGGTAGAGGTCGGTAGTGGAAAAATATTGTCTTAATGATAGTGCAAGAACGATAAAAGTGCCCTGCGTGTATTTTACATCCGTGGGGGTACTACGCTCACTGAACCATGTGGGCGTCGGAGCGTATCAAAATACATGTAGTGCACTTTTATCACTTTAGAAAATAGTCTGTGTGGCGAGTTTACTCAACCTCTGGTACCCTCATGTATTCGAGAGTATTACCGCTGTTTAAATAATTCATTACCAGCTTTTCGTTTTCCAACTCCCAGATTACGTACTTAAATACTTCTTCTTCGTTGGTACGAGTAAGGTGTAGAGATGGAGTATGGTTGTAGTCGAGCTCAACAGTCAACGACCAATTGTCGCTTGCCAACTCCTCTCCCTCATAAATATCTACCACAGTACCGTCGTCTTTAAACACTACAGTCGACTTTTCGTCCTCGGTACTTTGCCAAGCACCAAGAATCACCTTCATAGATTCTTCAAGGTTTATCTCTTCAACCTCCTCTTCTTGCATCATTTCTTCTGCTTCTTTTTCCTCTTCGGCCTTCAGCTCCATCTCAGCCTCAAGGTTGGAAACTTTTTGCGTGCTCCATATAAGCCCATAGCCCATAGCCACTACTAGGATAAGTAGTGCGATAATCAACATGTTTTTCATCATACGCTTAGTTAGTGAATTCTTTTACCTTCTCTACGATGGAATCAATCGGGGTGTCACTTTTAACATAGTAGTTAAAAATCCCCTCTTCCATTGCTTGCTGTACTCTTTCCATATCGCTCATGTTTGACAGTATAATAACCGGCACATCCTTACCCCATTCATCCTGTCGTAGCTTATGAGCCATTTCAATGCCGTTTAAGCGCGGCATAAAAACGTCCAGAACGATTACACTAGGCTTTTCCTTAAGTGCCATTTCTAAACCTTCCTCTCCGTTCTGCGCTTCTAAAGTAGCGAAGCCTTCATTGCCAAACTTTTCGCACAAAGCTTTGCGCTGTGGCAACTCATCTTCTATTACTAGCAAAACTTTTTTGGTATCACTCATGTTATTCAGTTTCTAACTTGTCGATAGACTCTTTTACCTCACTGATAATATTTTCCAACTTGTGGTTGGCCTTTACAAAGTACTTGTTTATCCCTAGCTGTATGTACGACTGTACCTTATCCGCACTAGCAGTATTGGAGACCACAAAAATTGGTACTTTGGCCCACTGCGAACCTTCTTTTTTGAGCTCTACTACAAAGTCTAGACCGTTTTTCTTACCCAAAAGGTAGTGGTCAAGCCAAATCGCATCCACTACTTCTAATTCGCTTAAGTAATTCAATGCTTGTTCAACAGTGCGAGCCACTGTTACGTCACAACCATAATTTTCTAGCTTCATACGAATGGCATCTGCTAGGGGTCGTTCATCTTCTACGACCAAAATAGTTTTGTCTGCAGTATTTTCCATATTACCTAAATACTACCACGTATACTCCTCTAGTCTAGCTGTCTACTACCCTCCTTCTTAGCCATTCCCTTTTTAGGGAAGCGATATGTGAAAGTAGTACCCTTGCCTTCTTTGGAAACAAAGGAAATATCGCCACCACTATGCTCAGCCACTGACTTAACTATATATAGTCCTAGGCCGGTACCTTCGGTATCTTTCTCTCGTACATTGGTAGCGCGGAAAAGTTTGGAGAATATTTTGTTTTGCTCATTTGAAGGTATGCCCCAGCCGGTGTCTTTAACCTTTATCACAACATCATCTTTTATAACCTTCATGCTAATACTCACATCACCCCCCTCTGGTGTGTATTTCACAGCATTAGTGAGAAGGTTATGTACTGACATGCGGAAGAGTTTCGGGTCTACCATTATACTGAGCGCCTTCTTAGGTAGAGAAACGTCTAGTTTTATCTTCCTAGTTTCTACCAGTGACTCAAGCTCCTTAACAATCGATTCCACCTCTGCCACTAAGTCTGTCTCGACCGGCTCGACCAAGAAGGTTCCTAGTTCAAGGCGAGACACATTTAGCAATGCATTCACCAGAGCTACCATGCGTTTGTTACCGGTATATATTTCTCCCAAGTACTGTTTCTGCTCTTTATTAAGCTTGCCAGCATCGCCGTCCATAAGCATTTCTGCATACCAATTGACTGTCGATAGTGGAGTGCGAAGCTGGTGCGAAGCCAGTGACACGAACTCACTTTTAGCTTGGTCGATTCTTTTTTCTTCGGTAATGTCACGCTCTAGCCCCACAAAGAATTCCACCTCACCGTTATCATCTAAAATGGGTGAAATGTTTGCCAGGGTGATATACTCCTCGCCATTTTTACGGCGGTTTTTGATTTCTCCAGTGAAACTTACTTTGTCTTCAAGTAATGTTTTGTACATTTCTTTATAGAAACTCTTATCCATCAACCCTCCCCAAGTCTCACGGCTGCCAGCCTTTTTACCTATCACTTCATTTCTCCCAAAGCCGGTAATCTGTTCTACAGCTGGGTTAGCGTAGATCACAATGCCTTTTTCATCAGTAATAACGATGTGTTGAGTAGAGCTTTCTACTGCCATTTGGAACTTTTTAAGGTCCTTGGTACGCTCTGCCACTTCTTGCTCCAAGTTTTTATAAAGCATTTGTAGCTTGGCGGACATGTCGTTGAAGGTTTGCGCCAAAAGACCAATTTCGTCCTTACTACTCACTTCTGTGCGCATAGAGAAGTTGCCAGCTTGGATATTCTGTGCAAAAAGGGTCATCTTTCTGATTGGCTTCACAAAGGCGAAAGTGGTCATGACCACAATAAGAATGGTCACCAAGACAGACATCGTGATAATGGCGGAATAAGACTGTCTCAGAGCATCCACCGATGCCAGCGCTTCACTTCTGTCCATTTGCACTACCATTCCCCAATTCAAAGAATCAATATACCTGGTGACAGCCACCACTGAGCCTCCGTTATAGCCGATGTTATTTTTCCCCAAGAGTACTTTGTCTTCACCTTCAAGTGCTTGCACACTTGGTCGCTCAATCTGTGCTTTAGAGACTCCCCGGGTCAACGCCGCACCTGCATCGTAGCGTAGTGGAGTCAAAAAGAGTGCGTCACCGCTCTTATTCTTTTTTACTAAAAAAATCTCCCCAGTCTCGCCAAGGCCGGATGCGTCGTTGGTTACAGAAATAAACTCATCAGCACTTACTAACATAGTGACAGTCGCAACATGCTTACCTTCAATATTAACCGGACCGATAAGCTGCACCCTGGCTTGACCGTTGGCATCTTTGAATATGTCGGTCATTACAAACCGGCTCTGTCCGCGCTCATATGTAGTCGAGAGTGAGCTACTATCACCGTTTACGCTATTGGTAGAAATTAGCAAATTACCCTCTGTATCAAATAAACTTAGTTGCTTTACTTCCGGAATTGCATTCTTAACGTCACTAAGTACACGATTCAACTCCTCAGCACCATCCTCTCCACTATCAAAATACGAAGCTTGTCTATTGAAAGCCAGCGAAGCAGTTACGAGCTTCAGAGTGTTTAGGTGGTGATTGAGCACTTCATTGAGACGTTTTTCTTGCACGTCGGCCACCACCTCGAGTTGTTCGACGGTTTTTCTGATTAGTTCGTCTCGCTGGCTGGAGAAACTAATCGCAGTTACCCAAATAAGTGGAAT
>CAJWTE010000040.1 GCA_913046815.1 uncultured bacterium | reverse complement strand
ATCGATTGCAATCTTTGCTCTATTTAGCAAAACGCGTGTGTCGTGAGTCGGTTCTGAAAGTCTTACGTCAGAGGATCCTCCTCTAAGTTGCCAATCAGAATGTCTCGAAGGTCTCATCATTATGTAGAAAACACCAGCCTTTTGCTTATTCAAACGCAACTCTGCTGCTACTTGGGAGACATGATGTGCAATTTCATTTTTCAAAACAGATAAATCACTAGTCCCTTTGTGCAACGTATGCGTACTCATAATACTCTGCGGTAATGAATCTTCCTCACCAAACTGGTCGACTACCACCTCAGAGAGTTCGTCATACTTTCTGACTCCTGCCAACCCAAAAATATCGGCAACCTTACTCCTATCCACTGCCAGTAGATCGGCGACCGTTTTTAATTCATAGGTCGACATTTTTTGACTAAGCTTAGGTCCAATACCCCACACACTAGATAAATCAGTATTTTTAGTTTCCTCTTTCCAAAGCTGGCTATGTAGTAAAGTGACGCCATTTTTCTTTTTACCTATTTTACTGGCCTGCTTGGCTATCGTTTTTGTCTTGCCGGCACCTGTCGTGACCGGGATGCCGGTTTGAGCTTCAACAATATTTTTAATACCAAATAACCAATTTTCAATATCACTCAATGGTTCATCAATTCTAAAAAAGGACTCGTCTATGGAGTACCTTTCTATACTACCTACCTCACTCTCCAGAACAGACATTACCCGCTTTGATAAGTCATGGTAAAGCTTAAAATTGGAGGAAAACGCAGTGACACCAACCGCTTCCAACTCTGTTTTCACTTGAAAATAAGGTACTCCCATAGGGATACCTATAGACTTAACTTCATTGGAACGAGCAACTATGCACCCATCATTGCCAGACAAAACAACAACTGGTTTATTGATTAAGTCAGGACGAAAAAGTCGCTCACAAGATACAAAGAAATTATTACAATCTAAGAGACCTATAAAACTCATACTAAAAATTGCCTAACACTTCCAACTACAACACCCCAAATAAAACAGTCGTCTGCACCACTTACTTCAATCGGCGCATATTCACTGTTAGCTGAATACAAGAAACACTTACCGTCCTTTTGCTTGAGCTCTTTTACTACCATTTCACCAAATACTGCAGCCACCACGATACGTCCCGACTTTACTTCTAAGGAGCGATCTACCGCCAGCACATCGCCCGAGAAAATACCTTTCCCTTCCATTGAATCTCCAGACACTCGCACAAAGAATGTACTAGTGGGATTTTTCACCAACAAGTCGTGAACATTCAAACTACCTTCTATATTATCGTCACCCGGAGAGGGGAAACCAGCCGCTGGTGAAGAAGAGTACATAGGTATACCAACTTCCTTATCCTGTACAGTTGAAATTTCTAAAACTTTTGTAGGCATCAGTCTATTATAAACCACACCTAGTACATCAAAGATACTCTAGACGATAACTATTCCTCCGGCAGTGATGTCGTGTAAATACCACAAACCAGTCATCATCAACAACAGGCCGAAACCATAGGCTATCTGTAAGGGGTTCTGCCTTCGCCACTCAATAAATATTGCCAATAAAAGTGAGACTATGATGAAAAAACCTAGGACTAGATAAAGCATTTGTAAAACTACGGAAGGCTGAGTTAGCCAGCCCAGTTTCGTATTTATTGAATCGCTTGTTGCATCGTTCACCTTTACTTTAGTATTCGGAGTTGAAGCAGTTAGAGTACCGAGATACACAATCTCTCCATCCTGAGTAGAAACATTGCTGGCAATTTCTTCCTCTACTATAACTTCCTCTGCACTTGCTACCTGTGGCACATTTGCAAATACTGCCTCCTTTTCTGGAGTCTTTTCTTTAATCAGAGTTACAGATTCAGTTTGCACATCAGATTGCGGAATAGCCGTGACCATAGCTGGAGCGCCAAACAACTGCACAACAAAAACTGTGTCTGACCCCTCAAACACACCTTCTGCTACACCAACTCCCATTTCTGTAAAATTGTCATTCATTATATTGGCTCGATGAGTAGGAGAATTCATCCACGCGCGCACTACATCACTTGAATCATTGAAATGCACTGCCAAATTTTCACCGGCGTAAGCGAAATCATACCCAACAGTTTGGAACCAATGCCAAGGAGAAATTCCATCGGGACTATAATGTGAAAAGTAGCCATTCTTTGCCATATGCTCCGCCTTCAGCTGTGCTGCTCTGGATAAAGTCGAATTGGAAGTTACAATACCAATAGACACAGAGCTTCTTTCAGTATTAGTAGCTTCGACAATTACTCCAGGTAGTATAGAAGACAGCATCCAATCCGAACTAGTCCAAAGAAGTGTCTGGATGTTAACTATGACAAAAGACAAAACCACCAGCACAAACATCCCTAGTACGGCGGTCGTACGAAGAATGTACGGTTCGTATCGATTTTCAATACTAGGTATAAATTGCTCAATCAACCATTTGGTCATCTTCCCTTTATAAGCTGATACTAAGTAGTTGTCTAGAACTACAGATTATCCCATTGATCCTTTCTCGGGTATATTTCCATACCAAGCCAGTCGGAATAACCGCTTCCTGAAAACCGTCCGATACTTGCTCATCTAATACGTAGCTTCTCTCCTGCCATTGAAAGCTTTTAACCTGTCCCTTTGTCAGTTCATCAAATACTCCCGTCACTGGAGTATGGAAGCCATACCAATTTAGAAACAATTGTAATTTCACTACCTGTAAAGGATCATTGTGGTAGTGCGGGTATAAATCAATCCCTAGATAGGACGCACAACTAGTACTCACACCTTCTATCGATGAATCTTCCAATGCGGTTGAAGTAGCATTGACATTAATATCGACTAGGTTACAGCTATTGGGATTCACAAACATCTGCCCCGTCTCTCTTGGAAATGAGTAACTACAGACAGTAGTGCTAGTGTCCGAACTGACCGTATAAAAACCATCTTCAACAGTGAAGTTGAATACTCCGTCAACCAACGCTGTAGTGGTTGCAGTGGCTTCTAATGAGTCTAAATAGACAGTGCTATCAGGATAGCTGGTACCCACTATTAAATTTTCGGCCCAGGCTAGGGTGGGTAGAAGTATCAAAATGAATACGAATGGATATTTCATTTGGATAGTATACGAAAAATGTGGTAGCTTTGCAGGGATGGAAACACTAATTCGCATTAATAAAAGAATGGCTGAGCTTGGTATGTGCTCACGAAGGGAAGCTGATGCACTTTTAGCAGAAGGTATAGTTAAAGTAAACGGAAAAATTGCCAAAATTGGCCAGTCTGTTTCGGAGTCCGACGAAATAACTATCGGCAGAAATATATCCCACAATAAAGTCTATCTAGCCTATTATAAGGGGAGAGGAATTATCTCTCACTCTCCTGACACTAGCGAAGTGGACATTTCTACCCGTCTAATGAAAGACTACGGCTTAACCGGTGTATACCCTATTGGTCGCCTCGACAAAGATTCAGAAGGGTTGATGATCTTGACCAACGACGGGAGAATAACTGCTCCCCTATTGGACTCAAAAAATAAAATCGAGAAGGAGTATGAAGTGACGGTAGACAAGCCGGTAAGTAACCGTCTTCTAAAGAGTATGGCCGCTGGCGTGAATATCGAAGGATACTTGACCAAAGAGGCAAATACTAAACAAAAATCCCTGCACAGCTTTTACCTAACACTCACAGAAGGAAAAAAGCACCAGATACGAAGGATGTGTGCTGCTTTA
This sequence comes from uncultured bacterium, assembly GCA_913046815.1. GTDB lineage: Bacteria > Patescibacteriota > Minisyncoccia > Phycocordibacterales > UBA918 > OLB19. The sequence continues at coordinate 961 of CAJWTE010000040.1, read as the reverse complement.
GGTTATCAAGTTGAATCACTTAAACGAATCAGAATCGCCCATGTTGAGTTGGATAAGCTAAAGCCAAATCAGTATCGAAAGCTGAATAAGGAAGAAACTGCTAAATTGATTGGGATGATTAAGGTGTAACTCTGGTCTTCACCGTCTCCAAGAGCCAGTCCGTCACCCCATTCAGCTCGTATTGTTCTTTATAAGATTCCGGGTTTTGTAAGTAATCAAAAAGAAATGTCAAAGTATTCTCTAATACTGGATCATTTTTTAGCCATGTCTCACAAGTATCTAGATTATGTATTGTGCTATCGAGCGACACCGTGAAATGAAAGTCAATTCCGTCTACATAACTCGTGCAATAGCCGTCTCGTCTTTTCTCCAACTGTACCAAATTGGCTGCCTCTAGCTCAGTTTTTAGTTCATTCCAGAGTTTAGACGGTATCCGCCCTGTCTGAGGCGCCGAAGTTGTGCCGTCGCGAAAATATTGAAAGGACCGATCAGAAGCTATTTCAAAAGAAGCACAATTCTGTCCTCTTAAACAGCCACCGTACTCGTCCCCTATTACTCTAAAGCGAGTCTCTTGTTGATAATTTAATTCACCTAAGTCTTTGTTTTGGACATATTCAGCTTCGAAAGTAGTATAGAAATACAACATCCCCAGCAAGATGCCCACCACCAAACTCGAAATGAGCAAAAACCAATCCATCTTGTTCATGTGTTTATTATAACAGGCAAAAATTCTTTTCCCTCAGTAAGGTACCGATTTACTTATTCACTTTGTTCATGGCGGAGAAGACAGGATTCGAACCTGCGAGGGATTGCTCCCAACACGCTTTCCAAGCGTGCGCCTTAAACCACTCGGCCACTTCTCCATAATACGCTGGCGCACTGTGCACCTGCTACCTTATAAACTTGCACTCGGCCACTTCTCCATAATACGCTGGCGCACTGTGCACCTGCTACCTTATAA
>CAJWTE010000039.1 GCA_913046815.1 uncultured bacterium | reverse complement strand
ATCAATTTTATTTAATAACTGAAGTAAATAAAGTATGACAGACAATTCGATTAAACCATTAGGTGATAAAGTTGTCATTCGTCCGTTGACCGAAGAAGAAAGTGGTAATAAGTCACCTTCAGGAATAATTATTCCCAGCTCTTTGGAAGGAAAAGACAAAAGCGACCAAGGAATAGTTGTGGCAGTAGGACAAGGTTTATGGAATGAAGATGGAGATAAAAGACTAGCTTTGGAAGTTAAGGTTGGAGATCGTGTCCTTTTTTCTAGCTGGAGAGAGAAGGTAAAGGTGAGTGAGGAAGAGTATTTTGTAGTCCCAGAAACAGATATTCTAGCTGTATTACAAATCAATTAAGTAGATAGAGAAAATGGCAAAAGAAGTAATATACGGAGAAGAAGTAAAAAAGAAGTTGCAAAAAGGAGTTGACGCAGTAGCCGACGCTGTTCGTGTCACTCTAGGTCCTCGCGGACGCAATGTGGTCTTAGACAAAGGTTATGGTGGCCCCACTATTACCAATGATGGAGTATCTATAGCGAAAGAAATCAGTCTAAAAGACAAATTTGAGAACATGGGTGTAGAAATAGTAAAAGAAGTAGCCAACAAAACCAACGAACTGGCTGGTGACGGAACCACAACTGCTACAGTACTTACTCAAGCATTGGTTAGGGAAGGATTGCGTCAGACTACAATGGGTCTAAATTCTATGGCTGTCCGCAGTGGTATGGAACACGCATCCAATGATGTTGTTGGTGCACTCAAAGAATTGGCTACCACAATTGACTCAACAGAGGAAATTCGCCAAGTAGCCACTATTTCTGCGGAAAGTGCCGAAATTGGAGAAAAAATCGCCGAGACAATTGAACGTGTGGGTAAAGATGGTGTGGTAACGGTAGAAGAAGGTAAGTCTTTTGGTATCGAAACAGAATTTACCGAAGGTATGGAATTTGATCGTGGTTACGTGTCTCCATATATGGTTACTAACGGTGAGAGAATGGAAGCTGAGTACAGGGATGTACAGATTCTGATCACTGACAAGAAAATTTCATCGGTACAAGAGATATTACCGCTTTTGGAAAAAATCGCTCAATCAGGCAAGAAAGAACTAGTTATTATTGCTGACGATATTGAGGGTGAAGCGTTGACCACATTTGTAGTAAATAAACTGAAAGGCGGCTTTTCAGTACTGGGTGTTAAGGCTCCTGGTTACGGAGATAGAAAAAAGGATGTCTTACAAGATATAGCAATAATGACAGGCGGAGAACTTATCTCCGATGAAGTGGGTTTAAAGCTGGAAGATATAACTTTGGAACAGCTAGGCAAGGTGGACAGGGTAGTTTCTACCAAAGACACTACCTTACTAGTCGGCGGTGAAGGAGCTAAAGAGTCCGTAGATGCTCGTGTCAGTGCTTTGCGGGCACAAGCTGAGAACGCTAGTTCTACCTTTGACAGAGAAAAAGTAGAAGAGAGAATTGCTAAACTTTCAGGAGGAGTTGCTGTTATAAAGGTAGGTGCTGCAACAGAGACGGAGATGAAATATCTGAAGTTGAAAATAGAGGATGCGGTTAATGCCACTAAAGCAGCTATAGAAGAAGGAATTGTGCCAGGTGGAGGAACCTCTTTAGCAAGAGCTTCTGCGATGGTTTCTAAAAAAGTGCTTGAGACGTTGTCGCAAGAGGAAAAAGTCGGTTACAACATTGTACTAAAAGCGCTTGAAACTCCGCTAAGGCAAATTGTTGACAACACAGGATACGAGGAAGGTGCAGTAATCGTGGATAAAGTAAAAGAAGCTGGAGGGAATGCGGGATATGACGCTGCTAAAGGTGAGATGGTGGCAGACATGATTCGCGCTGGAATTATTGACCCAGTGAAGGTGGAACGTGCTTGTGTACAACATGCAGTATCAGCCGCAGGTATCTTGCTGACATCTGAGGCAGCTGTTGCAGATGAACAAGAAGACGACAAGCCAGATATGAGTGCGATGCATGGTATGGGCGGAATGGGTGGAATGATGTAACGGAGAAAGTTAATTGGTGAGATATCTCACCAATTAAGTAAAGCAAGAAAGGGCAGGCTGCTTCGCAGCCGGCCCTTTCTGCTGTATAATCACATAGTTACTAAATAACATGAAATTATGATTACTTGGATTATTTTAGGAGTTTTGGCTTTATTGTTGGGATATGTCATTGCCATATACAACGGTTTTGTTAGGCTTACCCAAAGAGCAAAAGAGGCTTGGGCAGACATCGACGTACAGCTTAAGCGTCGTTACGATCTAATCCCCAATCTAATAGAAACGGTAAAAGGTTACGCCGCTCACGAAAAAGAAACCTTTGATGCTGTGACAAGTGCTAGAGCTGAGGCTACACAGGTGCATGTGGACCCATCCAATATTACTCCCGAACAAATTACCGCTATGGCTGGCGCGGAGTCCTCACTTACCGGTGCTTTAGGTAAACTGCTGGCAGTCGCGGAGGCTTATCCGGATTTAAAAGCCAGTCAAAACTTCTCAGAGTTACAAACTGAGCTTTCAGATACGGAGAACAAGATTCAAGCGGCTCGGCGCTTTTACAACACAAATGTTCGTGATTTAGCCATTAAATTACAATCATTCCCGTCAAATCTGATTGGTAGAACATTCGGATTTACCGAAAGAGAGTACTTTGAATTGGAAGATGGGTCTGAAGAACGGGAGAACGTAAAAGTCGACTTTTAAACTTTTGGTTTGAGATGGCAACGTTGTATACACATCAAGGTGAGAATATAAGAAAGACATGGTTTTTAATGGGAGCTTTTTTAGCTTTGGTAATCGCTATTGGTTATGGCGTTGCTTGGTACTTGGAGACCCCGGTCATACTATATATAGCAATAGTATTCGCTCTTGTAATGAATATAGGAAGCTATTGGTGGTCTGACAAATTGGTATTGAAAATGACTGGCGCCAAACCAGCAAACCTACACGAACATAGAGACCTAGTAAGTGTGGTGGAAACACTCGCTATTACGGCAGGGTTGCCCACTCCAAAAGTCTATGTAGTGTATGACGACGCTCCTAATGCCTTTGCTACTGGACGCAATCCGGAACACGCGGTTGTAGCAGCTACCACAGGCTTATTACAAATTTTGGACAGAACTGAACTAGAAGGGGTGATGGCGCATGAACTGGCACACGTAGGAAACCGGGATATGCTAGTGATGACTGTCACGGTGGTACTGGCCGGATTTATTGCAATTTTGGCAGATATTTTTACGCGCGCATTGTTTTTTGGGGGTGACAACGACAAAAAGCATCCAGCTTTTCTCATCATTGCCATAGTGGGTATTGTATTGGCTCCGTTGGCAGCGCAACTAATTAAAATGGCTGTCTCTAGAAAGAGAGAGTATCTCGCTGATGCTAGCGGTGCACTGCTGACACGGTATCCGGAGGGGCTTGCTTCTGCCTTGGAAAAAATATCTAGTCGTAATCAACCGATGAAGAGAGCCAATCATGCGACAGCGCATCTATTTATATCAGATCCGTTTGGCAATAAAGCTAAGTCGTTGGGACAGAAGATTAACAACTTGTTCCAAACTCATCCACCGGTAGATGAAAGGATTAAGAGATTGAGAACGTAAAATGGAAGAACTTAAGGCAGAACAAGAAAAGAATTATGAGGCTTTGGATGAATTGATACTTAACGCATCGGAAGAAATCATAAAGGCCAATCTTCTGATGCCACAGGTGTATTCTGCCATCAGAGTTTTTGGCGCTCCTTATTTTGTAGAAGCATGTACCAAGGGGTTCAGTGATAGAGAAATAATCGAATCCATTGCTAGAAATAGCGAAGCAATCACCAATAGATTTTTGGATAGTATGAAAGTATCACACCGGGTCAGTGGAGTTGGAGTAAGTGAGCGTGTGGACAGTGAGAGTATGTATTATGTGGCTCGCGGTCACTTGATGTCTGCCTTTTCGTCTGCAAACTGCGTAGTAGACTCTTTGCAGCCATACGTTAATGATGAAAATGTAGAACATATAATACGTTACTTTGAGTCAATACGGGATGCTTTTCTTGCTAAGGAAATAAGACAAGACTTTGTTGACTTTAGAGATAGGGTTGCTTCACTAAATGCAGATACATTTGCCATAGCGAAGAACTTGTTAGATACAGTATGGGACTTTTATACTGGAACTGATGAGGAAAGGTACAGACTAGTGGATTCGGTAGCAGATGCAAGACTAATGTTTCTTGAAGTTACCAATATTCAACCAGCAACTATTGAGATTAGAAGTTAGATTTTTCTGGAATCATAGGCCCAGTGGAGGAGGGCTTGTCTTTGCCTCTGCCGGCAAGAAAGGTCTTTGGGATAACAATTTCTTTTTATTTGCGAGGCATGTCGCTTCATGGCGTGCCATCTACCTATCTGTCTTTTATCCTCCTTAGGCATGCGTCTACCCATGTAATATCGACAGTACCACTGAAACCAGCCTCGCGGATCATCTTTGTATATCCAACCTTTCTTTTTCCATATGTTCAAAGGTTGTGAAGCGTCTACTTTAAAGTAATTGAGCTCCAAGTCTTTTGCTACAGGCGAAAGTTTGGCGCGTGCATACCAGCTCTTAGGAAATTCATTTTGGCAATCCGTCATGTATTTTCCACCAAAAACACCAAGTCCTAGCATTTCCTTGGGTGTGAGCTCTGGCTTGAAAGTTGAGTCAAAGTTTCTGCCCGTCGGCTCTGAGAGTTCGTATTTATAACCAGTTTGCATTTTGTCGTTGACTGTAACTATTTTGGTTTTCACATTTTTATTATAACAATAGGTGGACATCCAAGCATGCTCTTGTATTATGTCCGGCAAGCTGGTTGAGTGCCAGTATCAAGTAGAAATATTTATGGAGAAGTGGCCGAGTGCAAATTTATAAGGTAGTAGGTGCACAGTGCGCCAGCGTATTATGGAGAAGTGGCCG
>CAJWTE010000038.1 GCA_913046815.1 uncultured bacterium | reverse complement strand
GATGATGGTCTCTAGGGTCTCGTCATCGGTAGATACTTTAAAGGTTGGGTCTTCGTCAGCCAATCGTCTGAGGGCTACGCTCATCTTTTCTTGGTCGTTCTTGGTTTTTGGTTCTACACGCACTGCTACTACCGGTTCTGGAAAAGTGATTTGTTCCAATATTATAGGACTCTGTTCGTCACAAAGCGTATGGGAAGTTTTTACTTCCTTAATTCCTACCGCTGCGGCAATTTCTCCAGCATATACTTCTTCTACCTCTTCTCTTTTGTCAGCCATTAAGCGTACAATTCGTCCCACACGCTCCTTGTTGCCAGTACTTGAGTTCAAAATATAACTTCCTGCCTTTACTGTACCGGAATATACTCGGAAAAATGCTAACTGGCCTACAAATTTGTCATCCTGCAACTTAAAAGCCAAGGCGCAGAAAGGTTCTTCATCTGAAGCATGTCGTTCAATTTCAGAGTCATCTTTGGGATTCAAACCAACTATTGGTGGTAGATCTAATGGAGAAGGTAAGTAGTCAACTACGGCATCTAACACCAGTTGAACGCCGATGTTTTTCAAAGCCGAACCAGTCATAATAGGAAATATTTCATTGGCAATTACTGCCTTTCGCAATACTCTCTTTAAGTCTTCGTTACTTGGCTCTTCCCCTCCCAAATACTTTTCCATCAACTCGTCATCGTGTTCAACAATTTTTTCAATCATCTCAGCACGCCATTTTTGTGCAACTGCTTGCAAGTCTTCTGGAATATCTTCCTCAGTCACTTCGATACCCATTTCACCAGCAAACCTGTAAGCCTTCATAGTAATCAGGTCAACAACGCCTGATAATGAATCCTCTGCTCCAATAGGTAACTGTATACGCACAGCCTTTTTTGTTAAACGGTCTTCAATAGATTTAACTGAAGCGTCATAATCTGCTCCTAATTTATCCATTTTGTTGATGAAACAGATACGAGGCACGTTGGCTTCATCGGCATAACCCCAGTTAGTTTCAGTTTGTGGTTCCACTCCGGCAGCGCCGTCAAACACCACAACCGCTCCGTCTAAGACGCGCATGGAACGCTTCACTTCAGCGGTAAAGTCAATGTGCCCTGGAGTGTCAATAATATTGAAGGTGTGTTGGAGAGTTTTATTGGTCCTATCTGTCTCTAGTGTTTTTGCCCAGTTACATGAAATAGCAGCGGCTGTGATGGTAATACCGCGTTCACGTTCTTGTTCCATCCAGTCAGTGACAGTTTCACCGTCATGCACTTCGCCAATCTTATGACTCATTCCAGTATAAAAAAGTACACGCTCAGAAGTGGTCGTTTTACCAGCATCCACGTGTGCCACGATACCGAAGTTTCTTAATTTTTCTAGTGGGAATTCCCTCATAATGTAACTCTTAATATTTATAACACCTCCTACTGAATAAAAAGTAGAAAAGACCATAAAGGTCAGACGGCGATACTATACGGTATTTAACAAGCTATAGCAATAGTAAAATCTTGCAAATACTGCTGAATGGCATATTATCAAGTTTACGATAGACGATCGTTTATCGTACCAAAACAACCCTGGGAGGGAGACATGTTACGCGTTCTTTTTACTGCAGCAATAACCGCAATTATACCTACCCCTACCTTGGCAGACCTATATAACAAGGAAAATCCAGGGGAGCTCCGAAGAAATTTTATTGTTCCGGTTAATAGAGAGGTGGGAGAGCATGCTTTAAGCTTTCAAAGACCCCCTGTGCCAGAATATATGGATGGGTGTGTTCCGATTGTGATGGAAAAAGGGCAATTTGTTTGTTATGCGAGCATCCACTTTATGTTTGCAGTGCACACTGGTATCAATGCTGGCAGTTGTTTCAACATCAAGCCTATACCGGCTCAAGCTTGCCCGGTTAAGATGTTTGAGGTAAATGACCATGACTTTATTTTGGTTCGTTTCGAATACAACACACCAATCCTATCAGGTCCTACCAAAGGTTTTCGGAAAGGATCCGTGGTTTTTGGTACCATAAGAAAACCAAAACCCCGAAGTACGCCTGAGAAAGACAGCTAGCAGCTCTTGTGTAGAGAAATGTGGGTCGGCCTTTTGGCCGACCTTTATTGTATTTATATATAAAGGCCGCCCCTAGCGATTAATTTTCGCTTTAATTAGGGGCGGCCACGGGCCGTAGGCACCGAGCAAAATGGACTAAAAGTCAGTAAGAAGCATTGGCTTCTTGGCAGGATTTCTGGCAATAATATACCAGCTCACGTAAATCAACAAAATATTTTCTTCTTTTCAATATTTGTTTACCTCTCAATAAATTTAAGAACATGATCAAATTCCCATGGATCATGTTCACTATAACAAAAATATAAACTTGATTCAAAGCTTTGATATAAAACGCCTAGCTGAAGATACTGGTATATACGGAGCTGTTTGTTTCAGAGAGACATAGATGAAACTGGCAACTACAGTACTGCAGACTAAGTAAATGGTAGTCCAAAATAAATCTGGGGTTTTTAGATACCAATGTACAGAACGAGAAAAGACCAATGCAAGTCCTGGAATGAGCAATCCTCCCCATATAAATGCCTGGGTTACATCTTTAAAGTTCGCAGCCATTCGTATATAAGGCATAAACACACCCACTGTCACCGTCGTGATGGCCATCTGCACCAACGCGGCTTGAATTGCCGCCGCACCCATACCCTGCTCAAAGTTTATAAGCCAAACTATCACCGCATTAATAAACAACATGACTACAGCCAAGCGCCAGTCAAATACTAAATGCTTCTTCACCTTTTTCATTGGTGACATACTTACTCCATATTGTATCTATAATATGGAGTCTGTAGCCTGTTTTATCACCAATTAATTTTTCTTACCTGTCTTCAACTTTCTTCTGGTCTCACGCATAGCAATCTTCGGCAATGTATCCTCGTTCTTTTCTAGATAAGCCACTACTGACTTTGGCCTAGTTTCTGCCATAGAACGTAGGAGCCAAGATATAGCTTTAGTGATTAAAATATCAGACTCATACTTTAAAGTATCAATGTTTTGATACGCCAGGTCATGTAAACGTTCATCACTACTCTTTACTGTTGGCCAAGTGAGAAAGACTAGAGAGGATCGACGTAGACTAATGTTCTGTACCTTGGTTTGTTTTATCAGCCAGACCTCCCAGTTATTCCAATCAGCCAAAAGTTCTTCAGCAGTAAAAATATTTTGGCAGAGTGCATCAACCTCAGCCCAACCAACTAAAACATACAACCATTTTTCCAACATTTTATGTGTAGCCAGCTTCCGTACACCTGGACAATAACCAAGTAAGTAAGCAGCTATAGTCTTTTCTTCGTGTGATTTGCCATGAAACAAACTATCGACCACTGTCAACTTTTCTCTGTCAGACAAGTCGGCATTGACTCTCAACCAATTTTTAATAAGTTTTCTTCTCGTTGGTACTCTTACTGCATAGTAGAAATGATTGCTGCCAGTATAGCTATCCCCGGCCATGGTTGGATTGGCTTCACCTGCATACTTATTTAAGTCTTTAACTATTCTCCGGTGGTGTTTATTCATCTTATTTAGTCTACTGACTAACATCTATTTTGTACAACCAATTCAGACGCACTATTGCGAAAATAATAGCTAAGAAAACGTCAGACTTAGATGGCTAGCGAGGAAATCAAGAAAAAGGACTCAAGTGGGCAGGTACCCAACGGGAGTCTTTTTTGTGTACTGGTAAATCAAATTTTGAAATGACAAGTAAAATAGACACAGAAAAAGACCCGTGTGGGGTCTTTTTCTGTGTTTCGTCGAGGGAATTTCAGAATGAGATGTAGAGCGAGGCGCCAGCGAAAAATTTTTTGAGTCGTACTAATTGTACGGTGAAGAAAAATTATGCGCAGCAACGAAGCTATGCGCTCATTCTGAAATTTCCTACCAGGCGAAGTGGGCAAAGGCTCGGTTAGCTTCCGCCATCTTGTGTACATCTTCCTTTTTCTTGACAGCAGTACCTTCTTCTTTGGCAGCTAACATAAGTTCGCTTGCTAATGCCTTGTGCATTGGGATGCCTTTTTGTGAACGAGCAGCTCCGATAATCCATCGCAAAGCGAGCGCTAGCTTACGTTCCGGACGTACTTCACGAGGAACTTGGTAGTTCGCACCACCAACACGACGTGAACGCACCTCCATAGATGGGCCAGCGTTACGCAAGGCTGTTTCGAAGATTTCCAGTGGCTCCCCACCACCTTCTTTAGCATTTTTTATTTCTTCAAATGCAGCATATACGATTTTACGGGCTGTTTCTTTTTGACCCCGCAACATGATGTAGTTGATCAAACGTTCAACTTCAATAGAACCAAATTTAATATCTGGCTTTACTTCAGGACGTTTTTTAATTGGTCTACGCATTTTTATTTTTTATGAGTATTAATGCGCGAAAATGAGAGTGTGACAAATCATTCTTTCATTCTTCGCATAATGGTCTCTCAGTTGCCTGAGCACCAATCGATAATCTGTAGCGAATATAAACTATTAATTGTTAGCTCTTAGATCTTAGTCTGTAGCGCTTAGGAGCTCGCTGCGCTCCCTTATTCTTTTTTTACTAAATCAGTTGAGAATCCAATCTGATTTATATCTTGCGAAAATGTAAGAAATTGTTTCCTAGCGAGGCGCATGAGGAATGTAACGCGAGTCATACTTAATGGTACGATGAGCGTCACATTACCGAAATGCAACGAAGTTAGGGAGCAATTTATTCACTTTTCGGGCGTTTAGCTCCGTAGCGAGATCTACCGCGGCGACGAGCATCTACTCCTGTAGCATCGTACTTACCACGTACAACAGTGTACTGGACACCGATGTCTTTTACACGACCTCCACGTACCAAGACAACAGAGTGCTCTTGTAGAGTGTGGCCTATACCTGGAATGTAAGCGGTTATTTCTTGACCATTGGTCAAACGAACACGAGCTATCTTACGAATAGCTGAGTTCGGCTT
>CAJWTE010000037.1 GCA_913046815.1 uncultured bacterium | reverse complement strand
GCCCGTGGCAGCCAAGGCGGATACGTCGCCCGCGGTAACTCCGTGGAAAACAGGTATGTTGAATACCCCTGCGGCGGCCGTGATCGCCGGCGCTGTTTACGAGGGTTCTTTCTGGAACCCTGGCCTGAGCGCCAAGGGATATACCGCCCAGACTTTGGTCTGGGCCATTAACCCAGCTACAGGGGAACGCACTGGCAAGTTCTGCCAGGCGGAAGTTTATTCCTCGACCGGCGGCGGTCCGGTGCCGTGCAATGACGGCTCAGTGCTCGTGATGAACCTGCCCCAATCCATGTGGGGCAAGTTCAGGGGCCGGCACAAGACGGTCAACGAGGCCGTGGTCTGGGGTAGTGGTGCGACTTGGCATGACGCCATGTCGCTGTGGAAGAGCTGACAAGCTAGCCGGCGGGGCGCCAGTCCCGCCGGCAGCACTTGCACATAACGAAGAGTACGAACGTGAGGAAGAAAAACCTCGCGTTTTTCTTTTATCCCATGCAATTTGTTGTCACTGCTTGTTGTCATTGTATTGTTGTCACTGCTTGTTGTCATTGTATTGTTGTCACTGCTGGTCGTCATCGCATACCACTTGAAAAGCAAACATGGTTTACTTAAGGCAGTGCAAAGCACAAAAACCTTCGATTAATCGAAGGTTTTTGTGCTTTGCATTCTTTCAGTCAACTGAAGGAATGTAATGAGGTAGAGTTGCAGCGTGGTTAATGGTTGATTAGAATTGAAATTGTACGTGCGGGATTTGGTTAGGGTTACAACGTGGATTATATAATCATCTACATAGGTATCTACGTAACTATCTACGTAGATAGTTACGTAAATTTTGACTCATTACGACTCAGTAATCCACTACCATATATGATAGTGAATTACTGAGTCGTAAAGTGTTGCCAAAGTTACATTTCTGCTAACATTGCTAAATGTTGCAGAGCTTGTTTCTAGTTTCCCGCCCTTACCTCTGGATCTACACCTTAGGCCCGTATCTTTTAGGTATATGGATCGGTATAGTGGTTGGAGATGCAAGTTTTTCTTCGGATGCTTTTCTTCTACTTTTCTTAGTGACTCTGCCAGTAAATGCTTTTATTTACTCATTAAACGATTGGTGTGATGAGGATACTGACGCTTCAAACCCAAAAAAAGATTTTTGGGAGTCTAGAGTGGAAGTGGGTGACAGGAGTAGTGTGAAAGGGAGTGTCTTATTTTGGTTTTTCATACTAAGCATTTCTGCTCTCTACCTAGATTCTTTGGTACAAAAACTCTGTCTCCTTTGGCTTGTCTTAGTGTTGACTTATAACCTACATCCGTGGCGCTTTAAAGGTGTGCCAGTGTTGGACCATTTGTTGGCCTTTATTTATCCGATGTGGGGAGTGATAGGGTATGTGACAATTACACATTCGCTACCGACTTGGCTATACCTCGTGCCACTTTGTTTATTTGCATTTGTGATGCATCAGTATTCATCTATCCATGATATTACCTTCGACAAGCAGGCCGGTTTGAATACTAGTGCAGTATGGCTGGGGAGTGTAGATAGAAACTTGTTGTTGTGTCTTTTGCTTTCGTTGTTACTAGCATTGTCTTTGGTTGTTATTAAGTTACCTGCTTTGGCCTTAGTATCACTTTGTTACTTTCTTTTTTTCTCGTTTCATTACCTACAAGGTGAGGATGGAGACAGTCTGAAGTTGTATCAGTATTTTGTCTGGGGACAGTATCTGGCCGGTTTGATGCTGTATATTTTGCTCGATATTTTTTATGTATAATTGAGGTATATGGAAATTCCTTACGAATTGGTTTTGTCACTCCATATAGGTTCTTTTCTCTTCAGTATTGCTCTAGTGATTGTTTCTGACATACACGGAGCTCTCTAGTGGTGGGGTAAAATGCTGATACTTCCTAAGGTGCGTATGGAGTGGTTGCATAGTTTGATATACGTCGGCCTTTCAATGAGTATACTGAGCGGTGTTTATTTGTTTGCAGATAGAGCGTCTTATCTTCTCACTCTACCAACTTTCTATATGAAAATGGCTTTGGTCGGTGCGCTTATTCTAAACTCTTTAGTTATAGGCCATCACTTGCCATTGGCTACCAGCCAGCATTTTAGAGATATTTCTCGGAGACAAAAATCTTTTTTGTACATTAGTGCCACTGTTTCTACAGTAGCGTGGGTTGGAATTTATTTTCTCGCTCATACACTTAACTAGTGTTAAAATGTAGGGGATTAGAAAGTAAGTATAGAATATGAAAGTAATTATTGGAGTTATAGCTATTTTGCTAGTAGGAGGAGTATATTTCTATTTTGAAAAGAATGACAACTATATGGACGATGGTTCAAAGATGGAAGAAAGTATGGGAAGTGAAATGGAAGAAAGTGAGGTAATTAATAGTGACAACGAAATGATGCAGGAAGGAGCTGGAGACCAAATGATGATCGACGGGGAACTTACACCCACCGTCGAGGTGAGCTTGGATGGATTTAACTTCGGTTACTCACAACCCACTATAGAAGTAAATGAAGGAGATGTGGTGAAGGTCACTTTGACCAGTACAGATGGGTTCCACGACTGGGTAGTAGATGAATTTTCTGCCACTACAGCAAAAGTTCAGACTGGTGAAACTTCCAGTGTCACTTTTGTTGCTGACAAGGCAGGCACCTATGAGTATTACTGTTCTGTTGGCCAACATAGACAGAACGGTATGGTCGGCACTTTGGTGGTCAAGTAAATACTGACAAATTAACTAAAGCAAAAAGGCGCGGCTGTTGGCCGTGCCTTTTTTGCTACAATGTCTACATGTTAGAGAGCGTCTTTATTCTACTTTCGTCACTGATGTCTCTTTTTGGGGTCACCAGTGCGCCGGAAGTGGTGCCAGTGCCTAATACTGTGGAAGCAGAAGTGGTACAGGTAATAGACGGCGATACGATAGACGTACTTCTCAACGGAGAAAAGGCACGAGTGCGGTACATTGGCATAGACACACCTGAGGTTTATCCAGAATATGAATGTTTTGGGAGGGAAGCCAAGAAAGCCAACCAAGATTTAGTCACTGGCAAGCTCGTCATATTGGTGTCTGGGCAAGAAGACAAGGATAAATACGATCGACTACTTAGATATGTGTATGCAGGTGAAGTCTTTGTAAATGAAGAGCTACTGAAGACCGGCATGGCTTTCGCCATGCCGGTCCCACCCAACATTAAATACGCGAAAGATTTTTATAAATTGCAAAAAGAAGCCAAGGCTTACGGCTTTGGCTTATGGTCTACGTGCGATTATTAGCTTGTTGGGGCTTCGTTAAAACGCACTTCGTTTTCGGACATCCATTTTTGCATGTCTTCTTTAGTTTTTGACGGATCGCTCATTATATCTTTATGTGCTTCCATGTAGTGAGGCTTTAAAGCAATCATCCAATCTGCAAAAGTTTCTCCTTCTGCTACATATTCACACAAGTCACACTTCACTTTTTTCATATAAATTAAGTATATAATGTATTTATTAAAAACCTAACGCTAACTATGAAACTATTTCGCAACTACACCTTTACTTGGCAGCAGATTGGCCTTTTCAAAACCTACCTGTTTGTCGTTGGAGTTATTGCCGGAGCCTATTTCTCTGACTTTATCCTCCCATATCTCAATGAACTGCTAGTTATATTCGCCGTCTTGGCAATATACTTCCTCTACATGATCTCCAAAGACAGCTTCCGGTAGACAAACGAGACACATATAGCAACTCACCAAAAAGAGACACCTATTTAAATTACCATTTAAATAGGTGTTTTGTCTTTTGAAAATCTTTACTTCCAATCAAAACCCCTCTGATCGAAATGGAATAATTCAACTCCCTTAGACTAGTTGATCTTTAGTGATTATTTCATTGAAACTTGAAGTGACAAATCAAGAGCTTTCGCAATTTTATGGAGGGTTTGTAGGGAAGGATTACCTTCGCCACGCTCAAGTCTAGAAATAACTGGCTGACGGCTTCCGACAGCCTCAGCTAGTTGAGTTTGTGACCAACCGCGTTTAATACGCTGGTTAATGATAGTTTTAACCACTTCATATTCAGGTTCAAGAGCCTCATACTCAGCTTTTACGGCCGGATCCTTGAGTGCCTTAGTTTTAAATTGTTTAAATGAAGTTGTCATAAATTAAATATAACTTATAAGTTATAACTTTACAAGTCATCTTTAGCAGTTATTGCTTTATTTAATTCTTTTATAGGAGTCTTCTGTGTCTTCTTAATAAAGGCATGTAGTAAGACAGCCTTATTTTTACTAAAACAGTAAAATATTCTTATTTCTCGCTTACCTCTAATTCGTAACTCAAGTAAACCATTAGCAATATGCTTACTGTGGGGCATCCCAAGTTTATTGCCAAATTCTTCCAGTAGTTCAATAGTCCTAATAACTTTGGCAATTTCCTTCTCGTTCAAACCTTCTATGAAAGTTTCTACTGAGTTCAGTAATTCAATTCGCATTGAGATTTAGTGTAGCAAAATAAAGAAACTTACTAGTGAGTAAACTTTTATATTATTTTGAATATTTCCATATTCGTATACATGTTTCTATGTTTGGTGGAGTAGTCTGACTACAGAAAAAACCTGTCTGATTGAAATGGAAGCACCTAATTTTTTAAAGATTGTTTAGTTGTGGTGAATTGTTATACTCAGTTTATGAAGTTTGCGGTTATTACAGATATACACCATGGTCCAGAAGGGTCAGGTATTTGTCGAGGGCAACAGAGAAAACTTGTATCAAAAGCTAAAGAAGAATTAGTACGCACTATAGAAGTGCTTAATGATAAGAGTGATATTGAATTCGTTGTTAACTTGGGAGATTCAATTGAGGATGTCAATGATGAAGCTACTGATATTAAGTATTTCAACGAAATTCAAGAGACTCTATCTAATCTTAATAAACCACTCTATACGCTCATTGGAAATCACGATCAAAGGACTTTGAGTCACGAGAAACTAAAAGAATTACTTGGTCTTGAAAATCTTTATTATAGTTTTGAAGCTGGGGGAGTGAAGTTTATTTCACTTCATGTACAAATGTTGGGCAATCATACTGAAGTCCAGT
>CAJWTE010000036.1 GCA_913046815.1 uncultured bacterium | reverse complement strand
TTGCGTGAGTGGCGGAATTGGTAGACGCGCTTGGCTTAGGACCAAGTGGGGTTAAACCCGTGGAGGTTCAAGTCCTCTCTCACGCACAAAGAAAGCCCGCGTAAGCGGGTTTTCGACTGCTTGAGAGTGTGCAGTGTTTGCGCTAGCAAACGCGTTGCGTTGACTTGAAAAGGTTGACTGATATTTTAAGACGTAGGAAGTAAAATATCGGCAACCTGTACTGAAACTGTAAGTTTCAAGTCCTCTCTCACGCACAAATCGGCTGGCTCGGAACTGGATGTTTCGGGCCATTGCCGTTCGTGTGATGAGAGAGGGCTTGAAGGACGGAGGCCGCGAAGCCAGTCGTAACGGAGTGGAGACTGAGGTCAAGTCGGGGTCGAAAGCACTTGACGAAATGGGAGCGAAGCGACTAATTACGTCCAGTGACTTGTGACCAAGTCCTCTCTCACGCACAAAGACGGAACCTAACGGTTCCGTCTTTGTGTCATTACACATTAAGAAGTTAAATTTTGTTACAATGCTTTACATGACAACAAAAGAACTGATTCAAGATTTTCTTAAGCTACAAAACGCCTACTCATTCACAAAGCGAGCACTAGTCACAGCAGACCGTTACACGCAAATTGCACTTAAAGGTCTAGTTGATAAAAAAGATTACGACAACGAAATACTGCGAGAACCGCTCATGGAACATATCGGCCACTTGCCAATTCTTGCAGCCTATTTTCATCCTCATATTGAACACTCAGACAAGGTTGATTTAGGTCGAGCACTTATTATGCTCTCCGTTCACGATATTGGTGAGACAGACACAGGGGAAGTTTTTGCGTATCACAAGACCAAACAAAATAATATTGATGAGTACGAAGCTGCTCTTAAAGTCCTACACCCCAGTCTCCATCCATACATCAACGAATATGAGACCAACGAAACCTTTGACGCTAAGTATGCAAAATCAATAGACGTGCTTGCTCCCAATATCCACGAAGTGGACATGCCGAAAGTTACGATGGAGCGTTTTGCTCTCCTAAATGCGTCGACTCAAAATGTAATTGACAAAAAAAGAAAGTATATGGAATGGGACAGTGTCATGCTCGAAGCCTTTGATCTACTCATGTCTCAGTACCAAACTATAGAAAGTGGAGGTAAGCCAATTTTTGAACCTGAACCATACGACAAAATATGACAGACGTAAAAATCTTTCAAACAAAGCGAATATGCTTATCTTTTGCTTGGTACGATTTATGGTTGGGCGTGTTTGTAGACAAACAAAATCATAAGCTGTACATCTGTCCACTCCCAACAATACTCATTACAATCAATCTTGAGAATAGGACAACCAACTCAGAGAGGGCTATTACAAAAATAAACAAGATGATTGCCAGACTCCCTAGTATGGAAGAAGCAAACAAAGTGTTTGACGGCCAACATACGTTTGGCGAAGTGTATCAACACAGAGTCATATTGTATCTCGTACTTTGTATGTTCCTACAAGAACAAGGATACTGTGTGTGGCGGAGTAGACTTCATGATGACAAAAGTTTTATAGAGGGTTATTTTATATTGGGTGTAAATAAGAAGGAAGGTGAACAAATAACCTACCACATTAAAAACCACTACTGGGACTCCACGGGGTTTGCGCACACTCTTGACGTCGCACCTAAGTACGATGGTCACATGTCGCGAGATGTAGTGACACGTTTATTCGACATACTTGAATCTGAGAAAGTTAAAATTACTGACTAAATCAAGTGTCGTCACTATTTTAGGATTCGTCCCCGAATAGCGGCTATTTCCTTTCGTTACACTCAGGAAATAGACTCGCTTTCTTGGACGGCCACTCGTATGTTTTCTCGTTAGGAAAAACTCGAAAACATATACTCCGTGGCTTCGAACCCTAGCCGGAAGCAAAGTAGTTTGCTTCCTTGGGCGGACAAATCAAAAAAGCGCTTACGCGCCTTTTTTGATTTGTCCGCCCACTAGGATTCGAACCTAGGACCCTCGGCTTAAAAGGCCGCTGCTCTACCGACTGAGCTATGGGCGGATTTATGTGTGCAGAGTCTATCGCAAGAACGAATTAAACACAAGATGCACAACCTGTTCAGTCCTGCATGATATAATTTTTCTATGACTGGTGACATTCAGTTCGAAGAGCAGAACTATTACAACTCGAAACCAAAACACAAAAGAGATGAGAATGGTTCTTTGGCTGGCTGGCTAGTAAGTATTGGCGTGGCTAGTAATAAGAACCAAGCAAGTTTGGTTATGATGGTTATTTCTCTTGCCTGCACATTGTTCATCGGTTGGTCATGGTTTGGTGGCAATGACCCCGAAACTGAACCACCTTTTGACGGCGGTAGCAATCCAGAATATAGAGTGTAATTATGAAATTTTATATTGAAAACCAGGAGAAGGGCTTCACACTAATAGAACTACTAGTGGTCATTTCCATAGTTGGTATGTTATCGACAGTTATTTTCCAAAGTCTAGACGCTGCTAGAGAAAAAGCTAGAGATGCTCAGCGGATTGCCGATTTCTCCTCTGTGCGACATGCAATGAATATTTATTACTCTGAGTATGGTGATTACCCGTCTGTTGCATATGGGTGTTGTTCTAGTACAGATCACAATCAACACTTTGAAGATATTGTCCAAGTATTGGTCGACGAAGGATTCATGCCTGCAGTACCCAGAGACCCTAAGCATAATGCTGGTGATTATTACATGTTTTACGACTATGGCTCTGGGGATGCAGGAGCTATAATGGTCACCTATCTAGAAGGTGTGGACGCTTCAACTGTAGGACCAAAAAACTCGTGTCGGCCTTTCACCAACAACTGGTGCAGTAGCACCAACGCTAGCAAAGCTTATTGTATCTGCAATACTCGTTAGTTAAGCCAGTCGGCGTTTGCTTTTTAGTCGGCCTTTTTTGAATTGTTCTGGCCTCCGTTTAGTTGTAAAACGCGCATACGCCTTCTTGACTCTATTTGGTAACTTGTCCATAAACATACATTTCCAAGAACAATACTGATTCTTCTTTGCTACACACTTATCGCAACCTAGATAAAGCACATGACAAGGCTGGAAGGCACAATGATAGTGCTGGTCACTTTTGTTGTTGCTACACAGGTGACAATGGGATATCACTTCATCACCGATTCTTTCGCCCAAACGTTCGTCAAACACGAAGTTCTTGCCTTTAAACTTATTCTCCAATCCCTCTCTCTCCACTTGGTGCTTATAGTCAATTATCCCACCTTTCAAGTGTTTTACATTCTTAAAACCTTGATGCTTCATCCAAGCACTGGCCTTCTCACAACGAATGCCTCCGGTGCAATAAAGTGCAACTTTTTTATCTTTCGCTTCATCGATAAGCCTCGGGACCAATTGAAGTTCGTCACGAAAAGTGTCAACGTCCGGTGTAATGGCGCGCTCGAAATGACCAATCTCACTTTCATAACTGTTACGCATATCAATCACTACTGCTTCCGAGTCCTCGATATATTCATTCATCTCTTTAGCGGTCAGATATTCTCCGGTGTTGGTGACATCAAAAGTGCTGTCATCCAAACCATCAGCTACGATTTTGTCCCTGACTTTAATTGTGAGCTTATAAAATGAAGGCACGTCGCCTTCTTCCACGGCAATCTTATAGGGCACACCTACTAATTCAGGAACAGTGCGATTAAAGGCATCGAATTGATTCCACATATTGGTTGGAACATTCATCTGGGCATTGATACCCTCTTTAGCTACATAAATCCGACCCAAACAACCTAAACTACCCCATTTCTCTAGAAGCTTTGAACGAAAAGCTTGTGGGTCATTGATATGTACATAGCGATAAAAAGAGAGAGTGGTACGAGGTCCCTTTTCAGCCCTAATCGCCTCTCTAACCTCTTTTCTTGGCCTCAGGTCTCTCTTTGGTAATACAGTGTTCATCATGCGCATAAATATACCGATTTGTAAGTACTTATACAAGTACTTACAAACACGTACATGCACATAAGAACATCATTCCAACACAGCCTACGTCATCGGATGACGTAGGCTGTGTTAGTCTAAAGAAATACCCATTTAAATGGTAATTTAAATGGCACCAACCCTCAAACCCGACCACCTTCCATATCATCAACGATATAGATTTATTTTTAATATCATTGATGATATTAAGCATAATTGGCAGGGGTGCGAAAAAAAAGGTGATGTAGCTGATTCAAACGTGAGTTCTTCCTGAGAGTTTTTTCCGAGGTTTAACCTCGGGGAGAAAGTTAAGCTTCGGGAGGATCAGGTTGTGAAGGGAAAAGAAGGGTGAGTGGTAGGACTTCAGACTTTGAACCTTATTTATCTCACTAGTTCAATCGATTGGACTAGTGACGTACGTATGGTCGTACGTACGGATGGAAATTGACTTTTAGCCATTTTTGTGCTATACTTATAGATGGAGTGGCCGTAGCTGTCTTCCCTTCTTTTGTCTTTCTAAGACACTAGTGGAAAAGGCAGCGAAAGCTGCAAAACGCAATCTACTCCCGCTGCAGATGCATGGGGTAAACGAAAGGTCATTGATATGTCATACCTAATCAACACTGGTCTTGATCCCCAAGGACGTATACGGAGATTCAATGAATTTCCTTGGTGGGCGCAACAACTGATCATACGCCCCTGGATTCGTAATCGCGTTTTACCGGGTATTCTACCGGCAACAACTGGTATCTTCGGTCTCATGGCCGCTGTGGCGCCGTTGGCGCTTATTCCAGCAGGACTTGCTGCCTTGGGGAGTATCGCCTATTTCTCGAAATACCTTGAAACAATTCGAGAAAACGAATCGGGCGAACCCCAATTCGGGCAACTTGAAGTTTTCGGACTTCGTACCCCTGTAACTTTTGACGAGGGTTTCGTCATGAACTTGCCAGGAGGTAGGGTTCTCTTGCGTTCCAAGGAACGTTTCAACGAGGACATCGAAGTTAAGCGGACACGCTGTCGGCTTAACCCTCACAAACCAACAAGCCAGGATGTAAGTCTCTACCATGCTGTCTCTCAGGCCTTGAGGGCGCAAGCTCCTCAGGACATCAAGAGTGGTGGCGAGATCGACCTGTCGATTGGCCTCACGCTTGAGAGAATCTGGCGTGACGGCTGGGAGGTGCTCGACTACGATGATAGTGGCGAGACAAAAGGTGTACTCGATATCATCAAGGATGATGTCGAGGAAGATCTGCGTGAAGTCGGTCGCCATCTAACGTGGCTTCAGGCTACTTTTTCCACCGACTTAATGTCGGCCTTCCTAATCAGTCGACTAACAGGGGTGACTGCGTACAAGGGTCAGAATCTTTTTGACAATCCTACCCAGGATTTCATCAAAAATTTTCTGGTCGACGTCCAGAAAAATGGCTTGTCCTACGTTCACGGTCTAG
>CAJWTE010000035.1 GCA_913046815.1 uncultured bacterium | reverse complement strand
AGTGAGTCCGGGTCATCGAACATGAATGTTGCCAAAGCTTTAGATAACTCCGTCTTACCTACGCCGGTAGGGCCAAGGAATAGAAATGAGCCAATTGGTCTATTTGGATCAGCGATGCCAGCTCTTGAGCGTTTTACTGCATCAGAAACAAGCTTGACTGCCTCATTCTGTCCAACTACTTGCTTGTGCAACTCTTCTTCCATGCGCGCCAGCTTACTAGCCTCTTCTTCCAACATACGGGACGCAGGAATTCCTGTCCAACGAGAAACAACCGTGGCGATTTCTTCCTCTGTAACCTCTTCTTTAAGGAGACGACGGCTTCTTTGTAATGTCTTGAGTTTTTTCATCTTGCTAGCTAAATCTTTCTCTACTGCAGGAATAGTGTCGTAGCGAATTTCGGCTGCGCGTGTTAAATCTGCCATTGCTTCTGCAGATTCTGCCTCCAAACGCAGCTCTTCGTTTTCTTTCTTTAAAGCCCTGATTTCGTCAAGGGCAGACTTTTCGTTATTCCATTTGGTGTTTAGGGCTTTGGTTTTTTCCTTCAGCTCCGCAATCTCTGAATGAATTTCTTTCAGACGCCCTTTGATTTTTTTCTTATCTGTAGCTGTCTCTTCGTCTTTGTTGAGTGCTTCTTTCTCTATTTCCAGACGACGTATTTGTCTATCAGCTGCAGTTAGTTCTTCAGGCTTGTTTTCCAGTGAAATTCGCAGGGCCGACGCAGCTTCGTCTATCAAGTCTACCGCTTTGTCAGGTAGGAAACGGTCTGTGATATAACGGCTGGAAAGCTCTACTGCACTCACAATAGCATCGTCAGTAATGCGAACCCCATGGAAAAGTTCATACCTTTCGGCAATGCCTCGCAAAATAGCCACCGTGTCTTCAATACTTGGCTCATTAACAGACACCGGCTGAAAGCGTCGAGTCAGAGCTGGATCTTTCTCTATGTACTTCTGATATTCCTTAAGCGTAGTTGCCCCAATTACACGCACTTCACCGCGTGCTAAGGCAGGCTTCAACATGTTAGACGCATCTAGTGAGCCGTCGGCTTGTCCAGCGCCCACAATTGTATGTAACTCATCAATAAATAAAATGACATTACCTTCTGACTGCTCCACTTCCTTCATGACGGTTTTTAGTCGATCCTCAAACTCACCACGGAACTTTGTGCCAGCTACCAATAATCCTAGGTCGAGAGATAATATCTCTTTTTCTTTTACAGACTCTGGGACATTTCCTACAGCAATTTGTTGTGCCAAACCTTCCGCGATAGCAGTCTTACCCACACCTGCTTCGCCAATTAAGACTGGATTATTCTTAGTGCGACGAGACAATATTTGTATAACTCTCTGCACCTCCATATCACGGCCAATGACAGGATCCAATTTGTTATCTTGGGCCAATTTAGTCAGGTTACGGGTGTACTTGGTCAGCGCACGATATTTTTTTGGCTGATGGGCATCAATAGTATCGTTTTCACGAATGTCACGCAAAGTATCACTGATTTGCTTTTTGTTAACACCAGCCTGTTGCAAAACATCAATAGCAGGACCTGGATACTCTAAGGCTGAGAGGAAAAGGTGTTCAACACCCACATATGAATCTCCAAGTTGCTCAGCTACTTGACCAGAAAACTCCAAAGCTTTTGCCAATTCCGGAGTCAAATAAAGCTGGAATGATTGAGAAACAGACGAACTCATTTCAGTCCCTTCCAAAGCCTCGATCAATAAATCTGTGAAGACAATGATATCAATATCCAGTCTATCTAAAGTAGCAATCACCAAACTATCATCTTGCATTGATAGAGCAGCCAATAAATGTACTGGGCTAACGTGGTTTTGACCTCGCTCAATAGCCAGCTCATGGGCCTTTCGAATAGCTTCTTTTGCTCTTGAAGTAAAGTTGTGAAAATTAGGCATAAAATCAAAAATTAAATCACTAGCACTCAGTCAAACAGAAAAAACAGCGATCCGGACACTCAGTAAGTATGAGTCTATATTGCAACTATTTGACTCCTTAGTCAAACAATACCTGCTTATTTTGTAACTTTAAGATAAGGTTTCATTTTATCTAAGTGCTGGCGCAACAAAATACTCACTTTTTTAACCTGAGTGGGTTTGAGATTTGGGTCGAGGGTAAAACGAAGTGTGCTTTGGGCGCGGACGGCGTCACCAGAAATCGCCTTTACTGCCGTACTTTCGCCGCCGCCCGCTCCACTACAAGCTGATTTGGTACTTACAGCGACACCTTTATTATCCAATTCCACTGCTGTGAATTCAGTATCGTAGCCTGGAAGAGAGATGTGAACATTATTTGGAAGTCTATCACCTACATCTTTTAGGGACGGCCCGTTCCAGATCGCTTCCGGTATGATGGCACTTATACTAGACCATAAAACTCCGCTCGTTTTGAGTATTTCTTTAGACTTTGACTTATAATCAGCTTGTGCCAATATGATTGCCTCCACTGCTCCTGCAATCGCAATGAAGTTCTCAGTACCGGAACGCAGACCTGCTTCCTGTCCGCCACCATACAATATTGGATCAATATCCACTGCACGTTTCTTAATTAGTACACCCACCCCTTTAGGACCATTGCACTTACCTGCGTCTAGCGTCATTATATCTACACCCAACGAAGGTACTTGGCAGGATAGCCACAGTGGTGCTTGGCTAGCATCTAAATGAATTTTGATTGTTGTTTTATTTTCTTGATTGAAACGACGAACAATTTTACTTAATTTACGCACATCTTGTACTACACCAATTTCGCTGTTGGCGTAAGAGAAAGTGACTAGTTTTACCTTTTTGTCCAGCAATTTAATAAAATGGTCTATATCAATCTTTCCTACATTATCGACATCGACCAATTTCACATTTACACCCTTTGCCTTTAGCTTCTCCAGCACTTTAGAGACAGACGGATGTTCTAGTTGAGTGGTAATGATGGACATGTCATCTATAGCTACCTTATTTGTTTCTAAAGCGCTTATTATGCCTTGTATAGCTATGTTGTTACTTTCCGTACCAGAACCAGTAAACAATACTTCTTCCGGCCTCACAGTCAGAACTCGAGCCAGACGCAGTCTTGCGTTTTCCAAAATCGCCTTTACTGCCCTGCCTTCTGTATGGATAGCTCCCGGATTTGCAAAATTCTGATGCTCTATTTGTTCCATCAGTCTCTTAACCTTTTTGTGTATAGGAGTAGCTGCTGCATAATCCATGTACAATCTTTTTTTATTCCAAAAACTCATAGTAAAAGCATCATGCCACACGTTTCATTTAACGCCAAGGTGTGTTAGATTAAACCCCGAATGGCTAAGAAAAACGCAACAAAAGCGCCCTGTGTTGTAAAGAGGTCACCCATAGTGGTTGTTATGGGTCATATTGACCATGGTAAATCTACTCTTTTAGACACTATCCGTACGGCAAATACAGTCGATCAGGAAGCAGGTGGTATTACTCAACACTTGTCAGCATACAAAACCAGCCACACCACTGCAGATGGTGCCACTGAATCTATTACCTTTTTAGACACGCCTGGCCATGAAGCGTTCCAGAAAATGCGTCTACGTGGCGCTGATGTGGCAGATGTAGCTATTTTGATAGTTTCAGCAGAAGATGGGGTAAAACCCCAAACGTTAGAAGCTCTGAAGAGTATCCAACAAGCCGAAATACCGTACGTGGTCGCTATTAATAAAATCGACAAGCCAGGAGCAGATCTTGCTCGTACACAATCCAGCCTAATTGAAAACGAAATTTATATAGAAGGTATGGGTGGTGACATTCCTTGGGTAGCCATTTCCGCAAAAGCTGGTACTGGTATATCTGAACTACTCGATCTAGTGATTTTAACAGCAGACTTGGCCGGTCTAGAGGCTGACGAAAACACTCCTGCAAGTGGTCAGATAATTGAGGCGAAATTAGACCCGAAGCGTGGCAATACTGCCACGCTTATAGTCAAGGAAGGTACACTTCGTAGTGGAGAATTTGTTATCTCTGGGCAAAGCTCTTCACCGGTAAGGATTATGGAAGACTACACCGGCACTAGTGTTAAAGAAGCTTATTTATCCGATCCAGTACGAATTGTGGGCTGGAATACTATTCCACAAGTAGGTAGTACCTTTGCCACCGTTACTAACAAAAAAGAAATAGAAGGTGTTATTGCAGACAACCAATCTCCTGTCGGCAAAGTTGACTTCAAAGATACAGGTCTGCCAGTAATACCAATATCCATTAAAGCAGATGTATCGGGTACTATTGATGCTATCTTGCATGAGCTTGATAAATTTGAATCCGATAGAATTGCAGTGCGTGTGATTAATACATCTGTGGGAGATGTCACTGTGACAGATGTACAAGACGTCAGTGCTACCGAAAACGCAATTATAGTAGGCTTCAACATTAATGTAGAGAGGCCTGCTGTCGACTTAGCTACAAGACTGGGTGTGGAAATTGATACTTTCGAGATTATTTATGAACTATCTGAGTGGCTCAATACTGCTCTAAAAAACCGCACGCCGAAAAAGGAAGAGGAACGGGTTACTGGTAAGGCAAAAATTTTAAAGCATTTTAGTACTCAGAAGAACACCCATGTACTTGGAGCAAGAGTTGAAGAAGGTGAATTGAAGGCCGGACAGTCTGTGCGCATTATTCGTCGAGATATTAATGTCGGGTCTGGTGAGATAAAAAATGTACAGCAATACAAAAACGATGTGACCGAGGTTAAAGAAGGAGAATTTGGTATGCAATTGAATAGTAAGGACAGCATCGCACCAGGAGACTATATTGAAGCGTACGACCTAGTAGTAACTTAAATATGTTTGACAGACACGACAGAGTGGCTTCACTAGTAAAAGAGGAGGTCGCAAAATTTATTGCCAGTGAAGCCAATACCGACCCTATGATAACAGTCACTAGAGTGACGGTGTCGCCAGACTATCGCAATGTTTCTATCTTAATAACCACCATTCCAGATGGACGAGAGGACGACGCTGTGATATGGCTAAAACGACACGGAAGAGAAATGCGTAGAGCCATAATGAAGCATACCAATCTTAAAATAATCCCCAACCTAGACTTCGGACTCGATGTTGGCGAAAAGCATAGACAACATATTGACGAGCTGATCAACGAAACAAAACAAAAACCCTCGGACTAGTCCGCGGGTTTTTGTTTTGTGCCCGGGGCGGGAATTGAACCCGCACGCCGTTTAAAAGGCAAGGGATTTTAAGTCCCTCGTGTCTACCGATTCCACCACCCGGGCATGCTACATACCAGCTTTAGCTGGTATTTGAGGCCAGGACGGGTGAGAAAGCCTGGGAGGCTTTCGCAAGGGGTTGCCTAGTATTTTGAGCCTGTGAAAAATACTGGCAACCTGAACAGATCCTGTAAGGATTCGTTCGATTCCCGTACAAACCTAATACCAGCTTTAGCTGGTATTTGAGGCCAGGACGGGAATCGAACCCGTGCATGGAGGTTTTGCAGACCTCAGCGTT
>CAJWTE010000034.1 GCA_913046815.1 uncultured bacterium | reverse complement strand
TGGTACCTCTGCTCTATCGGCAAACAATAGCTCGTATAAACCTAATCTTAGTATATTTCGATCCACCGGAGATATACGGTCAAGTGGCCAATCTGGTGCAGCTTTCTCTATAACCAAGTCTATTTCTGGTTGCTTTTGTAATATTCCATCCAGCAGCTTATCCATGAAAGCCAAGTCAGTCTTATTGGGAGCAAATTCCTCTACGTTACGTGCTAGCGCTTCAGGAGTTTCTTTTTTGCTTAAATCATTTAAATCCCACTCAAAGAGTGTCTGAAGAACAATTGATCTGGATAGGTGTCGATTTGCCATAAAAAACGTACTGGTATGCTAGCCCCATGATAACAAACACTTCTACAACAAAGGCCGGCAAAGCCGGCCTTTTGGGGATTAACTCTTCTTTTCGTCTATTGCTTCTTCTACCGATGCTTCGCTGGCAGCCTCTGCTTCAGTAGGAGCAATCTGCTCTGCTTGTGCTTTCATCATATCCTTTTTTGCTTTGATACGTTCAGCTCTTGCTTTCTTCTGCGCAACCAAGTCAATGACTTGTCGTCCTTTATAAAAACCACATTCCAAGCACATGTGATGAGGGCGGTGACTAGCACCACAATTCTTACACACCGCCATTGCTGGCGCCTTCAGTGCATGATGTGAACGACGGTTCTTGGTGTGAGACCGTGTGTGTCGCATTCGTATAACCATATTGCGCAGAACTATACCAAAATAAGCAGAATAAGCAAGAAAAAAGGGCGTCCCGAAGGGCGCCCAGTTGGGTCCGAGGACCGTCAGGGAAGGGCGTTCACGTGAGACCGTCCTTCACTCAGTTGATCTCTTGCGTCTTTAATACGACTCTGGAAAACAAAGTACGGTATCAGGTCGCCCATTTCGACGCCGGCTTGTTCGAGGGCGAATTGCCCTACCATCGCCGGTGTATCAAATGTTTTATAGAGATCCCTCATCCAGGCAAGGCCTGAACGAGTGCTTTCTTCACCCATTCCAGGATGTTGTTCTGCCAGCTCCGCCACGTTCGCGACGATGTCTGCCAGATCTTTGTAGCTAAGTGGAGGATCTTCACCCTCATTGGCTACAATGGCTTTCATGTGCATATGCCCCCCATTCTGCTCGCAGATCCACCAAGATAAAGTCAGGATATCGGCTGTGGGATGATCTGCACTTGAAGCGTTTGTGTATTATACCATAAATACACCGACAAACCACCCTAATATGCGAAAACTCGCCCTGTGAGGCGAGTTCGTTTTTCTGTCTGGTTGAATTCATCGGCCACCAGATTTCAACCAGTTGATGTAGGGATCCCACACCGAGGCCACCGCTGCCAAGGAGAATTCTTCGTATTCCCTATTCTGCAACTCAGCCATCTCGATAACCCCCTGTCTCACCGCATCTTCAAGTCGGCAAAGGTGGTCAACCAAAACAAATCCGCAGATACCTTGCTTATGAAGCTCTATCTGTAAACTAAAAATTGGTTTACGGGCGATATTATCATCCGCTGCCAATTCTTGAATCGCTTTGGTCATGATATCCATATCATTCGGTAAAGCATTCATTTGTTCTTTCCCCTAGTTGTACATAAACTGACCGCTCTAGGCGGTCAGACCGCTGGTGATAATAACACATTTATATGTTTTGTACACCCTCTTCATAAAGTTATGATCACTAAATTAAGTGCCGTCACCAACTGGCCTGTTTGAGCATTCGCGAAAAATAAAGGCCTAATCAGCAAGGCTGTTTCTTTTGCATCCGCGGGGGTTGAAGGCCTGCAGAACTATGTAAACATCCGAGCGTGTAAAGGAAACAGCCTTGCTGATTAAAATTAACTAAATAATATTTCTACAAAAAGTTACCCGATGAAGCTCTGTTAGTCCCTGCTTTCTAATAGCTTTTCTATGTACCTTGGTGCCATAGCCTTTGTTCTCGTGCCATTTATATGGTGCGTAAATCGGCGGAGCCGATTTACGCACCATATATCTATCCCTCTCTACTTTAGCCACTATCGAAGCCAGCCCTATTTCTTTCACTTTGGCGTCACCTTTGATAATTGTCTTTTGATCTTGAAAGTTAGCCGGAGCTTTAAGTCCTCCATCTAGCTTGAGTAGACAACTATCACCGACAGTAAGTTTTTTTAGTGATCTACTCATCGCTAAGTTGATAGCTGTTACTATCCCTTTCTTATCAATAACACTTGCCGATACCATAGATACCGCGTAGTCTAGCTGCCCGGCGGCTTTTAGCCGCCGGGCAGCTTTATAAATCTCTTCCCGTTTCTCTGCTGTTAGCTGTTTAGAATCCGTTACTCCGGGTAACAAACTCCAATCAAAACCTTCTGGAACCACCACCACTCCTACTGCTACCGGACCAGCCAGAGGCCCTCGGCCAACCTCATCTATACCTACCACGCATTTTTTCATATTTTGCTATAATACGTCATTATGGCTGAAAGACCGAAAGTAACCGATTTCGTACACCTGCATGTACACTCACATTTTTCGCTCCTAAACGCCATCCCTACCCCGAAAGAGCTAGCTAAAGCCGCCAGGGCAGATGGTCAAACCGCTATGGCTATTACCGACAATGGAGCTCTCTATGGTGCAATAGATTTTTATCAAGCTTGCACCAATGAAGAAGTCAAGCCGATTATAGGAATAGACGCCTTCCTTGCTCCACGCAGTCGCTTTGATAAGGAAACTGGAATAGACAAACCAAGAGCACGCCTTGTTCTTTTGGCTAAAAATAATGACGGTTATAAAAACCTAATAAAAATGGTGACTCTCTCCAACACCGAAGGTTTTTATTATCGTCCACGCATTGACCACGACCTACTGGAGAAATATGGGCAGAATATCATCTGTATTATCCCGTCGTTTTCAGGTGAGACCACTCTCCACCTCAAAAACAACGACCAAGAAAGAGCCGAAGCCGAACTGGATTGGTATAGGAAAATATTTAAAGATAACCTTTACCTGGAAATAACTGACCACCCAGAAATACTTGATCACAACGAGACACAAGAAAAAATAAAGGAACTTAGCAAAAAGTCTAGCGTGCCTTTGGTAGCCACTCAAGATATCTACTATATGGATAAAAATGATGCCATGGCCAGAGAAGTGATGATCAAAATTCAAAATGGCGGCAGTGTGGACACGAGTGTAGATAGGACAGAGGACTTCTCCTTCAAAACTACAGCTGAGATGGTTGAAAAGTTTAAGGATATTCCGGAAGCGTTGGAGAACACCGTCAAGATAGCCGACGCCTGCAATGTTGAGATTGTTTTAGGACAAGACGCTTGGAAGTTTCCTGACTATATAATAGAAAGCGGAAAAGAACCGGATGATGAACTGCGGGAGCAAGCGATAGCCGGTGTCGCCTGGCGTGGGCACGATATCAACGACCCAGTAGTAAAAAAAAGGCTTGAGTATGAACTGGAGGTCATTAAAAACAAAGGTTATGCAAAATACTTTTTGGTAGTAGGAGACTTATTGAACGAAGCCCGCTCACGCAAGATTCTTACCACCATTCGTGGTTCAGTAGCCGGCTCATACACTACCTATGTACTGGGAATTACCAATGTAGACCCTCTAGACTACAAACTTCCCTTTGAACGTTTTCTGAACCCCGAACGACCTTCCGCACCCGACATTGATATGGACTATGCAGATAACCGACGGGACGAAATTATCGAATACACCAAAGATAAATACGGCCACGATAAAGTAGCGCAGATCGGCACCTTCGGAACCATGATGGCACGCGCTGCGGTCCGAGATGTGGCTAGAGCACTCGGACATTCATACTCAGTGGGAGATACGATTGCCAAGTTGATTCCTATGGGTAGCCAAGGCTTCCCTATGACAATCAAAAAGGCTCTGGAGATAGAACCGGAACTAAAGAAACTTTATAAGAAAGATACTGAGTCGCGTGAAGTAATAGATTTGGCACAAAAGATAGAGGGGCGTGCGCGACATGTAGGAGTACATGCTGCTGGTGTGGTGATAGCACCAGAACCGCTGGATCAATTCGTCCCAATTCAACTCGACCAGAAAACTGGCAAATACATTACCCAATATGAAATGAGGTCTGTAGGAGAAGATGGGGTTGGTTTATTGAAGTTTGACTTTTTGGGTATCAAAAACCTTTCTATTCTAGCGGACGCGGTACGCAGAGTAAAAAAGGTACAAGATGTAGAGGTTGATATAGAACACATCCCACTAGACGACAAAAAAACTTTTGAGATGTTGGCGCGTGGTGAGACTATGGGGCTTTTTCAGCTCAACGGTACCGGGATGACGGCTTTCCTAAGACAACTGCAGCCAACTACGATTCATGATATTAACGCCATGGTGGCTCTCTACCGACCGGGCCCGATGGAATCAATTCCTCAGTACATTGAACGCAAACATAATCCAACCCTCGTTTCTTACCTCGATCCACGTATGGAAGATATCCTCGACCGTTCTTTTGGAGTGATTACTTATCAAGATGACGTTATGATGACTTCAATCAAACTAGCCGGCTACTCTTGGCTGGAAGCTGATAAGTTACGTAAAGCAATGGGAAAGAAAATTCCAGAGGTGATGGCTGCCGAAAAGGACAAACTACTTGAGGGCTTGGTAGCTCACGGCATGAGTGAGAACAAGGCTCTACAGCTCTGGCAACTTATCGAACCTTTTGCTGCCTATGGATTCAACAAGGCCCACGCGGCTAGCTACGGCTTAGTTGCCTATCAAACCGCTTATATGAAGGCCAACTTTCCAGTGGAGTATATGTCAGCTGTACTAACAGCTGACTCAGGAGACACTGAAAAAATTTCAGAGATTATTCATGAGTGTGAAAGAATGGGTATCGAAGTCTTACCTCCGGATATCAACGAAAGCTTTGCTGACTTCACCGTTGTAGCTGGTAAAAATCAGATTCGGTTTGGGCTCACGACTATAAAAAACTTTGGTGCTGGAATAGCCGACGTCATCATCACAGAGAGAAAAGAAAATGGACCTTTCACTTCCTTGGCAGATTTTCTCTCCCGCGTTCAAGATAAAAATCTAAATAAGAAATCGCTAGAAGCACTCGTCATGACTGGTGCTCTTAGTCAATTTGAAGAAAGAGGTAAACTCTACGCAAATATAGAAAACATGCTCGCCTATAACAAGGAAAGATCTAGCGGCAAAATTAGCGGGCAAGATTCTTTGTTTGGTGGCATAGACAGTACCGTTAATGAATTGACTCTGGAAGAAGCGCAACAAACTGGTACCGAACAAAAACTCCTTTGGGAAAAAGAGTTATTGGGCGTATATGTATCCGGTCACCCATTAGATCAGTATGTAGATGAATTACAAAAACGAGGCGATATTGGAATTATTAAAGAAGACGGTCGCAATGGCATACCGGTAGTCACAGCCGGCATGATAGAAACTGTCCGTGAGCTTTTAACGAAAAAAGGCGAAAGGATGGCTTTTGTCAAATTGGCAAACAAAAGAGACGATATAGAAATGGTTGCCTTCCCTAGTGTCTTTCAAGCCAACAGAGAGTTGCTGGTACCAGGAAGCTGTGTAGCGGTGAAAGGTAAGCTCAATATCCGCAACGATGAGCCTAGTATTTTGGTGGACAAGATAAAATCATTAAGTCCGGAACAAAATAAATTAACAGAAGCAATTGACAGCCCAGCTATACAGGCTTAATATACAAATGATAGAGATTGCGATAGCTACCAACTATCGACGCAATTGCGGTCGCAATTACGTTCGAAATTTCGACTAATCTGTAGCGAGAGTGTCTGGCATCATATGTCGGGAAGCTCGGTGGAACCGCGGTCAAAAAGATCGTCCGAGTGAAAAAACAACGAAGTTGTTTTTTCACTCGGACGTTTTTTAATT
>CAJWTE010000033.1 GCA_913046815.1 uncultured bacterium | reverse complement strand
CGAAATGGTGTTAAATACAGTACCATAGTAATATATGCGGCCATGGTTAAGTGGTATAACGGGTCCTTGCCAAGGATCAGTCGGGGTTTCGATTACCCCTGGCCGCACACTTAAAGAACCTCTCTTTGTTTCATGGGAAACCCGATGCAGGCGCAACTCAAATTAAGAATACACAGTGTGGCCAGACTGCGGCTACTAAAGGACAAAGTCTGTCCTTTAGTAGCAACTACTCAATAATATTGTCAAAATACTGCCAAGTAGCGTACTTTTCACGTGGAACCACCCTCACAGCCACTATGTCTAGCTGCCATTCACCGTTATACTCATTCTCCATAATCCATGTCTCAACCACCCGGTATAGCTTTTTCAGCTTAAAATGGTGCACTTGTTCTTCTGGTCGCCATGTTTCATGTGCAACAGCATAATTTAATAAAGTTTTTGTTTCATATGAAACAGTTTTTACCTCTACAAAGTGGATTACCCGGCTTTTACTAGCTATTATGTCTATTTCACCCCATTTTCTAAGGTGATTTCGCTCCAATATACGAAATCCGCGCTTTTGCAGCATGACCACGGCGATTTCTTCGCCCCAAGCACCTATTTGATTTCTTTTTCCCTTCTTACTGCCTTGAAACATGTTTCACGTGAAACACTTATTTTCTTATAAAAGACGACTTCAAATTTATAAGGACGCTAGCAATAGCCTTATAATTGGCTTTTATCAATATTGGACATTGTCCTTTATCCCCTTATCCCCTTGGTTGTCCCCACTATTTTTGGCAGGAAAAGGGTAGCTTTCAGAAAATACTACCCAAATAAACATGTAAACCAGCACGTTTAGATATAGTGCAGGCCAAAAATGACCGATTTCCATGTAGCTATTGTAGTAAATCGTGCCTAAGAGGGGAGTTAGTAGTGTGAAAGTAACCTTCCAGAATCGTTCCACGTGTAACAATTGAGGTATTTGAATGAGAGAAATCACCGTAATGAAGGTAATTACAGACCAGAAACCAGAGTCTACTAATCTGTAAATTTCCATTGCTAACACTAAGAAGAGCAATTGCTGTAAAAAGATCTCCTTACTTTTTACGAAAACGTAGTGATAATTAATACAGTGTTCGGTGCGCCGCATAGTCACACATATTGCACCGCCACTTCTCATTAGTCCCCAACAACATAAAAAAAGTGCAGAATAACCGAAGATCACGTATAGAAGCTCCTCTTGCCAAGCATGTTGAAAGAAATTCCATAGTTCCACATGAAACAGAAGGAGGGCTAAAGTGCCAAAAGTCCAGAATATGGCATACGTTTCACGTGAAACGTATTTGTAAGAGTTGCCTTTTTTAAGAAAGTGCCAATAATCTAGCGTAAAGGCACTAATGTGTAACAAGACTGCTAGAATAAGGTTGCTCATTGTACTATGTTACACGTGTAACGTTTTTTAGCAATGCATGGGGAAGTGTTGATTTCTTTGGTTTGGAGGATTTGCTGGTCGCAGATCCTCCACCTATTTGAGCACTCAATTACAATTGTTGGACATCCAATGTCCAACAGTCTGAAGAGAAGTAAAGATTTGAGTTTTCAAATGGGGAGGACAAGTGAACTTATGTTCTTTCCAAACCAAAAGGAAATTACTTTTTCTATGGCTTAAATTATCACACTAGCAAAGGAGGAAAAAATGCTGCTGCGTGATTTTTGGGAGGCGTGCACCCTCATTGGTCGGATTTTCAATGATCCGGAAGTACACAAATGCCCTAAGTGCGGGGCTTTGCTTTTGGCAGAGGATCAAGAAGGGCGTCCCGTATGCCCCGATTGCTGTCAAGAGACGAATGAGCGTTCGGCTGACCAACAACAGTCGGACGAACGCTCCTTTTTTAGGTCTCCAAACTTTGCTTTGGTGGTCTATAGAGGAAAAAAGAAATTAATTAAACAGCCAAGAAACAGAATGTGTTAGGTTTGGTTTCTCTGCGACATACTGATGTTCAGAGAAAGAGTGTGGTTTTGCCATTTGGCAAAAACCACGCTCGCTCTCTCCAGACTGAGCCACATGTTCTGTTTCTTGGCTGTTTTTGGTTGATCACACGTAATTAAATATATACAAACACATTATCTATCAAAAAATTACTCCGTGAGCAGATTTTGCTTGTTTGCTACTAAGTGGTCCAACATGGACCAAAGGTATCCTATACTTTTGGTCGGGGAGCCGGGAATCGAACCCGGGCCGCACGGTCCCAAACCGCGTACACTACCATTATGCTACACCCCGATGATTTATTGGTGCAATCTTATGCTATCCAACACTAATTTGCAAATTATAGTCCGTCTATGTTATTTATATCATCTATCCAACGCACAGCTGGGTGGAAATTAAAAATAGAGCAGTCTTTTTGTTCGCCCACAATATAAATCTGTGGACTGCCGGATGATATAAGGCGTTGTAAGGCGGCACCATATTCTACGTACATCCCAGTGCCATTTTTGTCAGGAATAAGTACAAATACATCAGCTTCATTAACAGCTTCCAGTAGCTTTTTTGACACCTCCGTGCAATCCGTCGAGTTTTCTGCATAAGGCCTAAGGTTAGGTGCAGACATCCAGTCTAGAGTTTTAGAATGTCCTTGTTTTTCCAGCTTTTCTTTTAGTTCGATTGCTTTTTGACGCAGAGCCTCGTTGCTGTAACGGGTAGCAATATAAAATTTCATAAGATTAAGTTAGAACAAAATTAATACATATAACATGTGTCGTCATGTTATATTGCTGGATATGATCACACATTACTTTCGTACACTCAAGGATTCTGAATTAAAAGTTCTTGATAAAAGCCGTAGTGGGGTTTGGACACATGTTGTAGATCCAACTGATGAGGAGATTGAGGAGTTGGTGGGGGAGCTTCATTTAGATGAAGCGATTTTGGAAGACGCTAAAGACTTCTTTGAGGTGCCTAGGATGGAGCGCTCCGGAGGAGCAACTTACTTTTTTACTCGGTATCCTTTTGTACAGGAACAAGAAGACACCGACACGGCACCTTTACTGATAGTGATGGGCGAGTCGTATGTTTTGACCATCTCTCTCAAAGACGTACCACAATTTGAAGATTTACTCTCTGGCAAAGTAGTTGTTCATACGACTCAAAAAGCAAAACTATTTATTCAAATAATGACCGCTATAACCACTGCTTTTGAAAGAAAACTGGTTAGCTTGAGACGGTCTGTATATAAAGACAGAACCAAGCTTAGGAGTATCGGTTCTTTGGAGATAGAGAAATTTGTAAACTATGAACACGAGCTCCACGATATGATTGCTGCGATAATACCAACTAATGTGTGGCTACAGCAAGTGATTAAGGGCAATCATATGCAATTGTACGATGAAGATGTGGAATTGGTGGAAGACTTGATGATTGACAATGATCAGTTGGTAGAGTCTGCTCGTGCTGTGATGAAAACCATTCAGAATGTACGCAACGCTACAGAAGCAATCCTCACCAATCGTCTAAACGGTACTATCAAAACTCTAACTGTTCTTACTATCATTCTCACAATCCCCACTATCGTCGCCTCTTTGTATGGTATGAATGTGACTTTGCCGTTTTCAACCAATCCTATGGCTTTTGGTCTTGTACTTGTATTCATTGCAGCGCTATTGTTATTCGTTGTTCTGCTGTTTAAGCGATACGAATGGTTATAAGGTAATCAACTTAAGTCGTGTCTGTGTACTGTATTAACCCTAATCTAGTCAAAATTCATATTATGTGTCGAAATGGTTGGTAAGGAAAGCTATTTCCAGCCGTCTCAATATATAATGGTTCTTGTATGTCCGGTCAAGGAAAGACAGACAAGATAACAACGAACCAGGAGGATCGTTTCCTACAAGCTTTTGACGATTACCACGAAGCTTTGTTTCGTCACGCAGCCTTAAGATTGAGTGACAGAGATAAGGCTATCGATGCAGTGCACGACACCTATACCAAAGTTTGGTCGTATGTGCGCTCTGGTCATGAGATAGAGCTATTTCGTCCATTTTTATATAAGGTTTTAAATAATCTAATTATTGACGAATATCGTAAGAAACGTGAATCATCACTGGACTTCATTCTGGAGCAAGAGGGAGTCGACGAGGGTAAATTCGACGAATTGCACGAGAATACTGTCGAAGCGCTGGCAGCCACCATTGACGGTAGAAAGGCCTTCGAGTTTCTAGATGTTCCTCCGGATGAGTATCGAGAGGTTGTCATCTTACGTTTTGTCGACGGGTTGGGGCCGAAGGAGATAGCCGAGTTGATAGAAGAGACGGAGAATGTAGTTTCTGTCCGGTTACATCGAGCTTTGTCCAAACTGCGCAAATTAATGACAGCGGAAACAAAATAATGAAAAGATTTAGCGAACAATTTAAGAAACAAGCCGATAACGTTACTTTACGTAAGGCTGAGACTCGTGATTTAAAAACACGGTTGGTTTCGTATATGGAATACCATCCTTTGCCTAATGAAATGAAATCTAAAGATCAAAAAGCAACAGCTAACAACTGGAATAGCTGGTTTGGATATATGTCCAGCTGGGAATTACGTGAATGGAAGGGAGCTGTCATGAGCCTGTCACTTATTTTGGCGGTTGTTGTACCTTTGGCGGCAGAGAGAACAGTGCCTGGAGATATACTCTATCCTGTGAAAGTACGTTTTAATGAAGAAGTGAGGAGTACCTTGACTTTATCAACATATGAAAAAGTAGAATGGGAGACCAAGCGTCTTGAAAGACGCTTGGCTGAAGCGCGGCTGTTGGCAGATGCTGGTAAACTAACCAATGAAGTTCAAGTTGGTGTAGCAGTAGCTGTGAAAGAACATTCAGAGGCAGTAGAGAAGGGGATAGACGAGTTACGAGCTAGTGATAGCGATGAAGCAGCTATTGCTGAAATATCCTTTGCAGCCGCATTGGATGTTCAATCTGAAGTGTTAGAATCTGAAATTGCCAGAGACGCCGAAGCTGGCAACACATCCTCAGTTAATTTAATTGCTGACGCAGTGAAGGAAGCAAAGGATAAGACTGAAGGTAAGGATGCAAAGCCGGGTTTTGATAAATTGCTTGGTAGGGTAGAACAAGAGACTACTTATGCATATGAATTGTTCCACTCTATTTCTTCTGTGACCAGTGAAGAAGAAAGGGAAGATGTGCAAATACGTCTAGGGGACGTCGAGAATAAAATTGTCTCTGCCATAGCGATCAAGAATACTCCAGTGACTCCAGCTACTACAAAGGTTGTAGCAACCACTACTGAGGCTGTTGTGTCAGAGGATTTGTCTGGATCAGGAGATATAAACGACACTGTTGTAGCAGAGGAGGTGAGTGAACTGAGTAACGAAGAAGAGGCTATTTTATTACTCAAGGAAGTCCTTAGCGATATTAAGAAGCTGATAAGTTTCATGACGGATATCGACGTAAAGGAAAATGTAGCCATTGAAGACCTTGTTCCAAAAGAACTTACGGATGAGGAAGTGTTAGTGGTAGTAGGGGAATATAATACTAAAGTCACTGACTTCCTAAATCTATACGAAGTCACCATTGACGAGTTCACAGAAACAGACGCATTTACCGCTGGCTATTTGGAGCTAACAAAATTAAATGAAGGCCTAATCAGTGGCCTTGAATCTAGAGACTTCAAGTTGTTGAGGAGTAATATTAAAGCTATAAAAGCTTTGCACGAGAACGTCGTTGCACTAGCACCGGAGGTTGAAGAGACCGTAACTAAAGAAAGCGAAACCAATACTTCTGAGTCAGAAAGGGTTTTAGAAGAATAGAGATTATTAAAAATAAAAACAACCGTCTGGCGCTTTGTGCCAGAACGGCTTTTGCTTTTGTTGAACTCATATGAGTCTTAAGGAACTGGTTGTGTGGCCAGGGG
>CAJWTE010000032.1 GCA_913046815.1 uncultured bacterium | reverse complement strand
AAATTCCGACGACTCCAATGTCTGTATAGGCCATTTCATACTACTTAAACTTTATCATGACAATAAAGGCATACGTGACTTTTTCATATATTGTGTTTAAATTCGGTGTATAATTTCTATACTATGTTAGATATAAAATTCATTCGGGATAATTTAGATGTCGTGAAGGCGGCGGCCGTTAAAAAGCATATTGAAATTGACCTAGACCGTCTAGTGACACTTGATGACGAACGTAAGGAAATAATGCAGTCGATGGAAAGTAAGAAAGCGGAGCAGAATCGAATGTCGGCTGATATAGTGGCAGCTAGTAATGACGAGGTGGTAAAGCAACAGCTCATCACCGAAATGCAAGATCTGAAAGCTGAGATACAAAAGGCTGAAGATAAGTTGAAACCGGTAAGGGAAGAGTGGCAGAAGCTAATGTTGCAAGTACCAAACATTCCAGATATGTCTGTTCCAGATGGTGAAGGCGATGAGGATAACCAAGAAATAAAAGTTTGGGGAGAAAAAACAGTTTTTGACTTTGAACCAAAAAGTCACACTGACATTATGACCGAATTGGGTATGGTGGACTTTGAAAGAGGTGCCAAAGTCCACGGCTTTCGTGGCTATTACTTGATCGGTGATGGAGCTCTACTTTCTTGGGCTATATGGAACTATGCGCAAGAGTTCTTCTTAAAAAAGGGGTTTACTCCTATCCTTCCGCCAACGATTGTGCGTAAAGCCAATCTGTATGGTACTGGACATCTGCCAAACGAAGCAGATGACATATATAGCACACAAGATGATGATTATCTGATTGGTACAAGCGAGGTCTCTGTTATGGGTTACTATTCAGATGAAGTGTTGGACAAGAGTCTTTTTCCGGTAAAGTTCTTAGGGTTTTCTCCTTGTTATCGTCGTGAGGCAGGTAGTCATGGTAAGGACGTGAAAGGTCTTATTCGTGTGCATGAGTTCTACAAGCTTGAGCAAGTCATTTTGTGTGAAGCTTCACATGAAGAGAGTGTAAAGTGGCACGAAGAGATTAACCGTAATGCAGAGGAGTTTATTGAATCTCTTGGTATTCCTTATCATACTGTTTTGAACTGTGGTGGTGACATTGGTCAAGGACAGGTGAAAAAGTACGATGTGGAATTATGGGTACCTAAAGAAGAAAAATATCGTGAAATATCTTCCGCATCCTACTTCCATGATTTTCAGACACGACGCTTTAATATTCGTTACAAGGATGAGGAAGGGATTATGCGCTATGCTCACTCATTAAACTGTACAGCCATTCCAACTCCGCGCATCCTAGTGTCTTTGGTAGAAAACTTTCAACAAGCTGATGGCTCAATCAAGATCCCTGAGCCATTGCAGAAGTATCTAGGAAAGGAAGTGATTAAGAAGTAGGTGTAGAAAGCACAAAATGCCGGTCGCGAAAGCGACTGGCATTTTGTGCTAACATTCAAGTCATGGCAAAGAGAAAAATCAAGAGAAGTAGCAACAGGAAAAGATACATCGTAATCTTTTTTGGTTGTACCTTGATTCTCTTGTCTATCCTTGGCTACATACTCTTCTATGTAACTCATTTGGAAAAATTTCAAATACAATCAGTGTCCGTGGAAGGGTATGACACAATTAATCCAGAAGTAGTAATGGCACCTGTGGATGAGCTTTTGTCTGGCAGTTACTTCTGGTTGATTCCAAAAAGTTTTTTATACACATATCCCAAGAAGGACATATCGCACTCTGTTCTTGATATATTAAAAGTCAAACGAGTTACTGTTAATATGGAAGACAAAAATCTCTTATTAAGTCTGGAAGAATACGTCCCATTCGCTCTTTGGTGCAAAGAAACCAATTGTTGGCTTATTGACGCAGATGGTACTGCTTTTGTAAAAGCTCCGCTCTTGGAAGGTAATACATTGACACGTTACGTAGACCAAAATTCGACACCGACTATGAAAGCCAGTTTTGCTGACTTGGAGGTGATGAATACCATACAGGGGTGGCAAAAATATTTTGACCTTGAGTACAATTGGTCTATAGAGAGAGTAGAGAAAAATAGAGAGGACATATTTTACTACCTAAGGGGCGATAGTTATATTAAGACATCATTGCGCCATGGTTTTGCATCAAGTATCAAAAATTTACAAACGATTTTAGAGTCTAATGATTTTTCGCACTTGAGTCCAGGAAATTTCGAATATATAGATTTACGCTATCAGAGTCGCGTCTTTGTAAAGGAACAATTTGCAGAACAAGAAAGTGAGGTTGAATCGGAGTAGCTAATGTGTAGTATATGATTCTATGAATAATTTTTGGCAACAGTTACCTAAACCGTTTTTTGTACTTGCACCCATGGCAGATGTTACCGACGCGCCCTTTCGCCGACTTATCGCCAAGTACTCCAAACATAAGAGAAGCGACGGTACTTCTGGTGGAGCAGATGTCACTTGGACTGAGTTTGTCTCTGCTGACGGCTTAGCAATGGCAAATAAAGAAGGAAAAGAAAAGTTAATGGCTGACCTCATGTATACAGAAGAAGAAAGACCGATTGTAGCACAGCTCTTCTCTAGCAATGAGAAGCACATGTATGAGGCCGCCAAGCTTTGTAAAGAATTGGGCTTTAATGGTGTTGATATTAATATGGGTTGTCCCGATCGCTCTATTGAAAAGCAAGGTTGTGGCGCAGCGATGATAAAGAATCCTGACAGAGCCAAGTCTATTGTGCTGGCAGCAAAAGAGGGTGCAGGTGATATTCCAGTAAGTGTAAAGACACGTCTTGGGTACAACCATGACCAAGTGGAAGAATGGATTCCTGAAATACTCACTACCAACCCCGCAGCACTTACGGTACATGCTCGAACAAGAAAGGAGATGAGCAAAGTTCCCGCTAGATGGGAAAGAATCAAAAGGGTGGTTGAGATAAGAGATGAGCTACAAAGTAGTACTTTGATCATAGGAAACGGCGACGTTTTAAATGTCGCTGATGGGCGCCGGAAAGCGGAGCTTTCCGGCGCTGATGGCGTCATGTTTGGAAGGGCAATTTTTGGTAACCCTCACTTATTTTCTCCTACGTGTGAGACTCATGATTTGCTACTAGCAGACAGACTGGAAATAATGGTGGAGCATACGAAGTTGTTTACTGAGCTACTTCCT
Organism: uncultured bacterium; assembly: GCA_913046815.1. Classification (GTDB taxonomy): domain Bacteria; phylum Patescibacteriota; class Minisyncoccia; order Phycocordibacterales; family UBA918; genus OLB19. The sequence continues at coordinate 3,787 of CAJWTE010000032.1, read as the reverse complement.
TTTAAGAATTTTTCAATAATGAAGAAACATTACAAGGCCTACGTAAATGGATTCCACGGCGCTGCTGAACTGAGGAGTCAATTGATGCAAACTGATACACTGGAGGAAGTCGAAATAATTGTTAATGCTTGGTTAGCGACAAATAACCAGAGTTTGATAAAATAAAGGTGATGAGCGAAGTATTACAAGCCAACACTTTCTTCTTCATTGCTTCAGTTGGAGTGGTGATGTTTACGATGTTGGTATGCATACTACTCTATCAACTCATTAGAATTGCTCGCCTAGTTCGACAGATAGTAGAAAGAGTCGAGGCAGGTAGTGAGGTGTTGGCTGATGATTTGGATAGTTTGAGAGACAGTCTGAATCCAGCAAAATTCATTAGTTTTATTATGAGTTTAGTGCCTGGTAGCAAGCCTCGTCGGCGTAAAACTACTAAGCGTTCAAAGTAACATGGCTACTAAGAAAAAAAGTAAAAAAGAATTATCAGCCAGTACCAAGGTAGGTATCGGCGTAGGGCTAACCGCAACTGCTGTTGCAGCTGCAGGTGCATATTTTTTGTATGGCACTAAAGAAGCCAAGAGTAATAGAAAAAAAGTTAAGAGTTGGATGTTGAAAGCCAAGGCGGAAGTGTTAGAGACTCTTGAAAAAGCTGAAGAGATTACGGAAGACGAATACAAAGATTTAATCGCTTCAGTCAGTAAAGGCTATTCCAAATTGAAGGATGCAAGTAAGGTGGATGTGAGAGATTTTCAAAAAGAGATGGTGGATCATTGGAAAGAAATTTCTAAGGCAGCAAAACCAGTTAAAAAGAAGGTCGCAAAACAGACCGTAAAGAAACCAGTCAAAAAAGCAACCTCGAAAAAGAAACCAGCAAGAAAGACAACTAAGAAGAAATAAGTTAAATAACAAAAAGGCCGACGCACAGCGCCGGCCTTTTTGTTATACTAGTCACCATGACAAGTGAAACTTTGGCGTTGTATCGTAAGTACCGCCCGCAATCTTTTAAAGAAGTTTTAGATCAAGATCATATCGTGAATGTGCTTGAGGGTGCAATCAAGAAAGGAGAAATACCACATGCTATCCTTTTCAGCGGTAGCCGTGGTACAGGGAAAACTACCTTAGCTAGAATTTTTGCTAAAGAGATCGGGACCAGTAGTTTGGACTTGTATGAAATAGACGCTGCTTCCAATAGGGGTATAGATGATATACGAGAACTCAAGGAAGCGGTCCACACACTTCCGTATGAGTCTCAGTACAAGGTATATATTATAGATGAGGTGCATATGCTCACCAAAGAGGCATTCAATGCACTTTTGAAAACCTTAGAGGAGCCGCCAGCGCATGTAGTATTTATGCTTGCTACCACTGAGGCAGATAAACTCTTGGACACAATCCTATCCCGCTGTCAGGTGTTTACCCTTCATTCACCAAGTAGAGAAGTGTTGGCTAGCGTGGTGACCAATGTCGCAAAGAAAGAAGGCTTTAAGCTAGATAAAGACGCGGCCGACTTGATAGCCTTGTCGGCTGATGGCTCTTTTCGTGATGTGCTTGGTGTCATACAGAAAGTAATATTGGCTTCCGGAGATACTATCGGGAGTGTTGATGAAGTAGCTACTATTATTGGGGCTCCTAAAGCAGCTTCATTACGCTGCTTAATAGAAGCTCTGGCTGAAAAGAATCTCGAGAAAGGCATGGAAGCAATTGAGGAGGCGGTGGATACTCAAGTGAATATAAAGTTGTTTTCGAGACTGGTACTTGAGCGAGTGAGAGCAGTGATTCTCTTGCGTAACATACCTGACACAGAACTCAAAGCAATTAAAAATCTATCGGAAAGCGAACTCGAATATATACAATCTTTGGCGAAAGCCGAGGGGAGTGCCATTAATTCCCACTTGCTGGTGAAGCTTCTTGATGCGTCTATTGTGATACCTAAAGTAAATACGCCTCGCATCCCACTTGAGTTACTATTGCTGGATGTTTGCAGATAAAACGAAACGGCGACTTGCTTGCAAGTCGCCGTTTCGTTTTACACACCTTCTCTTCTATAGGTCGTTTAGAAGTTGTAGCTCTTTTACCTCAACCCCTGCTTCAATCATGTTTCCTCGAAGCACTACAGGCTTTGTTTCTATTAGACTATTCTCGTTACAAACAGACTCAGAGCCGTCCTGACTGATGCAGATACTCTCCTCATTAAATAACATAGGCACTAAGTGACCAAAGACTCCGTCTTGTTCAAATACCAAGTGCCAGTATTGTGAGTCATAAGGAGCCGGAACTGTCTTCAGTAAGTTACCTGCATGCTCAAAAGAAAACTCACCCGGCTCATCAAATTCTTCCGAGCAAGAGATATCTTTAATGTACCAACCACCCTTAGCTGCTCCCATAGTGATAATGGATTGGCCGGCCATCGGGTATTCTTTTGAAAAAACTATTAATTGCGTCTCTTCAGAATTGGTATACAATTGCTTGCTAGAAACTTTATCCGGTAAGATATCTAGACACAGAATTGGATCTCTGTTTGGCTTCTCATTCAAGTTTGCCAATTTGTCACGCATTGCTTGGCTTAGAAGCGGCTCATCTAGAAGTCCGGCTGCTTCGGGACTAGTTCCTTCTGAAGTGGTCGCTTCCAACCAGTTATCATAAAAATCCAACGCTATGTCAACCGGATCTTCATTAGACACCACCTGATCTTTCAATGGATCTTTCGCTTCTTTACTTGGTCCGAAGAAATAGAGACCTAGTACAACTGCTGCAATCAAAGCAATAGCAGCTACTACAAATATTTTCTTTTGTTCCATATTTAACATAATTATCTGTAAAATCTATCAGATTGTTGATGTTTTTGCTAATTGGTTATTGTAATACTTCATAGAATGAGAAATTCTGGGATAGGGAATTGACAGAACCCACATTAGTTGGTATTGACTATTATCACATTACGTGTTACTTTCTCCGAAAGCTTTTGATACTCGTGTGGGGCTCAGAGGCACAGATATAATATTCTCACATATCTGATTTATTACCTACACTGCCCCGAAGCATTCACGTGCTTCAAATAATCAATATATAATGCAAACAACAAGAAGCCGTGTAACGCGGCGTAGTAATAATAGTGCCGGTGGTAGCAGAAAAAGAAGCTATTCTGGAGGACGCGCTGGAGGCAGGAATAGAAATTCCTTCCGAGGCGGAAGACAAAAAGGAGGTAGAAAAATGCCTACCTTTAACCCATCTCAGTTTATAAACCGCAATCCAGCCAATGAGGTTGTGGAAGTCTATACTCCGAAACATCGTTTTGGTGATTTTGGCTTAGATAAGAAGTTGGTGCATACTCTTAGTACTATTGGACTTGAGACCCCTTCACCAATTCAAGACCAAATTATCCCCCATATACTAGAAGGGAAAGATGTAGTGGGCTTAGCTGAGACTGGTACCGGAAAAACCGCCGCCTTTTTACTACCACTCATACACAAGACGCTCAGGGAATATAGTAGACAAACTCTTATACTTACCCCTACTCGGGAGCTTGCGATTCAGATCGATCAAGAACTACGTAAGCTGAGTAAAGGTTTCAAACTCCATTCAACAGTGTGTGTCGGGGGAGCTAACATTCGCCCACAGATCAACGGTTTGCGCAGAAAGAACCACTTCATAATCGGTACGCCGGGGCGAGTGACGGACTTGATTGAGCGTCGTCACTTTAAGACACAAGATGTAACTACCGTGGTACTTGACGAGGCTGACCGTATGTTAGATATGGGCTTCATTAACCCAATCAAAGATATACTAA
>CAJWTE010000031.1 GCA_913046815.1 uncultured bacterium | reverse complement strand
GGTGCGAGTGTAGTGGGGGTGGATATACAGGACTTCAGCAAGAAGTTTGATGAGGTGAGAAAGAGGGTGGGACGGTCGGCAGAAAAATTTATTTTTCTGCCGACCGACGTGAAGCTACTGGAAACCCTGCCTACACAACACTTTGACTTTGTAGTGGTGCAAAGAATGATTCACTATCTTAGATACCAAGACGCCCTAGAGCTACTAGCAAAACTCAAACAAAACACTCCGCTGAAACTTTTTATTTCAGTTACTGGTCTGGAAAGTGATGTAGGACGCAATTATAGAGATAGGAGCAAACCGGTCCGAGACCGGTTTGCTCCTATCAAACACGGCGACCAAGAGATTTTTTCTATAACTGAGCCGGTGTGTCTGTATACTCCAGAAGAGTTTGCAGTACTTATACAAGAGGCAGGATGGGAGATTGAAGGATTGTGGGTATCGGCCTTTGGAAATGTAAAAGCTATTTGCTACTAATTCCACAAACCAAGCCAAACTCCTAAATAATGAACCACTACATAAAGAAAGAAGAAGTAGCCGGCTACACCAATCGCCAACGTGGTTATGACTAAGTTAAATATCTCGTTACGTCGTTTCTTAGCCTCGTCTATAGTGCAGATGCCTTTTTGACGACGAATGTACATAAGGAGTGCTCCCGCAAGAAGTACCAAACCAGCAATGCGGAAATACCATTTGTAGTCTCCATAGAATGTGTCAGCCAAAGATGACGCGAAAGTGACGGTACCCAGGCCAAATACCACTATTAAAAGTGGCGACAAACAGCACAGAGAAGCCACTACTACCGGTATGCCACTGAGTTTAAGAAGTTCTTTTATGTTCATGACTTGATTATAACAAGTTTGTAATAAAACTTGGACAGCAGTGTATTAAAAGTGCAAGCGTGGCAGAGAGTGCACAAATGCCAATCTTGATTTAGTTGTTAAGAATTACTTGAAATATGATTAAACATATAATGATACCAGCAGCAGCATTCATTGTAACTGCTACCGGGGTGAGTGCCTTCAATACTGATTTACTAGATAAAATTGATATAGATCTCACAGAAGAACAGATTAGTACTCTAGAAGAACTACATGAGAATAAGCCAGAGTCTCGGGAAGAAGCAAAAGAAAAGCTAGAAGCCGTTGGTTTGACAAAGGAAATAATGCATGAGCTACATGGCGCAGTGCATGAAGCACACAAAGAACAGCACGAAGCAATCAAGGCCACTATCGCTAGCCGTGATTATGAGGCCTTCAAGGAAGTGGCGAATGGGTCACCAATCGCTGAGATGATAAGCACGGAAACCGAGTTCAACTTGTTGGCTGATGCACATGAACACATGCAAAGCGGTGATAGAGAAGAAGCGAGGGAGATATTTGACGAATTGGATATAAAAGGCCCTGGCCACCGGCTAGAACATGAGAGCAGGGTACACTATAAACATGATGAAGATAGTGACTAGCACGTTTCATTAAACTACTTTCATTACAAAATCCGGCTTGAGCCGGATTTTGTCATATTACGTGTTTTAGTGTGTACAATACACAGTACATTATGGATTTGTCTGACGAGGAAATTGTAGTGTTAATTCAAAACGGAGAGACGGAAATGGTCGGGGTTTTGATTGATAGATATGAAGAGAAGCTTAAACGATATGGTCGGAGATTTTTATCTGACAGTGATGATGTGGAAGATATTGTGCAAGAAGCGTTTGTTCGGGCTTACACTAATATGAAGTCGTTTGACGCCAATCGCAAATTTTCACCTTGGTTGTATCGCATCACACATAATCTTTTAGTTAATAAAATACGTTCTAAGTCCCGTTATATTCCCTTTAATTTTGACACTGATACAATTTGGCCGTATTTGCAATCAGATAATAGTGCGGACAGCGAAGCAATACAAAGCGAACTCCAAAATCAGATGTCGGTTCACCTCAATGAATTGGATACAAAATACAAGGAACCTTTGATTTTGTTTTACTACGAATCTATGAGCTATGAGGAAATCTCTGAGATTCTCAGAATACCCGTTACTACGGTTGGTGTGAGGATTAAGAGAGCGAAAGACAAATTAAAAAAGATTATCAGTTAAGCAAAAGCATATGGACGAATTAAAAAATAAAATTATAGATAGAATCAAAGCCGGGGAGGTGTATATGAAACCTAGATGGAAGTTTGTCTTGGAGGGTGTTCTGCTAGGAGTTGGTATAGTTTTTGCTGGTCTGGCATCTACATACTTATTAAGCTTGGTGTTGTTTACCATGCAGTCTACTGGACTTATTTACGCAGGTACTTTTGGTTGGCAGGGATTTTGGCTTTTGTTTATTCACCTACCTTGGCTTTTGGTGTTTCTTGCTGTTGTCCTTTTGATCTTAATTGAGTTCATGGTGCAGAGATTTACTTTTGCGTACAAGAGACCATTGCTCTTCTCTATTCTTGGTGTTGTATTAATGGTTGGGGCCGGCACTACTTTAGTACTTTGGTCACCAACGCATGATTTGATTAGAGATAAGTCGGTAGAGAAGAAATGGCCCGTAATGCACCATGTATATGAAAGAGGTGAAGGCGAACACAATTTGTATTTTGGAATACTCCGTCAAAACGACGATGTTTGGTTGTTGGACATGAGAGACAGACGTGACCAAATAAAAACCTACATACTTGATACTGAAGAAGCCTTAGTAAAACCACGGTTCATATTGGAGAGCGGGTTGAGAGTGATGGTGTTTGGGGAGCCGGAAGACGGTTATATTGAAGTGAAGGGGATTGGTCCAATACCACGAAACAATCGCTTACCTTCTCCACCCGACACTATAGACCCTCACTAATAATTACCACAAAGGTTTTTGTGCATAGACAGCAATGGTACGTCGCTTACGTGCCTTACCGTGTGCAATATGTTTGTGAGAGCGATATATCTTTTGGATGGTAAATCTTTTAGATAGAAATTCAACTAACTCTTCTTCATAATACACATGTTCAGGTACTCCCATGACAGGGTGAATGTAGCTACCGTCTTCTTTAGCAGGAGATGACTCAAGAAGACGCTTAGAGTGTAGGTCCCCGTCACGCAGGTGGGTTTTCATGAAAAGATAACCCCCGGGCTTAAGGAGACGGCAAACTTCATCTCGTAAGGTTTCTCGCTCGTTTTTATTTAGAAAGTGTGATGTCATCATATCGAGTGCCAACATATGCGACTCGTCTTGTAGTGGAAAAGTTCCAGCTATGCTTCTTGCCTCGTACTTTAGATTGTGTCCTTCAGAAGCTTGTTTAGCCAGTTTAATTGCAGATGCGGAAATGTCGTAGCCCGTACCATGCATACCAAAGACTTCCGCTAAATGTATGAGGTGGCGCCCATTACCGCAACCAAAGTCCACCACTGCGCTTGTTGGATTTAGTATTTCTCGTCCAGTTTGCCTTTCTAGCCAACGGCAAAATTTCAAGAAATCCTCTCCGGGTTTATCGGAAAGTTTCAAGTGTCCACCTTCAGTATATTCAAAGTCCCAAAAAGTGGCGCCATGGCGCTTTCTCTTTTGCTTTCGAATAAATGGTCGTTTTGCCATAATTAGCCTTAAAGTATCATACAATTGGTAGTTTACTAAGTCTCAAGATGATACAATATATTCTGTTAAATAATCTTGTTTATGAAAAATCATTGGATAAAATTCATTGGGATTTTAGTGGTAGTAGCAATTGCGTCTTCAATAGTCATTGCCAATAAGGCTGGAAAAAAGGCTAATGAGGATGTTGTGCTAGAAGATTCACATATAAAAGGAGATACTGATGCAGATATTGTGTTGGTGGAATACAGTGACTTCCAGTGTCCGGCATGTGCCGTTGCTTACTTTGAGGTGAAAGACCTAATGGAGGAACATGGCGCACAAGTGAGTTTTGAGTATCGCCATTTTCCTCTGGTTTCTATTCATCCAAATGCTGTCCCGGGTGCTATAGCAGCTGAAGCTGCTGGTGTACAAGGAAAGTTTTGGGAAATGCATGACAAACTATTTGAAAACCAAACTGCTTGGTCTAAAGGTTCAAGTCCACAGGCTTTCTTCATACAGTATGCAGAAGATATCGGTTTGGATGTAGATATGTTCAGGCGGCATTTAGAGTCATCAATAATTCGAGAGAAGGTAGAAGCACAGTTCAATGAGGCACGCGAACTTGGTCTTACTGGTACACCTAGTTTTTTCCTGAACGGAGAGCAAATGCAATTCAGTTCTTACGAGGATTGGAAGAATCAGATAGAATCCTTATTGCAACCCGAGTTTGATGTTATTGACGGAGAATAGTTTCTATTTTTAGAAAGTCGTCATATTTAAGTAATTGCAAATATTTTGGTAGATTAGCTTCTTTGGCCACGAGATAGGCTTTCTTGATTTCTACGTCGTCTCTATTAGGCATTTCGAATATTAATGCATCTGTCTGGATTTGATCAGTGTCAATAGTGCTAATTTCGTACTTCTTAGGTAGTAATGGCTTACAACCAACAGATAATTTAAACATACCCAGACCGATAGCGGAGTTTAATCCATAAGGATTTCTATCTTTTCCGTGTGATATTGTTTTTAATCCTATATCATAAGCATACTTGGAAGTAATATATTCCATATAAAAAGATGGGGAGGCTGGCAGTTTTGCCTCTACCCAGTCATGACCATATACTCTGTAAGCAAATGACAGCATGTCTTCAAGGCAACTAAAAATAGTTCCACCAGTAGGCCTGTCCTTTTCGTATAAAGTTATTGAATAATACTTCTTGTCAGAATTTTCTTTATATAGAGTAGTGCCTTCAATATCATATATTTTTCCATTTTGCATCGCGCCTATGTGAGATTCATAAAGAGGCTTGAACCATGTAAAAAAATCTGCCGACAGTTCTTCAATCGCAAATTTTACATCGTATTCATGAACTCGATTCAGTGTTGATCTAACCCGAGCTCGATTACTTTTACCAAAATGCTGCAAAGGATCCGCGATTACGGGTTTCCTCCAACGATGACCGTTGGGATAGCTGATTATCATAGAAGCCTATTATAGTTGCATATGCATTGATATCAAAGCTGTTTTATACTATTATACCGTAGTTCCAAACAAGACTGCTATGTTGCAGTTTTTTATTAACTCATTTTGGCACGTATTAATATGACACCTCAATCCAAGCATATCGTGGCTTTTGTTGACATGGTACCTTCTCAGGCTGCTGATGAGGTAAAAAAACATATTCCGAATAGTAAAATTTTACTGCTTCGGGATGTTGTACACAGATTGCGTGACGCGAGACAAAAGAAAGTTTATCCGGTTGATATTTTAGAATACGTAGATTTTACGCAACCGTATAAATTGGCAGAAGCCATTAAGCCTTATCAGGACAAATTGCTGGCGATTACAGCAAGAGGTGAAAATGGGGCTTCTAGATTGAGTAAAGTGGTTCCTCATGTTCCTTACTTGCGGACTCCCACCTCCGACTCTTTGGAATGGGCATTAGACAAATATCAGATGCGAAGAAAACTAAACCAATTTGACTCTAAAATTTGTCCAAAATTCACCAAGGTGAAGGGAAATACACGAGTGGAAAGACAGAGGATTATTGCAAAAGTTGGCTTTCCGATGGTAGTTAAACCTGCCAATCTTGAGGCAAGCATGCTTGTAACCATTTGTTATCACGAGGACGAGCTAGCGCAGGCACTCAAAAATGTCATGAGAAAGCTAAAAAAGCAGTACGAAGATAACGGGCGTGTTCAAGAACCCGTAGTATTGGCTGAAAGTTACATGGAAGGTGATATGTACTCCATAGACTCATATATTGATTCCAGAGGTAAGGTATGGCATTGTCCACTGGTTAGGGTAAAAACAGGCAAGGATATCGGCCATGATGACTTTTACAATTATCTACAAATTACACCTTCAGCACTGAAGAAAGAGACAGTGGAAAGAGCGAGGTTGACAACTGAAAAAGCAATTAAAGCTTTGGGTCTAAGGAGTATTACTTCTCACATTGAGCTAATGAAACTTGATGACGAGTGGAAAGTTATTGAGGTAGGACCTAGGATTGGGGGGTATAGGCCGTTATTGTATGAATTAAGTTGTGATATCAATCATTCACTCAATGATGTATACATTCGTCTGCCGAAAAAACCAATAGTACCAAAAAAGTGCAAAGGTTACGCAGCTTTAATGAAGTGGTTTGCTCCTAAGGAGGGAGTTATAACTGAAATGAAAGGTGTGAAAAAAATAGAAAGTTTGACATCTTTTCATAGCATCACTATTAATAAAAAAATTGGAGACAAAGCTTTGTTTTCTAAAAACGGAGGAAGATCTATTTTTAATGTAGTAATGTACAACAAAGACAGATCAAAATTGTTGGCAGACATTCGTAGAATCGAGAAACTAGTTGATGTAAAAGTGGTAGGAAGGAAAAATAAAAAAGCTAACAACTAGTTCTATGTGCAAAAGGCCGGCAGCGAAGCTACCGACCTTTTGCTATTATGACGTAATGATTCGTACACGAGATTTTTTGATATATATAGGGGTGTTGCTTTTGTTATTGGTCGGCACGACTTTGACCGGCGTAACCAGGTTTTCCTCGACAGGGATTGTCTTTGCAGAGCCAAATTTCGATTTGATACCTGTTGCGCCTGAGGCGTATGTTCCTGAGCCAGATGAAAACAAGGCAGACAGACTGGCATGGTTTCGAAGTCTTATAAAGGTGAATCCCGCACCAAGTGATGATTTGGAAAATGATGACCTAAGTACTTTGAAGTCTGTGGAATATTGTTCTGGTCATAGAACTTTGATACCTTCCAGGCCAATTAAGAGATTGGAAGTTGGAGGTGATGAAATTAGCTTGTATAACGACATTAATACCACTGAACCCTTTGTCGTGCTACCTGTTCGGTCAATTCGCAGTACTTTTGACACATGTTTACCAGATAATATTATTGGTGTAACGGCCAAT
>CAJWTE010000030.1 GCA_913046815.1 uncultured bacterium | reverse complement strand
GTCGAATAGCACTCCATATATGATTGGTAATAATATACATGGCAATTGTTTTTAGTTCGTCTTCCATGTCGCGCAGTGAAAAGACGACAAATTTTTGATTGATATCCACATTGGTTGGCTCATTCATGAAGCCGGACCAAGTACCGCTTGTATATTTTTGCAGTCGAGCGATTAACGAATCGCTACCTTCCATGCCTGCCAGCACCAATTCAAAATCTGCCAGTAAGGGAGGTTCAAGCTCAGTGAAGTCACTCGAACCAGTGATATCTTTCAAGGCATAAGTTTCATGAAGGGCTCGGTCGATAAGTGTCTCCTCTTCAGGAGATAGACCGCTCAACATAAGACGAAACATGCCAATAAGTTCAATGATGTGAGAGCGCAGGATATCCTCAGGATTTTCGTCTTTTTGAGGTGCCGGCAAGTCGAATGGGTTTATATGATGCTCGGAAGACAGTGAGATGTTAAAGAAACGCCCGCCGGTGGCTTCCGCTAAATATTCATATTCCCTCTCAGGGTCAATAACAATAACTTCTGTACCAAACATCAGTGAACGCAAAATTTCCAATTTAGTGGTGTATGACTTACCTGCACCTGAGGTAGCAAACGTCACTGAATTATAGTTGGTCAGTTTGAAGCGATCAAAAAGTACCAGACTGGAATTGTGTCTATTGATTCCATACAATATACCCTCGTCAGATGTGAGGTCGAATGACGTAAAAGGAAAGAAGCTGGAAAGCGGCGAGGAGTTGAATTTGCTGTGCACCAAAAGCTCATCACTCATTGTTGGAATTATACTTTTGTAACCTTGTTCCTGCTGGAAGAGTGCTGGCTTCATATATACCATACGTGCATCCATCAAACCTTTTATATCTGCTTCGGTTTTGTTTAATTCCTCTTCGGTGTTGCCATATATAGCGATGTAAAGCCCAACATTGAATAGTTTTTCCTCGGCTTGTTGAAGTTTGTCACGCAAATCTTCCAAGTTACGATAGGCAGCTTCCAGTTGAGGGTCACGCACTACCCCTTTTTCATAGTTCATGTTTATTTGACTCTGCACCTCGGCCACCTTTTTCTGAAATTTCTTTAAAGTGTCAGCAGTATCAATAGGATGTATCACCACAGATACATCTATTTCCTTTTCAATATTTAGTATGGATTCTAGCCAACTGTCGTTTAGGTATCGAGGGTAAGAGATAGCAAAAAATACCCGAGTCAGTTTTCCGCTTATGTTTATACTACGGGGATTAATCTTGACAGCATTAGGTGCAATAACGTCTTCCAAGGTCATTAAAGCTTCGTTTATATCTAAAACTTCTTTTGTTTCAGTTGCTTTCTTAATGTTCAAAAAGTCGGGTAATTTCATAACTTATATGGTTGGAGCTGCACCGGTTACATCTTCAGGGTTAAAGATGTGATAGTACAATTCTACCAGTTCATCGTCATTAAGTGGCATGGTTCGTACTCCGAGACGGTTTAACCCCTGCTCAACCACCGCTAATCTTTGCTCCAGTTGTACTCTGTGTTCAGCAAATGACTGCTTATCTATACTACGGTCGGCTTTTCTTCCTAGAAGACCAGAAAGATTGGACTTCAGGTTGGTGTCTATTGGTGTGTAAGGTACTACCACAAAAAAGTTTTTACTCATTATGTCAACTTCTTTAACAAAAGTTTCTACAAATTTCATGTATTCACGCAACTGAATTCGCATCAAGTCGTTGTACTGCTCTTCTTCTCTTGATTGCATAAGTTGCAAGTATGGCTGTATGTCCAGACGTCTAGATTGTACATAAATTTGCAATGAAAAGTCCAAAGTATTTAGGAAGCCCTGGAAGTTATGTAGGATAGCCGCTTGTTCATCGGAAGATTTTAGAGCAAAGTTAATTGAAGAAGCCAACAGAACCTTGTTCATTTGGCCGTTTTTAAGAATAACCACCCCGTCGCGTATATCACGGATTGGTACAAAATTTTGGGTGGCTTGGTTTTGATTCGACATATTAATCTTTCTTCTCCAGCTTTGGTTTTTGTAAGACCTGCTTGTTTTCAATAGCACTAAGTTCCAGTTTTCTTGACAACGAAGCCAAGTTTTTAGTATTCACTGTCGGTGTATAAGTTGGTAGCGCCTGTGCCATTTCTTGTTTTTCTTTACCGCTCTCTTCTTGTTCGTATATACCAGTTCCCTTCTTACGCCATAAGTATAGCTTATTTGTGCTTACGAACTGAAATATAGACTCTAAGAAGATAGAGAAAGGTCGATTGTTTACCGGATAAAATGCCAACAGAATCGCCAACGATCCAATTGGTACACCAAGTAGTACAAAAAGTACAAAAGGCAGAGTCAAAAATATGACCACTGCAATACCTAGCCCCCCAGATAAGTACAAAAATTGTTTCCAAGTAAAAGGACCAAAGATCTTATCTTCCACCTCAATAAACTGTGGCACTTCAAACCGCATATATTCTATTTTAGCGTGTATACCTCACCACTCCCCCTTAGTTATTAAGGTTCTCCGGTTCAGTTCCTTCAGCTTGAGAAAAATCAGGTGTGTTAGCTAGCTTTGCTTTGGGCTGAAATACATCTTCTTGAGCGCTATGGTGTGTAGACTCTTCCTCAGCTTCTATCACGGTTTCTTCTTGAACAACTCCCCTGTATGCCCCGTAGCCGTGGATTCTTTGTATTTTTTCAGGTGCAGTATGCTCAGTGGTGGAGTGAGACGATGTGTCATTTGAGGCAGTTGTTGGTTGTTCTAATACAGGATCTGAATATAGCTTTAAAACCTTCTCTATTAAAGGCTGCCACGACGCCAAGATTTGCTCGATAGTATTGGCTGCATAGTGAGAGGCTAATTCTTCCTTTGCTTCAGGCAAACTTTTGATACGGAGTAAAGTGTCTGACAATGTTACTCCAAGGTAGGTACGATGACTCGTAGGTAGTGACAACCTACTCATGGTTTCGTCGACCAAGGTCATGATCTCTTCGCTAGCAAAAATATCCCGTACCCCCTCAGGGGCTGTTTGTAGGTTATTAATATACTGATTCCAAGAATTTGTCATACTGTATTTTAGATTTCGGGATCACCCCAATCCCTGATTCCTTCATCGCCAGTTTTAATGCTTGATGATAAGTCGAAAGTGCTGCCAAAGTTAACTCCGGTTATATCGTTGCCATTAATCCATTTTTTCCACATTTTCCTGTAAGGACCACTTTTCTCGTCCAGCATATGATACTTAATAATCTTCGCCATTTTACCCGCGTTCTCGTTTGACATACCAGCTTCCAGTTTGGTTTTTACAAAACTAGGAGTGAGATGCTGAGCCATGTGAGGAGAGGTAAAGACTTCGTCTGGCAATTTCTCGATATCTTCCTTGCTGCGAGAAATGATAGAAACAGGCATACTGCGACCCTTTCCATCGACTGCACCCTCCCAGTTTGGATTGTCGGTAACGACGTCCTCGATAGCTTTCTTTCTGGCGTCCTTAATTGTCTTTAGGTTGGCGTCACTGAAGCGGCCGCTGTCTTTGAGTTTTTGCATGTGTTTTTCAGTCAAGTGCACAGCCACTTTTTCATCAGATAGGACACTGACCTTCAAATTGCCGATATTATCTTTATTAAGATCATCAAGCTTTTGTACCAAATCTTTAACGACTTCCTGCTCAATTATCTTAGGTGCTGTATCTTTATTATTCTCGATAAATTCATGCATTTTGTCTACATATTCCACTTGTTCTGCATCCCGCTTAAGCTTGGCGTCTCTATTCAAAATGTCACTCTCCATTTGTTTTAGCTGAGCTGGGGTGCGAGTTTTGAAAGGTGCGTAGTTAGCTCCAGCTTCTAATGTTTGCCGTCTATCCTCAAGTGAACCAGCGCCCCTCACGCCGTGCCAGCCCAGCGCAGCTTTTTCGCCAATTGACAAGGACTCTCCTCGAGCTCGCTTAGCTCTAGTAGAGTCTAAGTTGTCTATAGATTTGGTATAACTTTTACTACCTAATACAGGTGTATTCCTATAAGCCAATCCAGCCAAGTTTTCGCCCGACCTACGAGCAAATCTAACAGGACCAAAGTTTTCTCCCTTGATTACACCCAGCCCGTAGTTACCAATACTGGCAACTGTCTTGGCGCCGGTAGCACCCATGTAGGTAGCGACTCGGGTAGAGGCTAGTAAAAAGCCGCAGATTAAGAAGAAGTAAAGAAACAACGCTGCAGTGCCGTTTACTGCTGAGTCCCCAGCCATGGCTTCAGCGAATGTTCCAGATGGTCTTATGTTTTGGAATAATATCGCAGTGGCGTAGAGCATAAATAAATAAGCTGGAGCAACAAAAGCGTTACTAATGAACATGTTCCACCATTTACTGGCGTAGCTTTGGAACCCGGGATAAATCCAACCCAAGAACATAGCAGGAGAAAATATCATCAGTACTACTAGGGTAACAAAACGATAAATTAACAATACTGCACCGGCGAAAAAGACAAAGCCGGCTAGTATCATAAGTACCATCATAGTAAGTCCCAGTACCACAATCTGCCAAGTGTTAGGTTCGGCACTTTCCCCATGTATAGATGAGAAATAACCTTTTTCAGCGTATGAACTAAGATTCATTTGACTCATAAATATGTCAGAAATAGGTACACGTACACTAGCCCCTTCAAGAGACCCGACACCCGGCAGTACGGTATTGGCTGCTGTAGTGGAACTGTCCGCTAATGTGATCATGTTGTATATCTGTAAAGCAGCGATGTTGGAGAAATCGACAATAGACTTGGTGATGAAGAGACTGAAGTTGATTAGAAGTGCAGCCGCGATGAGTAGTCCTAGCGTCTTGCGTACTCCGCTGTCGTCGGAGTTAAGAATGGTGCGCAAACCAATCCATATCAGCATGAAGATAAAAAGAATATTGAACATGTCTCTCACAACTTCCCAAAGCTGATCTACTGCTACCCCCATACTTTGGGTGAGTAGTTCACCCATACGTATCACTAGGTGCTCAACAGCAAAGTTGAGTGTGATACCACCAAACCAAGCTACCCAACCGCCGATACTAACGGTTAATCTATAAAGCAAGCTGTCACCAAATTCGTAAGGGTCTACCGTTACAGGATCAGGAGTGCTTGTGACCGTCTCCGACGTAGCGTCAGATGCGGTCGAAGCATAGCTGCTTGTAGTATAAGATGAACCACTGCCATCATTGACAGTACCCACACCCCGACCGGTTTCAACTCCTTGGGCTGTGGCGAATGTCGGTATTAATGAGATGGACACCAGTGTGCACAGTAAAAACCCGATGATGGTCTTTTGTAGAGCTGGTGTGAATCGATACATGCTTCAGTGCTTACGATTTACAACTATCCCAAGCTTCGTCTACTGTTCTCTTGGTTTCAGCAATTAATGGTAAGACTTCAAATTCATAATGCAGTTCTGCTTCAACAGCGTCCAATTCACTCAAGAGAATCCCGGCACTTTGGAGCTCAGTGTAATCACGGACTATTTTCGCCTTGTCTTCAATTGGCAGGTTTGATACTTGCAGTTTTTCTTTAATTGCGTTTAGTACCGCTAAGGTCAAGGTGCTTTGTGCCACAGCGTCTTCCGCGTCTTGTTCCCAGGTGTTGAAGGTATTTGGGTATGAAGGTATAGAGCAGGATGCTTCTGAAAAACGATTGCTCTCGCTTGCGTAATATGAACTGAAATCGTCTAGGTAGTTCAGTCCGGTTTGGTGTTCATCTAGATAACGCCCGTAGCGTTCTATGTCAGTTTGTACAGTGGTCACTGTCATATCTCCAAAAGGGCTGGTCTCTATTTCCTCTACTAGAGCATCTAAGTATGACTGATCGGTGCTAGTACCATATCCGTAATTTGTGTAGGAGCTGTTGCCACCAAGACCAAGTAGACCGTTTACTCCGGTAATTGCTTGTTGAGCAAGTTGTCCAAGTAACGCTCCAATAATCTCATTCACTTCGTCAGCAGTAATAAGAGAATCCTGCCCCGCACCTAAAGATTTATTTAGTTGGTTGGCGATCACTGTGCCGGGAGTAGTGATTGTGCAGTTTTTCTCGGCCCCGCTAGCAGCATCGGTATCACTACAGACTTTGAATGACTTAAAGCCGTCACCGAACTCTAGCAGCTTTATTTCCTGCCCCTGGGCATTTCTTATCTTTGCGTCGATCGCTTGCTTTGCTTCAAAATAAGCCTTGTTAGGATCGTTGACTCTACCTTGGGTTAACTCAAACCAAGCAGGCCAGCCACCTTGAGAGAAGTCTCCACTTAAGAATCCTTCCATGTTCGCGGTAACATCACTGAGAGTACATTGAGGTTGGTAGCCGTCGCTTTGTTCATTATATTGAGTAGCTAAAGCAATGCGTATATCGAGCTCAAAAGGACTACAAAGGAAGTTTAAATCTGAGCTATAGATAGCTTCCCCTATTACTTGGTCGGCTACATCTTGCAGAAAGCCACCTAAATCAGTGACAAAGGCGGGACTGCCTTGAAAACCAGAGTTTATCCAGTTGACGATACTACGAACCATTTGTTTTATGACTGTACGGGCAAGACCATAAGCAATGCCGTCCAACGCTAGCTCTTTGATGTGGAGAGCAGTCATTAGTCCAGTTTGGACACTTTCCATCGAGGCACTGATAGTCGATTGAATGGCGGTAGGAGAAGTATCTCCAACTACTGTTACCGCCCCTACACCAGGTATTGGCGCAGCCTCAGCATTAGGTGTAAAAAATAAAGTGCCAAACAGTAGCGACATTATGAAAATGGCTGACAAAATTTTGCTTAGATATATTTGATATGTATTAGTCATAATTATTCAAACGAAATTATTAACTGCAGTGCTGGATCTTCAGTATCGTACCTAACGCCAGCGTCACGCATTTTCTTTTGTAAATTGACAACAGCATTAAAAAGACCTTCGGTGTCATCTTGGTAACGCTTTACTCGTAAAAGAGTGAATAATGGGTCAGAAAAAGCCAGACGCATGGCACTGATGTCATTACGAACAGCGTTAAGACTATTGAGTAAGTCCAGGTGTTCTTTAATTAGTCCGCGGGGCACTGCTATAGCTAGCATTCCCGCTACGATTCTGTCGTATGAAGTGTAGATAACATTTAATTCTTCAAGTCGTGCTGCATCGGCATAAGCAACGGCTGCTTCTAGTATTGCAATTTCATTCTTAGTCCCCTCCGGAACGTCGTTTTGCAACACTACCCTGGCTACGTAGTTCCCGTAAGCATGCCAAACTTCCAAACTTTCATTCTCTAGAACTCGAATATCGTTGGTGGTGAAGATTTTGTCTTGGGCTTGTTCTCTCAACTCGCTACTAGCTGTATCGATTAGCTCCTCTGGGGTACTGCCAAACTCCCCGTAACCTTTGTCGCGAACGTAAGTTTGGAAAAAG
>CAJWTE010000029.1 GCA_913046815.1 uncultured bacterium | reverse complement strand
TCGGCTTACGTGGTGTCTTTGTGGTAACACGAGTACAAACTCCTCTTTTAAAAGGAGAGAAGTAGCGGTTTGGTTGGTTCTTGATTTTGTTAAAGCCAGTCTCCAACGCGCCGGTTTTTGATTTTCTAACCGGATCTCGTCGCTTCTTGCGTGTTAATTGATTAATTGTTGCCATAAGTTAGCGCGGTTACTGTACTACAGATAGGATTTTTTGCAATCAGTCGCCTATAGACTAACTCCAGATATTAAACTAGTTAAAGCTAAAGTGGCACTGTAGAGCGGGCCTCCAAGGACATAAAAAACCAAAAGAATGATAAGAGCGAAGGACAAGAAAATATTTCTTTCTAATTTGAGCCTAAACTCTTCATATTTCATTCGCCAGTCGTATGGCAAGAACATCGGCCAAACCTTAGACCCATCGAGAGGTGGTATGGGTAGTAAATTAAAGAAAGCTAAAAATATATTGAGTGTGATGGTTAATACTCCAATTTCTATCAGAGATGCTGGGAGATTTAATAAAGGTGTCAGGTGAAGAATTATTCCTACCACTAATGCAATCACTATGTTTGCTAACGGACCAGCTATTGCCACTTTAGCTTCACCCCATTTTTGGTCAGTAAAATTATATGGATTGTACGGCACCGGCTTGGCAGCACCAAAAAGTATAGGTGAACCGGACATGATTAACAGTCCCGGAACAATAACAGACATCATAGGATCTAAGTGAACCAAAGGATTCAAAGTTAATCTTCCTTGCAACTTAGCGGTAGAGTCTCCCAGTAGATAGGCTGCGTAGCCATGTGCTACCTCATGAATCACGACTGACGTAATTAATATAAGAACTAAAATAATATAAAAATCCATGTTGACTGGAGTATACACCATGTCATTCGTTATTGCATATTAAAAAGATTGTGGTAGGATGTGCAAGCTAAAAAACTAGATACATGGCAAAGCAATGCGACATAACAGGTAAAAAAACCCAGATCGGGAGACGATACTCAAACCGCACACGTGCGACGCAATTTAACCCGTGTGGAAAGGTAAAACGTCAACCGAATATACAAAAGAAACGTGTTTTTGTAGCTGAATTAGATAAAAATGTCTCTATTAAGGTATCGGCTAAAGGGCTGCGCACAATTGCAAAAAACGGTGCTTACAATACACTCAAAGCTGCTGGCATTATTTAAAACTCCCTTGCCATAAATAAAGGCCGGTGTCCATGGACACCGGCCTTTATTTATTTATCCATACTTGATAGCCATCTGACAGAAAGCTGACATCTTCACCCTCTATCGTACTTAAAATTGCGGCTCCGGAGTCCTCTATTCTCTCCACCACTTCTTCATGAGGGTGACCATAAGTATTATTTTTCCCGGCCGAAACTATTGCGTATATAGGTGATACTGTATCTAAGAATATCTGGCTGGTGGATGTCTTTGAACCATGATGACCCAGCTTGAGAACATCCGCTTCCAATCTATCGCCGAATATATCGACCAAATAATTTTCTATTGCCTGTGGTGCATCACCGGTCAACATAAATCCGGTATTGCCATACTCTAGTAAAACTACTATCGAACCAGCATTACTATCCAGCAGTGAAGGGTCGTAGGTTGGAGACAGAATCGTAATAGTCACCCCGTCACCCATGTCCACAACTTGTCCCTTTCTAGCAAGAAATATATTGCTTGTCTCTTGTACAACCAAATCGTGATACGAGTCAGACTCTTTGGAGTTACCCATGGCTTCTGTATAAATAATATTACTCACTTTGTAGCGTGGCAAAAACTCAATCAAGCCTCCGATATGGTCAAGGTCAGGATGAGTGGAGATAAGTAAGTCAACCGAACGGTCAAAGAACGACAGATGACCACGCAGAGAAGACAACAGTCGGCTGTCACGTCCGCCATCGATCAAAATTTGCTTACCACTCGGAGTGGTAATGAATATTGCATCACCTTGTCCTACGGCTAAAAAATTTACTGCCAAGTATGATGTCTCTTCTGTACTGGGGCTATAAATTACACCGAGGAAGCCAATAGCGAATAACGTTGTTACACAAACGATTCTAAACCAAACAGTGTACAGTGTCATATTTCACATTATGATACTATGGAGTAAATAGATTAACGCAAAGAACAACTATGTACGAAGCAAAAAGTTTTACCATTCCAGCCCTTCAAGATATATCACAGGAGACTATAAATGAACACCTCGGACTGTATGCCGGTTATGTAAAACATGTAAACCACATAATAAACTCCTTGAAAGATGTCAGTGATCCTTATGCGAAACGTGAAATGCAACGACGGCTGGGTTTTGAGTTTGGTGGCATGAAAAATCACGAATACTATTTCTCTCAATTTGAAGGGGGTCACCAAGACCTAAAGGCAGGAAAATTAAGAACAATGATTGAAAAACAATTTGGCAGCCTAGAAGATTTTATAGAATTGTTTAAAGAAACTGCCAGTACCAGAGGGGTGGGATGGGCCATGTGTTACATTGACCGACAAAATGATTCTCTAGTAGTTACTTGGGTTGATGAACAACAATTGGGACAACTAGCAGACGTTGATATTGTTTTGGCACTTGATATGTGGGAACACTCATATATGTTGGACTATCCACCAAGCAAGAAGCAAGGTTATATTGATGCTTTTTTCCTAAACCTAAATTGGGAAGTGGTTACCAATCGGGTCTAGCGAAAGAAAATTGGAACAGTTTCTGGATCAGTAATTTTAGATTTTGCCGGACTATTATCCGCAGTTTGTTTTTCATATTCGATAACCCAGCCGCTTAAGGTATGAGTTTTCCTTTTTGTAGACCACCAATACGTGAAGGCTAGCGCGCTGTATGCGAGTATAACAACCACAAAAGGAAATTCCGGTACCGACAAAGCTGACCAACTAAACTCTCCGAACCATGAGGCTACTTGAATGATATAGTTTAGACTTATGCTGGCGAAATATCCTAGGAATAAAGCGATCGGTGTTGATACAAAACTTACAGCGACACTCACAAAAGTAAGGAGCATAGCGATTGCTACCATGGGCAATACTAATAAGTTCACTAATACAGCAACTAAAGAGAATTCGCCTATTTGATATAGTAGTAGAGGTAATACCGCTATCTGGGTGACTAATGTAGCGATAAAAAATTCTTTTAACCCACCAAAATCTGCCACGAACGAAGCTTTATCGGCAAACCATCCTCCAGCCACCACTAAACCCATAGTCGCCAGAAAAGACAATTGAAAACCAGGATCATGAAGCAATAGGAATGGATTAAAAAGAAGCATGACCATACCAGCAAACAATAGGCTACGAAAAACAGAAGTGTTTTTACTTAACAATCTTCCCAGAAAAACTAAACCCACCATAATACTAGCTCGCAAAACAGTTGCCGATAGCCCCACCAACAATGCAAAAACACCAATCGCTACTATACTCATCGACAAACGAAGTCTAAAAGGAAACCAATAAGACATAACAAACATAATAAAAGTAGCCACCAACATAATGTTGTATCCCGACAACACCACAATATGAATTATGCCTGTCCGTCGAAAAGCGTCATTCAATTCACTTCCCAACGCTCGTTTTTCTCCTAGTAGAAGACCTGCCGCCAAACCCGCTTCAGGATCAGGTATAACCATCTCCAACTTTCGCAAAAATATCTGTTTAACTTGATACAACTTTTCCAGAAAAATATTCCCCTGCCCCGAATTAAGAATCTGTAATGACTCAGGGTATCTTACTAAATGCGAAGTTCCTTTAGCTTTTAAATATCCTCCGTAATTAAAAGTCCTACCCAGGTCAGTGACAAAACTTGAAGGTACCTCCAACAATCCTAGAACCTCCACTTCATCACCATAATTTACTCCACTATATCGATCAGCAATCACGAGTACTAGGCCGTAACTGGTTTGAAGGTATAAGTGTGTACTTGCATCTCTCACCTCTGGCTCTCTGCTTACTATCCCTTGTAAGACAACTTTTTCATCACTAAACTGATGTAAAAAGCTGCCCTTGTGAGTACTGTGCACAGAATCTGTTCTGAAGAAGGCCAAGACAAAAGACGCGGTAAAAAACACAAGCAATACCACCCATGTAGGAACCTCTGGGGAAATACGCTTATGCAAAAGGGCTAGCCCAGCTGCGCAAATCATAAACAGACCAAGCCACGGCCAAGTCAAATCAAAAAGTGAGCGGACCAAAATCCCGCTCACAACTCCAATAACTACAATGAAGAAAACCCGGTCACGCATTATCTATCCAAAGCCTCGTTTACTAAACGATCCGCCTCTTTATTCTTCTCTCTGGGCACATGCACCAAAGACAAGTTGGGAAAGCTAGACACTCTAAGATTATGTATTTCAATAAATAGCGGCACTAGACCAGGGTCTTTAATTTGATACTCACCACTAAGTTGTTTTTTGACCAGCTCGCTATCAAGACGTATCTCAAAATCCATGTCCTTAGTCTTCTTGCCATATTTTTTCTTAAGCTCAGACATGGCTGTAGCTACTGCCTGATATTCCGCGTAGTTATTCGTACTATTACCAATAGTTTCGGATACTTCAAACACCATCTCACCGTCTTCAGAGGTCACAAATACACCTACAGCAGCTGGTCCCGGATTACCTCTTGCCCCCCCATCTGTATATATTATTAGCTTTTCCATTTAGGCATAATAGCACGCCAGACATTTGGTGACACTATCTATTACTCATACCCGGAACATGTTGCCACCTGTCCCTGCCAGAAATTGGTGGCAACCCAGCTCGTATCAATACATCCACCACTACCCAAAATTGTTTACTGTTAAACTTCTTGCTTTTTGTCTTCTTGAGTATAGTTTGATAATGACCAAGATCTAATTTTGATCTAACGCTCGCAACAGTACTATGACTCAATTTCAAGGTCTTAGCGATCCTATAATTTGTATATCCGGACTCCAGCATCAATATAACAGCCAAACGTTTTATGAAAACTGTTTGCTCAGCCTCAGTAAAAAAATCATTCACCATAGCGATTGACGCTTCATCAAAAAACTTTGCGAACTGCTTGGTTAACTGCTCCCTATAATCACCTCTCAGTTTATCTTTTGATACATTTGTCACAAACCTATTATACGACGGTTAACTGGCATATACTATGCCAGTTAACCGTCGTAT
The DNA here is from genome assembly GCA_913046815.1 of uncultured bacterium. Classification (GTDB taxonomy): domain Bacteria; phylum Patescibacteriota; class Minisyncoccia; order Phycocordibacterales; family UBA918; genus OLB19. The sequence goes on along the minus strand of CAJWTE010000029.1, from coordinate 2,297 downwards.
GTGGATGACTGTGAGAGAATTAAAAGATTTATTTCGAGATGCTGAAAATAAACTCTGACATGAAAACAGTTTTAGAGGCAATTATAAGTGCGATTGGGTTTATTCAACTAAAATAATTCTATAATCCGCAAGCGAATTTGGGTACGTCCCATAAAGAATGATTTCTCAATATTGGCAATAATATTTATCGACTCATCAGGCCGTGGTGCTTTTCTAAAGGTGTCCGGTAGTTTAAAAAAAGCTATAGCTTCTATAGGGCCAGAGGCAGTATCAAAGATTAATTTTGTATGTTCTTTGTTTTTTCCAAAAGCTTCTACCTTTATTGGTATTACATTATTAAATAAGAATATTGGCTTGATGTTACCAACACCGAAAGGAGCTAATTGATTCAAGTCATTTACCAATGCGCTCGTTACATCATTTAACAACATCTCTGCATCTACTGTTATTTGTATTGTCTCACTTTCTTGTGCTATCTGGTTGACAGCGTTGGCAAGATCCTTAGGTAAGTCATGAATTTTACTTTCTCCAACCGCAAAACCTCCTGACATATGATGTCCTCCAAATTCAACAAAAGAGTCTTCGCTGTCCCTCATAATATCTACCACACTAAGCTTGCCATTGGAACGACACGAACCTTTTATAACTCCATTTCCATCTCGTCCCCAAACAAAACTGGGCCTGTTGTATTCTTCGGCCAATTTGGAAGCCACTAGACCAACCAAAGAGGGTCGCCAAGAAGGATTACCCATAACAATAACTGGGGGTATGTCTGTCATGCTTTTAATTTTGCCATGGGCTTCACGCACCATAGAAGCTACCACTCCTTTCCTTTCGTTGTTTAGCTTTTCTAATCTCTCCACTTTCAAACCCGCCTCTTCATCACCATCAGTAACTAAAAGTTCCAGGGCAATCTCGGGAACATCCATTCGAGAAGCAGCATTGATACGTGGACCAATAGTAAATCCGATATCGTCTTCTGTCATGTAAAAAGGGTTAACTTTTTGTTTTTGTAATAATTTTCGAAGACCATGGCGCCGTGTCTTACGCAATACTGTTAAACCATAGTGAGCCAAAACTCTATTCTCTCCATGCAACGGAACCATATCAGCCACAGTAGCTAACCCAACCATATCCAACCACCATTTTTCTTGCCCCTTACCTATGTCAAACCCGCCTTCCTGCAATAATGCCAACAGCAACTTGTATACAACGCCAGCTCCACATAAATGTTCAAAAGGATAACTATCGCCAATTTTCGGATTAACAATTGCCAAAGCTGGTGGCAATTCTGCTTCTGGTTCGTGGTGATCTGTAATTATCACATCAATTCCTAACTGATTGGCTTTGACGACTGTATTCACGTCACTAGTGCCGCAATCGACCGTAATAATGAGATTGGCTGCCTGCTCTTGTATTTTAGTAAGAGATTGTTCATTAAAACCAAAACCTTCGTAATGTCGGTGTGGAATATATGAAAAAAAATTGCTGTGATTAACAGCTTTAAAAAAATCATGCCATAGTACAGCTCCGGGGATACCGTCACAGTCATAGTCACTATATATGCAAATTCGCTCTCCTGCGTCTAAGGCTTTTAATATACGCTGAACGGCTTTTTCTGCATCATTGAGCAATAGAGGATTATGTAGTGAGTCTTCATACGTAGGGCTAATAAACGCCTCCGCTTCTGCTCTCGTCTTTAAACCTCTATTATAAAGAAGTTGTTGTAGTACTAAAGAGTATGCGTTCAATTCTTTACTTGTTTCTTCATCTATCATTTCGTGCATTCTGTAGAAAACCATGGTGACTATGGTAACATGCAATCCATGTCAACGAGTATTTTTAGTAAAATCATTAGCAGAGAGTTGTCCGCTCACTTTATATACGAAGACGATGTCTGTGTAGCCATCATGGATAAATTTCCAGCAGTTAAAGGCCAGTCGATTGTTATACCCAAAGAGGAAATAGATTACGCCTTTGATTTAGACGACAACACCTACCAACATTTATTCTCAGTTGCTAAAAAGATAGGAAGGGCTTCAGACAAAGCATTTGATGCAATGCGCACTTGCCTGGTTATTGAAGGTTTTGAAGTTCCTCATGTGCACTTAAAGATTTTTCCAATGCAAAACACCGACAAGGCACTGGGTGAAATTATGTTAAAAGTTGAAGAGGCCAGTGACGATGACCTGGCTCAGAACGCTAATCTCATCCGACAATACCTACTTTAAAATCTGATCGACTGCTGGGTGATGAACTGTTATATTTGGTACTTACTATGCAAAACACTATCTATC
>CAJWTE010000028.1 GCA_913046815.1 uncultured bacterium | reverse complement strand
TGTAGTACTGGTTTTTCAATAGCATGTAGACAGTGCTGAAAAGTCAGTAAAACATTATTTCGAATCTGGAGCCGGGAGGAAAGTCCGAACACATCCAGTGCTATTTGTAGTACTTGGAGCATGGTAGCGGGTAACCCCCGTCGCTCGGCTCCAGATTTGTGATCGTGTAGTACTGGTTTTTCAATAGTATGTAGACAGTGCTGAAAAGTCAGTAAAACATTATTTCGAATCTGGAGCTGGGAGAGGTGCGAGCAGTGACGCCAAGGCAGAAATGCTTAGGGTTCCTTCGGGAATAATCTTGTGGTGACACAAGAGTGAAACGGCAAAATCCTTACTAGTGTGCAAGACCGTGTCGAGCACCTTTAAGGTCGTATTGCTTTATCTTGTACAAATCACAATGATGAGTTGTGCGAGTTATGTCCGCAAATATTACCCTAAAGGTGCTCGGAGAGTCGCAAGAGGAATATGGCAACATATTTCCCAGGTATATGACCATCCCGAGCACCTTTAAGGTCGTATTGCTTTATCTTGTACAAGTCACAATGATGAGTTGTGCGAGTTATGTCCGCAAATATTACCCTAAAGGTGCTCGGACAGAATTCGGCTTATATGTGTCCACAAAAAGACCCCTCAAGGGGTCTTTTTGTTTATGGTATGCTATAGGGATATTAATATTTTGTAGCAACATATGAACAATCCAGTATTTAGTCCGACTAGCGGTAGTCGCTTGGATACAATTACCAAAACACTTTCAAGTGCCGCTTCCTTAGTAAGTATATTCACTTTCGGTATTCTACCGATACTCTTTTTACCGGGGGTATTTGTCTCTTTAGGATACGCTAAGGTGTTTGTAGTGACGGTAGGTATTTGTCTTTCTTTGGTTTTGTACGCATTTGTATTTTTAAGTGAAGGAGTGATGAATTTTCGACCCACAATTGGTTTATTGACCATTTGGGGCTTGGCTTTGGCCGGTATTGTAGGAGCAGCTTTGTCTGGAGATCTATACGATTCTTTTATAGGCAATTCATTCAGCTCTCAAACCGCCGCTTTTCTTCTGGTGATGGCTATGGCGGCCACGGTTTCTGCAGCTATTGGTACGAAAAAAGCCAATGCGGTAAAACTGTACGTGATGTTTTCGATCAGTGCTTTGATATTAGGACTGTTTCATTTAGTACGGTTGTTGTTTGGTCCAGAAGTATTGAGTTTTGGAATTTTCGGTAGTGCTACAGCATCTCCTTTGGGTGGTTGGAATAATCTGGCTTTGTTCTTCGGACTAGTCATAATCATCGCTCTGATTGCAATAGAACAATTACCTTTATCGAAAATGGGCAAGATCTTGTTTTTTGCTGTTTCTGTGGTGGCACTCACTATGTTGGCGGTGGTCAACTTCTTTACTGTATGGTTAATTCTCGGATTTATCAGCTTGGCGGTATTAATGTTCACAATCACCAAAAAGCGACTGAGTCGAACTCCGCAACTGATGGCAGATAACAACTCTCAAACCGGTATCGGCGTAGCCCTAGCCCTAGTGGTGTTCATTGTGTGCGTACTATTTATAGTTGGTGGATCTGTGATAGGGGGCATTGTATCTAACGCAACGGATATATCTTTTGTTGAGGTGCGTCCAACGACTAGTACTACTTTAGACATTGCACGTTCAGTCTTTGGGGAAAACATGTTCACAGGAATTGGTGCGAATAAATTTGGCGATGCCTGGAATTTGTACAAAGACGGTTCCATCAATGGAACAGAGTTCTGGGGAACAACCTTCCAGTCTGGTAGTAACTACATATTTACTAGCGTTGTAGAGAATGGAATTCTAGGAGTTGTAGCGTGGTTGGTTTTCTTAGGTTGGTTCCTATATACAGGTCTGCGATATGTATTTTCTAACACAGTAAATGATCCAATGTGGAACTTCGTTGTCACTTCATCTTTTGTTGCCGCTTTGTATCTCTGGTTCACAGGCTTTATTTATGTCCCAGGTACCACTATTTTGTTGTTGGCTGCAATTTGTACAGGAGTCTTTTTTGGAGCGCAACATGTTGCTTCAAATAAAAAAGTACTTCAAATCTCAGTACTAGACAACCGCAAGCTAAGTTTCTTGCTGGTTGGAGGAGTGATGGTGGTTATTGTTGGGTCGATTAGTGTCCTATATTTCCTTGGTCAACATTTCGCTTCGATTCATAATTTCAACCAAGCTGTGAATGAGCTTTCAACTGGAGGTGATATTGAGACAGCTGAGATTAAAATTGCAAATGCTTATAGCCAGTTCAAGAATGATTTGTTCGCAAGAGAGTTAGCGTCTTATCAACTAGCAAAAATGAACGCTCTCGCTTCTGTAGAAGAGCCAACTCAAACTCAACAACAGCAATTTCAAGCGGCGATGGTTGATGGTATTAACGCTGCTCGTTTAGCAGTGGCCGAAGATGGTACTGATCCAAATAACTGGTTGGTGTTAGGCAACTTATATGCATTTATGGCTGGTTTGAATGTGGAAGGTGCTAGAGAGTTAGCAGAGGAAGCTTACGCCAGTATGCGAAAGTACAGTCCAAATAACCCGCAAGTGGCAATGTTGGAAGCTGAGCTAGCATTTATCTCTGGTGACAATGAGAAGGCTAGAGAAAAGGTGGTAGAAGCCTTGCAAATGAAGCAAAATTACACCAATGCAATTGATTTCTTGGTTAGGCTCGAGATCAGTGAGGGTAATCTAGATGAGGCTGTTTCTGCTACAGTAGCTTCCATTAACCTAGATCCGAACAATCCAGCTCGCCACTATCAGCTAGGTATCCTGCTTGCTGAAGCCGAATCGCACGAAGAGGCTGTGGCCGCTTTTAGTGAAGCATTGCTGTTGAATCCTAGTTATGCCAACGCACTTTACTTTAGAGCAGTGGCTCTACTACAGTTGGGAGAGAATGACTCAGCGGTAGCTGATTTGGAAACAGCTCGTGATTTGAGTGAAGACAACGCCAACTTGCAAGAGATTATTGACGCTATCAACGCAGGACAAGTTGACATCACCAACCAAGGTGACAGTGCTGCGTTGGATGATGGTCAAGTAATTGAAGACGGTAATACAGTATCTGTATCAGGTGAACCAGGTACAGATTTAGTTTCTACAGTTAATACAGTCCCAGAGGAAAACTAGAAACGGTATCTAAGCCATTATGGTTCGAAGAGTTATCGGTTTTGTCTACAAGGAAGTACGCGGCCTACACCAGGCCGCGTATATTTTGGCAGCCTTTACTTTTGGATCCCAAGTTCTAGCTTTGGTACGTGACAGACTGTTGGCGGCAGAATTCGGCGCTGATTCTACATTGGACATATACTATTCTGCATTTCGGGTACCAGATTTACTATTTGTCTTATTTGCTTCTACCTTGTCGATCTATGTACTAATCCCTTTTGTTACTGCTAAGCAGAGTAGAAGTACTACAGAAGCAAAGGATTTTTTGTCATCTGTATTTACGGTGTTTCTTTTAGGATATACAACTGTTGCTCTGATTGCTTTCTTGTTCATGCCACTCTTGATGGAGTGGTTCTTCCCTGGTATTGCTGACAAAGCACTTTTGACCACTCTAACAAGAATATTATTGTTACAACCGTTGTTGTTGGGTGTATCCAATCTACTCGGAGTTGTGACTCAGGTTGGTCATCGCTTTGTGCTCTATGCAATTAGTCCGTTGCTTTATAACTTAGGAATAATTATCGGTATTGTTCTCTTGTATCCAATCTTCGGTATGTATGGACTGATGTATGGTGTAATATTTGGCGCTTCCTTGCACATGCTGATCCAATGGCCTTTGGTTTACAAAAGTAAGTTGAATTTTTCCTTAACAAAACACATTTGTTTTGCTGACGTACGAACAGTATTAAAATCTTCTTTTCCCAGAGCAATAGCGTTGTCTCTCAATCAGATAGTACTACTTGTGCTGATTAGTATGGCTGGATTGATGACTGCGGGTTCCGTTTCTGTTTTTCAGTTTGCATTCAATCTCCAATCCGTCCCTTTAGCAATTGTCGGCATGAGTTATTCGGTAGCGGCTTTTCCAACGCTTGCATACTTATTTAGCAATAAAGATTGGGACAAATTTAGGATTCATATAGCCACTGCCTTGAGACACATTATTTTTTGGTCGGTTCCGATACTGGTTTTATGTATTGTGCTACGAGCTCAATTGGTGAGAGTCATACTGGGAAGTGGTCGGTTTGACTGGAGTGACACCAGACTGACAGCAGCCGTTTTTGCTATTTTTGTTGTTTCTCTTGCTGCCCAGGCTGTCAATCTTTTATTGGTTAGGGTCTTTTATGCTGGCAACAATACTGCAACACCACTAAAGATTGGTATTATCACTTCCACTTTCACGGTAGCGGCAGCATATTTTGGTGTTTGGTGTGCCAATCACTACCCTACGCTAGAAGGAATGATTGCCACATTTCTCAGAGTAACTGATATATCTGGTACGGAAGTATTGTTTTTAGCAGTTGCTTATACAATGGGACTTATCCTACAAAGTTTGCTACTCTTGGTTGCTTTGCGAATTAAGTTTTCAGTCAGTTTAAGAACTTTGTTTAAGGATGGTTGGCAAGCTCTGTACGCCGCTTTCCTTGGTGGTGTATCAGCCTATGCAGCATTACAGTTCTTTGTTTCCGGACTCAATACGGAGACATTTTTGGGTATTTTCTTGCAAGGTTTCTTGGCGGGTATGTTCGGCTTGGTTGGTGTGGTACTCGGTTATCTATCAGTTAAGTCAAAGACACTTAAAGAGGTTGCAGATGCTTTGGAGAAAAGGCTTTTTAAAACCGACGTGGTAGGCGAAGAACATAGCATTTAACCTTGGTTTAAGGTACATTAAGAGCGTGCAAATAAGAAATTTTAGTATAATCGCCCATATAGATCACGGCAAAAGTACTTTGGCTGACAGAATGTTGGAAGCCACAAATACTGTAGAGAAAAGGCTGATGAAAGCCCAAGTTCTTGATTCTATGGATTTGGAGAGAGAAAGGGGTATCACTATTAAAATGCAGCCAGCACGCATGGTTTATAAGCCTGCTCAGAACTCTTCCGAGGAGTATATTTTGAACCTGATAGATACACCTGGACATATCGATTTTTCATATGAAGTCTCGCGTGCTCTCAATGCAGTGGAAGGGGTGTTGCTTTTGGTAGATAGTACCCAAGGTGTACAGGCGCAGACACTTACTACTCTGGAGATGGCCAAAAAGCTCGGCCTAACTATAATTCCAGTGTTGACCAAAATTGATATGCCTCACTCGAGAGTACTTGATGTCACCGAAGAAATTTGTAAGCTACTTGAATGTGAAGCTGATGAAGTCTTATTGACTTCAGGTAAAACTGGAGAAGGAGTAGAGGAGGTTTTACAAACCATATGTAAAAAGATTCCACCACCAAGAGACAGCAATAAAGATGGTTATCGCGGATTAATTTTTGATTTTCAATATTCTAATCATCGAGGCATTATTGTGTATCAAAGAGTTTTTGATGGCCAGATAAAGAAAGGGGATAGGCTGGAGTTTAGTGCCAGTAAGCGCAGTTTCGTGGCTCTAGAAGTGGGCATTTTGTCACCGGATGAGAAGCCAGTAGAGTTGCTTGGCGCAGGTGAAATTGGTTATGTGGTAACAGGTATTAAAGAGCCAGGTATTGCTAATGTCGGAGACACACTCCGTCAGGAAAAGAGTGCTATCGAACCATTGCCTGGCTATCAGAGGGCAATGCCTGTGGTGTGGGCCAGTGTTTTTCCTGAAAGTCAGGATGATTTCACTATCCTAAGGCAAGCCTTAGACAGACTCAAACTTTCCGATTCGTCTTTGTCTTATGAAGAAGAATCCTCGGGTGTTCTGGGACGAGGATTTCGTTGTGGTTTTTTGGGAATGTTGCACTTAGAGATAGTTACCGAAAGATTAAGGCGCGAATTTAATTTGGAGATAACCATCACGTCACCCTCTATTGCCTATGAGGTGACGTGGCCGGACGGAAAGATAGAGAATATTTATGCGGCATCTCGATTCCCCGAACATGGTGACAAAGTTAGTGTCAGAGAACCATGGGTTTTGGGACAAATTATCATGCCTAGTGAGTACATAGGCAATGTGATGACTCTTTTGTACGAACATGAGTCTGGAGTTGTGGATACTGAGGTGTTTAGTGACGGGCGTACATTATTGACTATTGAAATACCTTTACGAGAATTGATGCGTGGTTTTTTTGATAAGCTAAAAAATGTTAGTAGCGGGTACGCCTCTTTGTCATACGAAATTGCAGAGATGAGACCAGCCAACGTGGTTCGCTTGGACGTATTAATATCTGAAGAGGTGGTGCCTACACTGTCTCGTATAGTTGGTTTAGCGAGATCTGAAATAGAGGCGAAGGCGATTGTGGATAGAATATACAAGACACTTCCTCGACAGATGTTTGTTGCCAAAATCCAAGCCAGAGTCATGGGAAAAATTATTGCCACTAAGAAATTGTCTGCAATTAAAAAAGACGTCACGGCTAAGCTTTATGGTGGAGATATTACCCGCAAGATGAAATTAAGGGAAAAGCAAAAGAAGGGTAAAAAGAAAATGTTGGAACGAGGAAAAATCCACATTCCTTCCGACGTCTTTATGAAACTAATGAAGTCAGAAGATTAAAAAAGTCCAGCTCCACCGGAATACACAAAGAGCATGCTTATCGCTATAACAATAGCAATAACAGCCCAAATCCATTTAATCGCCTTCTTTGTTTTCTGACTGTATAAAAAACTCATAACTCGTGATGCTATAATTTTAGCATGATTGTAGGGAGTAAACACAAGCTCATTAGGTTGATAGTCACAAGACTCTTAATTGTGGTGGTTTTTTTATTATGCTTACTACTGGCAAAAGTTTTGTGGGAAAGATTTCATGTTATGCACGAGGCCGCAATAAAACGAGTAGACATCGAGAATGAAAGAGGAGTACTCGAATCGAAAAAACATGAATTGGAAGAGAGGTTGGAATATTTAGGAAGTGAGGCAAGTTTTGAAGCTAAGATTAGAGAGAACTTCGATATGATAAAAAAAGGGGAACAGGTCGTGGTTATTGTTGGTGAAGATAATTATAAAGCAGAGAATTTGGATATTGAGTATGCACCAAAGAGGTCTTGGTATAAATTTTGGCGTTAACGTGATAACATAGTGTTATATGGCTAACGTAACAATTTACAGCACACCGACATGTCATTTTTGTCATGCGGCTAAAGATTTTTTTGCAAATAACAATATTGAATATACTGAAGCAGATGTAGCAGCTGATCCGGAAAAAAGGGCTGAAATGGTAGAACTTACCGGTCAAATGGGGGTACCGGTTATCAAGATAGATGATGATGTAGTCGTTGGTTACGACGAGGCGAAGGTTAAGGAATTACTCAACCTTTAATTTATTTCTTTAAACAAACAAAGAATTGGTGAGGTATCTCACCAATTCTTTGTTTTGACCGAGCGGAATCATGAAATACAGTTTGACCAGACGAGTTTTAGCGTAGATACTAGCGAAATGAAGACAGATAAGTACGACGTGATAATAATTGGCGGTGGAGCTGCTGGCATGATGTGCGCTGGAATATTAGCCAAGCAAAGTAAAGGCAGAGTGCTTTTGCTTGAGAAAAACAAAAAGCTCGGCAAAAAATTAGCCATTACTGGCGGCGGACGATGCAATATAACCAATGCAGAGTTTAACAATAGAGCTTTTTTAGTCAATT
>CAJWTE010000027.1 GCA_913046815.1 uncultured bacterium | reverse complement strand
GACAAGCTTTCTGTCTTCGTGGTTCGGTCAGATATGCAAATAAATTTGCCTATACGACCCTCACCTACTCGACACTAAGACAAGCTTTCTGTCTTCGTGGTTCGGTCAGATATGCAAATAAATTTGCCTATACGACCCTCACCTACTCGACAGTGACGCTTTTGGTAAGATTGCGAGGACGGTCTACATTCAAGTCTTTGGCGATACCGATGTAGTATGCAAGGAGATAGGTTGGTATAACACTCACTATTGGCTGAACTATTGAGTGTACCCTAGGAACATAAATAACATCATCTGCCAAGCGTGACACTTGGTCATCGCCGGTGTTGGCTATCACCAACACCGGCGCACCTCTAGCCTTTATCTCTTCGATATTGGAAACCATTTTCTCATATACATGGTCCTGAGGGGCAAATGCTACCACTGGGAAGTTTTTATCTAGCATAGCAATCGGCCCATGCTTCAATTCTCCTCCAGCATAACCTTCGGCATGAATATAAGTCACTTCTTTCAATTTCAAAGCCCCTTCCAGTGCTATTGGGAAATGTGCATTCCTACCCATAAAGACAAAGTCTCGGTAGTCTTTATATTTTTTGGCGATAGCCTCTATATCACTCTTTTGTTCTAAGACATTCTTAATAGCATTTGGTAGCTCTACTAGCGCCTGCACTATCTCCTTACCAGTCTCTAAAGACATCTTTCTTTCACGGCCTATCAATACTGACATCATTGCCATCACTACCACCTGTGAGATTACCGCTTTGGTAGAAGCGATACTGACTTCCGGACCAGCGTGGTTGTATACACCAGCGTCGTTCTCTCTTGCAATGGTGGAACCAACGACATTTACTATACCGAAAGTATTTAAGCCTTGCTTCTTAGCTAAACGAATGGCTGCTAGAGTATCGGCTGTCTCACCCGATTGTGATACTGCTAGTATGGCACTTTTAGGATCAACTAGACTGGTACGATAGCGATACTCACTAGCCAGTTCCACACTTACCGGTAAGTCTGCATATTCCTCGAATATATATCGGCCCACCTCCCCAGCATATGCCGCAGAGCCGCAAGCGGTAATGGTGAGACGGTGAAGACTAGTGAGCTTGTCTATATAACCCTCTAGCCCACCAAGCTTTACCCTGCCTTTGTCAGAAATAAGTCTGCCTCTTATAGTATTTTCTACGGTAGTCGGTATCTCCATTATTTCCTTCAAAAGATAGTGGTCATAGCCGTCTTTCTTTATTTCTTCTAAGTCCCATTCTATTTTTTCTGCTTTTCTGTTTTGATTTTCTCCTTTCAGGGTAGTGATGGAGTATTGGTCCTTTTCAATGACAGCTATATCTCCGTCGTTTAGGTACACTACATCTTTTGTATGAGACACAAGTGCTGATGGGTCAGACGCCACCAAGTGACCGTCCTTACCTATACCAATTACTAAAGGGCTACCTAAGCGAGCGACGACAATTTTGTCCGGATCACGGTCACTCATGACCGCCAAGCCATAGGTGCCTTGCACCAGTTGCAATGACGACTTAACAGCTTCTAGCAAGTCACCATGATAGTTTACTCCTATGAGTTTAGCTAAGACTTCTGTATCGGTGTCTGTCTCGAATGTAATTCCTTGTACTTTAAGAGACTCTTTTAACAGAGAGTAATTTTCGATAATGCCATTGTGCACGACAAAAACATTCTCACTTTGGTCCTTATGGGGATGCGCATTAGCCTCGGTCGGGGCACCGTGTGTTGCCCAACGAGTATGAGCAATGCCAGAAGTGCCAGGTATAGTATCAGTGATTTTTTTGGCTAGGTTATCAATCGGGCCAACAGCTTTCACCACCCCACTACCAGGAATAAATATTCCAGCTGAGTCGTAGCCACGATACTCCAAAGTACGAAGCCCTTCTAGGAGTATTGGGCTAGCCGTGTGACTCCCTACATAACCAAAGATACCGCACATGATGAGTACATTATAAACGATAGTCTATAAATCATAAAGGGGGCGCATAGCACAAATGCTATGCGTCCCCAACCTATTCGTTCAGGTGCGACTCAGAGTTTCAGATGTCGACGAACCCTGCCAAGCAAGCGCCTACCTCCCTCCTGCCAGTGCATCACATCAGCTCGACCGATGCCAAGATACTCGGCAACCTTGTCGACAACCTCGTCCGAGATGTCTTTGTCTGGATGTTGCCTTAACGCGTTTAGCAGTAGTTGTCTACCAGAAGCTCGCTCCAAACTGTCCATCGTCAATCCTTCAATAGACCGATGGAACCATTCAAGTGCTCCGAGAAAAAGTAATTTCTCTTGTTTTGAGAGGAACTTCTTCTCTTCCGGCAACTCCTCTACTTTCTCTGGTTCTTCTTCCCAAGGAGCTTTGGGAAGTGTGACCTTCACCTTTCGGTCGTATTTGGCGTCCATTTTTTCCTCCGTGGATGTGCTGTTTCACTACTTAAACTAGCAAATCTACCTACTCTTGCAAGAAGCCTCCGGCTTGGTGTTCCCATAGTTTTTGATAGGTACCTCCTGCATTGGTGAGCTCAGTGTGTGTACCGTCCTCTAACACCTTTCCTTCTTCCAATACCAAAATCCTATCCATTTCCCGCAATGTAGATAGGCGGTGCGCCACAGCAATCACCGTCTTGCCTTCCATGAGTGTGTGTAGTGCCTTCTGAATAGCTACTTCACTCTCACTGTCCAGCGCCGAAGTGGCCTCGTCAAGCACCAGTATTGGAGCGTCCTTCAGCATAGCTCGTGCAATAGCTACTCGTTGCTTTTGCCCACCAGAAAGCTTTACTCCTCGCTCACCCACCAGTGTGTTGTATCTCTCCGGCAGGCTCATGATAAAATCATGAGCCTGCGCTTTTTTAGCTACCTCTTCTATTTCTTTTTGGGTAGATTTTGGCTTGCCATAAGCGATATTCTCTCGGATAGTGCGATGGAAAAGCATCGGCTCTTGTGGCACTACCGCTATATTCTGCCTGAGTGAATCCTGTGTAACTTTAGATATGTCTTGCCCATCTATTTCTATGCTACCAGTATCAATATCATGTTGGCGTAGTAGCAATGACACAAAAGTTGTCTTACCTGCTCCGGAAGGACCTACCAAGCCCACTCTCTGTCCTGATTCTATTACAAGATCGAATCCAGCAAAGACTTGGTTTTGATCAAACTGAAAGTTGACTCCTTTCCATTCTATCTTAGCTGTGTCGACTTTCAGTTTCTTAGCATCCGGTTCGTCAACTATTTCGTAGTCCACAACAACTTCACTTAAACCTTCCTGTATCTCACCGTAACGGCGAATAAAGGAGTTCATAAATTGACCCATTACATTAAAAGCATACCCAACTCGTGCAAGTAATATTAAAACGAGTACTAACTGACCTGCACTCGCCAAATCATTTTGCAACATCAAGTATGTACCTCCGAGAATAAGAATCATTAATATCACACCGAAGATCCCATTCATGACCATTGTCCACTCGCCGTGAAAAGCCTGACGAAAATCCTTTTGGGCTTTATCTTTAACCGCTTTATTTAACTCTGAATATTCAAAAAGCTGCCGTACATACTGACGAGTAGCCATAATATTAGTCATTAAATCCACTCCCATTCCTCGAAAACGTGAAGATGCTTCTGAGTATGAAACCACCAATACACGACGTCGTCTAACACGCCATAAGTTAAAAAAGAAAACAACCATGAGAACCGCAGACAAGGTTAAACCGAGCCCCCAATGTACAGTTGAAAACAAATAAATTGTGACCATCATCGATGCTATCTCAGGCAATATATCCCATAAAAAACGAACGACTAAATCGGCAGAGTTACCCGCAGCATTTGATATTTTATTGGAAATTGCTCCTGCAAATCGATTTGAGAAATAATCATGACTATGCTTCATCACATAGCTATATAATTTTCTATAAGCATCTGCGTCTACTCTAATCAGCCACGAAATTCCCAAAAAACCACTTAGTCGCCAACCTGTTCGGTCTAATATCCCTAGTACAAGCACTATAACTCCCCAATAAAAAAGAACTTGCAGTTGCTCCTGTTTTCCGACAGCTGAATTAAATGTGTCCACCAGCTGAGAAATTGCATAGACTGCTCCTAGTTCTGAAACTTGGGCCAAGATGACTGCCAAAATTGCCCCAGTAGCTAACAGCCAATGTGACTTGGTAATATACCAAACAAACCGCAGCGGTGTACTCGGTATCTGATCAGTATATTCAGCTTTTGCTTGGTTACTCTTTTTCATAACAATAACAAAGCAAACTCCCTACGTAGGTGTCTACGTATATATCTACGTAGGGAGTTTGCTCAGTACTATTGGCGACGTGTGAACTGTGTATTTCTTACCCCGCTTAAGCAGCCATGGGTAAATCGCCGGCTTCTTCCTCTTTCTCCCGCTCTGGCAAAGTAGTTTCCGCTAGGTCTTTTTCCTCAGAAGCTGAGAGTGACTCTTCTTCCGGCAAACCTTCGTTAGTATCTACTTCGCTTAATGGATTTTCTGGTCCTAAAATCATATTGGGATTCTTTTAATCTGATAACACTATGATAATATCATACCACCGTGCGATTAGCTCAGTGGTAGAGCGCTTCGTTGACATCGAAGAGGCCATAAGTTCGATCCTTATATCGCACACAAAATTTTAAATTGGGTCACAAGTTCAAGTCTTGTACCGGACATAAAGTATTTATAAAAATAAGCAGAATTCCTTCGATTAATCGAAGGAATTCTGTATTGAGAGAGTGGTCGAAATTACGTTCGAAATTTCGAACGTAATTTCGACCACTCTCCATTTCCAATCGATTGGAATGCGAGTGAAAATATGCGTTAACGCTTTTTTATTGGTTTGAAAATCGCTTGACAATTTTTTGGAATTACGATAGTTTAGTAGTCCCTGAGGTTTGGTGAAGCAGTCGCAAATAGAAGGATCGCGCGATCGTCCTTCCAAGAGCAACGAAGAGCTGGCGAGTCAGGCACGAATGATGTCCACTAGATGGAAACTGCAGTGCGAGACAACCAGGCTCAGCCGCCAAACCTCAGGTACCAAGCCCGACGCATTATGCGCGGGCTTTTCTTTTTACCTAAAAAGTACTAGATTGGAGAGACTTTATATAAGGAACTTAGTCTCCCCCGAGGTTTAACCTCGGGGGAGAGAAGGATAAGTGGAAATTTATGAAAATACTAAGCATAGAGACTAGTGCTGACGAAACGGCTGTGAGTGTAGTGAACGTACAAGGTGATTTCCCTACCGCTACCTACACCCTACTAGGTAACGCCATTCGCTCTCAAGTTGAGACCCACAACCAGTACGGGGGTATTTTCCCTATGGTCGCTAAGCGTGAGCATGCGGCGGCCTTTCCTCCCCTGCTCAAAATAGCCTTGGAAGAGGCGAACCTCCTACACACAGAAAAACAAAAACTTTCTAAAGAACAAACGGAGCACCTACACACACTCCTTCACAGAGAAGAAGGCGCCGCGGATAAACTGATAGAAATCCTAGAAAATTATTCTTGGCCGGAGTTTGACCTGATTGCGGTTACTTCCGGACCCGGCTTGGAGCCGGCTCTATGGGTGGGTATTAACTTTGCCAAGGCACTGGCACATGTGTGGCAAGTGCCGGTAGTGCCGGTCAACCATATGGAGGGTCATGTTCTAGCGGCTATATATGACAATGGCAAGGATGAAGCACTGGAGGAGATGGAATTTCCTGCCATTGCACTACTCGTCTCAGGAGGACATACCGAACTGGTTTTAATGAAAGGCTGGGGACAGTATGAAAAGATTGGCGAGACGCGCGACGATGCAGTGGGCGAAGCCTTCGACAAGGTCGCGCGTCTCCTTGGTCTCCCCTACCCGGGAGGACCAGAAATTGGCAAGCTGGCACAAAAAGCTAGAGTGCAAGAACTGCCTTTATTTAAAGATGAAATGCCTCGGCCGATGCTTAATTCTGATGATTTTGACTTCTCTTTCTCGGGCCTGAAAACCGCCGTGCGCTACGCTGTAGCGGGACAGGACTTGTCTGATGACGAAAGAAGGGCTGTAGCAAAGGACTTTGAAAATGCGGCTATAGAAGTACTGGTGAGCAAAACTGTCAAAGCAGTAGAGCAATATGGAGCGAGAGCGGTAGTTGTGGGAGGAGGTGTTAGTGCCAATCAGTACCTGCGACAAGAAATGCAAAAATACTTCTTGGAAGATAACGCAGACGTGGAAGTACACTTCCCTACCCCAGGACTTTCGACCGATAACTCAGTGATGATTGCCTTAGCCGGACACGCCAAGCTGGACTCCGCCTTATCTCATGAGGCAGCTAATGAGCTTATTAAAGCCGACGGGAATAAATCTATATAAAAAGACCGCTCAAGATTGAGCGGCGAGCAAAGTATCGCCAGAGGATACCAGCTTGGTCGAAAACCGGTGCGACACCTTGCTCAACTTCAATATACTCTTCACTATTAAAAATGCAACCAGCGCTTTAATTATCACCTTTTCATGATAATATTCACTAACGCAATATGAATGAGAAGAATAGCCAAATACCAGCGCTTTTTTTAAGTCCATACGACCCCGCAGAACACGAAGACAAGATTTATGCTATGTGGGAGAAAAGCGGTTACTTTAACCCTGACAAATGTATTGAGGCCGGTGTGACACATGCTGACGCTGAGCCGTTTACTATTGTTCTACCTCCACCCAATGTGACCGGTACTTTGCATATGGGACATGCTTCTATGCTAGCAACCGAGGATATCTTAATGCGATACAACCGTATGAAGGGTAAAAAAGCTCTCTGGATACCCGGGACTGACTCAGCGGCTTTAGCAACACAGAGCAAAGTTGAAGGAATTCTATACAAGAAAGAAAAAAAGCGTCGTGACGAAATTGGCCGCGAGGCATTGATGGAGCGTATTGAAGAGTTCGTTGAAGATAGTAAAAAAACTATTATCAACCAGACGAAAAAGATGGGGTCTTCACTCGACTGGGACCGCTATGCTTTCACTATGGATGACACTCGCTACAAGGCGGTGACAGAAGCTTTTATACGGATGTATAACGACGGCTTGATCTACCGTGGTGCCCGCAGTGTCAACTGGGATCCTGCTATGCAAACGACTGTTTCTGACGATGAAGTAGTATACGAAGAGACCAACAGCCCTTTCTATTATTTTAAGTACGGCCCATTTACTATTGGTACCGTACGTCCCGAGACAAAGTTTGGCGATAAATACGTGGTGATGCATCCAGACGACGACCGTTATAAAGAGTACGAGCACGGTCAACAAATAGAAGTGGAGTGGATAAACGGCCCAATTACCGCCACTATTATTAAAGACGATGCTGCCGATCCAGAAATAGGAACAGGGGTGATGACTATTACTCCTTGGCACTCGACTATAGACTTCGAAATTGCTGAGCGTCACGGACTAGACAAAGAGCAGATTATCAATGAAAAAGGTTGTCTCTTGCCTATTGCTGGTGAATTTGCCGGTATGCACATCAAGAAGGCTCGCTCTGCGATAGTAGAAAAGATGCAAGCTAAAGGTTTAATAGAGAGAATTGAGGAAGATAATATAAACAAAGTGGCTACCAATGAACGAGGAGGGGGTATGATAGAGCCGCAGATAAAAGAACAATGGTTTATAGATGTGAACAAAGAGTTTGTTATGGGGCCATCTGCCATCCCTGGTGTTAATGAAGGAGAAACTGTTACTTTGAAGACCTTAATGCAAAAGGCAGTTAGCGATAGCGGAGTGACTATCTACCCAGACAGGTTTGAGCGTGTCTATTATAACTGGATCAACAATCTACACGATTGGTGTATCAGTCGACAAATTTGGTATGGACACCGTATACCGGCTTGGTTTAAAGACGGAGCGATAAAAGTTCAGATTGACTCACCAGGTGAAGGCTGGACACAAGATCCAGATACCTTGGATACTTGGTTTTCATCAGGTTTGTGGACTATGTCTACCCTGGGCTGGCCTGAAAACACGGACGACTTCCGCACCTACCACCCCACAAGCGTACTAGAAACCGGGTACGATATTCTTTTCTTCTGGGTAGCGCGTATGATACTTATGAGTACCTATCTGGTTGGTCAAATTCCTTTCAAGAACGTATACCTGCACGGACTGGTACGAGACGAGAAAGGTAAAAAAATGAGCAAGTCACTCGGGAATATAATCGACCCGCTGGAGATGATTGGCAAATATGGTGCAGACGCTACCAGACTTTCGTTGGTGGTGGGAGCAGCACCTGGTAATGACATGCCTCTGTCGGAGGATAAGATTAAAGCCTATAAAAAATTTGCTAACAAGCTATGGAATATTAGTCGATTTGTACTGACAAACGTCGCCGACGCGGACTTTGAGCAAGTACCGGAATTGTCTACTGAAGATACTAAAATTATCAAGAATCTTCACCAAGCGATAGACGAAGTGTCTGCGAATATAGACAAATTCAACTTATACTTAGGGGCCGAAAAAATATATCACTATGTCTGGCATGAGCTGGCAGACATAGTGTTGGAGGAATCAAAAGAAGTACTTAATGGTGATGACGAGAAAGCAAAATATGCAAGGCAATATGTACTGAAAGAATGTCTGGTTTCATCATTGAAAGTCCTCCACCCTTTCATGCCTTTCATTACTGAAACAATTTGGCAGGAATTGCCGGACAATGTGAGAGACAGGGAGATTTTGATGGTAGCAAAGTGGCCTTCTCATTAGATATACACAACAAAGGCCGGCGCCTACGGCGCCGGCCTTTGTTGTGTATTCCCCCACTCTTTGCT
>CAJWTE010000026.1 GCA_913046815.1 uncultured bacterium | reverse complement strand
GAAAAAAAGGCCAACGAAATCAGACAAAGTATTATCGAAATGCTGATAGAAGCAGGTTCAGGACATACTGCCGGCCCTTTGGATATGTCCGATGTATTTACCTTACTTTACTTTCATACACTCAAACACGATCCTAAAAATCCAGACTGGGAAGATAGAGACCGACTCGTACTTTCTGCTGGACACATTGCCCCAGTGCTATATGCCACCATGGCTCATGCGGGTTATTTTCCCGAAAAAGAGTTAAAGACATTGCGTAGATTTGGCAGTCGCTTACAAGGACATCCTCATCGTACTGTTCTACCAGGGATTGAAACCAGCTCTGGTCCTTTGGGGAGTGGATTGTCACAAGCTACAGGTATGGCGTTAGCAGCTAGAATGGACAATCCCTACACTTCCAAATACATTTATTGCATCACTGGTGATGGGGAGTTGCAAGAGGGGCAGATTTGGGAAGCAGCCATGTTGGCTGGCAAATCCGAGTTACATAATCTGGTTACCATAGTTGATCGCAACGGTATTCAAATCGATGGCTATACTAAAGATGTAATGCCTCTAGAACCACTGCGTGATAAGTGGGAGGCGTTTAATTGGCATGTTCAAGAGATTGATGGCCACAATATGCGTCAAATAAACGATGCAATTTCCAAAGCCCAGTCAATATATGGACAGCCCTCAGTTATAATTGCTCATACTATATCAGCCAAAGGAGTAGATGTGTTTGAGCGAGATTTTCGTTGGCATGGCAACCCTCCAGGAAAAGGTCCTGAAGATAGAGTGCCTCGAAGTGAACAAGCCAAAGTAGCTTTAGAAGCATTGCGCACACTAGGAGGTAAGATAAAGAAACCATAATATGTTGGCCAAGCACCTAGATAAAAAAATTCATGAAGACCAAGTAGAATTGGCTCATACCAGAGACGGTTACGGACAAGGTCTTTTGGAGGCGGGGAGAGATGACTCGCGTATTGTAGCATTGTGCGCTGACCTGACCGAGTCTACCCGTACTCATTATTTTGCCGAAGAGTTTCCCAACCGGTTTTTTGAAATAGGTATTGCTGAACAAAACATGGCCTCGGTAGCTTCAGGGCTGGCGGCTATGGGAAAGGTGCCTTTCATTGCTTCTTATGCCATGTTTTCGCCAGGCAGAAATTGGGAACAAATACGTACTACCATCGCATACAATGAATCCAATGTGAAAATAGTTGGTGCACATGCTGGAGTATCTGTTGGTCCCGACGGTGCTACTCACCAAGCTATAGAAGATATCGCGCTCATGCGTGTTATTCCTGGCATGACCGTGATGGCCCCAGCAGATATTCATGAAGCACAAAAGATGGTTAGGTGGGCAGCGGAATATATCGGTCCAGTATACATCCGTATTGGCCGAGAAAAAACTCCGGTAGTGACGAGTGAAGAGTCTCCGTTTGTGCCTGGTAAGGCTCTAGAAATATATAGTCCTGACGACGCAAAAGTGGCTCTTTTGTCTACTGGTACCTTGCTACATAATGCGATAATGGCCGGTAAAGAGCTAACAGAGGCTGGAATAAGTACGGCAGTGTATCATTTTGGTACTATCAAACCTCTCGATACTGAGACGTTGGCAGACATAGTGACGAGGTTTGATCAGTTAGTGACTATAGAGGAGCATCAGGTAGCTGGGGGTTTTGGTAGTGCAGTGTGTGAGTATGTATGTGAACATGCCCCCACAAAAGTAACCAGAATGGGAGTGCAAGATATGTTTGGACAATCTGGATCACAGGAAGATCTCTTGCAACACTATGATATGGACGTGGCAAGTATTATAGAGTTGGTAACTCAAAGTTATGAAATATAGACACTCGGAAAGAGGTTTAAGTGCGGTCGAATTCATTATGGTTTTTCTTCTTTCTACTACTATTACCTCAGTAATGTTTACTATTTTTAATGAATCAAAAATTAAATCAAAAAATGCCGCTGTTGTTAGTCAAGTTTTAGAATATCAAAAAGCATTAAATTTCTATTATTTAGATACTGGAATGTATCCCAATCTAAATACAGGTGATGATAAGATAGTTTGTTTTGGAGATGGTCTTACTAAGGGTGAAGGGTGTATCGGTGTTATTGCTGATCCTTATGATAAAAATGTAGTGCGGCCGATAGAAGTTGCTTTGGATGACTTTATGTCTTCTTTACCTCGGATTGAACAGAATAAGGGTAACTATCACTACTCGTCTCCGTCTTACAGTAACTGTATTAGCAGTAGTGACAAGCCTTCTCACGAGTCTAACGAACAATGTGGTGATCAGTACTACAGCCTATGGTTCGTACTTGAAGGAGTAGCCAGGAGTTGTTCGCCAGCTGACACTGCCATCAGTAATTTAAGTGGAGAATATACATTGTGTCGCCTACAATCCAAAAAAGACTAAATATACGATTCCTCCACCCAACACACCCTTTTCATAGTTGACCAACTTCCCCCGAGGTTAAACCTCGGGGTATATAGTTGTTATATCCATAGTATTTCGATTATATCTGCCGACATCCTATCTACCTATCATTAATGATAGGTAGATAGGAGTGAGCTGACAGGGTCAGTTACGGATTTAAAGGAGTTAGATTTTGGTTGGAAT
Organism: uncultured bacterium; assembly: GCA_913046815.1. Taxonomy (GTDB): domain Bacteria; phylum Patescibacteriota; class Minisyncoccia; order Phycocordibacterales; family UBA918; genus OLB19. The sequence continues at coordinate 6,579 of CAJWTE010000026.1, read as the reverse complement.
GTAGTCTGACGGTGCTTGTGCCAGATGCTCTTCCAAGCTTTCGCGCGACAGGAGTCCTTTTTGGGCTCCAATGTATTGTACAACTGACATGGAGTTGATTGGTCCCCACGAGAGTGCTTCTGCAGGAGTTTTACCAAGGATGGTGGCTGAAGTAAAGGTGGAAGAAAACGAGTCTCCGGCCCCGGTACGGTCTACTGGTGGAGCCGGGTCGGGGTACATAGGCATGTGCCAAGCTTGGTCGTCTTCATCCACTACGTAGGCTCCTTTTGGTCCGTCGGTAATGACTGGCATCTTCGGCCCAGTAGCTTTGAATTTACGAATTAATGTCGGCACGTCTTGTTCTTTGGTGTCCAATATTTCTTGTGCTTCCTCTTTATTACAAAAAAATATCTCGGTGTTTTCGTAAACTGATTGTAATTTTTCTATACCCAACTTCATCTGGAAGGTGCCAGGTTGGAATACTAGCTTGGTGTCGTTGTTTTTTATATAGTCAACAATTTCAAAGTGGTGGTCCACTGCGTGTTCGCCGATAGATGAGAGATAAATGTAACGAGGTGATTCACTAAAGGCTGGCAGCTGGTAGTTGTATGATTCATGATTAATTAAGATAGTACGCTCAGGCCCATAACGGAGTACATAGTGGTAGTTGGTAAATTTGTTTTCATGCACTTTCACATAGTCGGTGTTGACTCCTTCGTTGCGAAGAGCATCCAAGCAGTCGGTACCATATTTGTCGTGACCCAAATTGGTGATTAAAGCTGATTTTAATCCCAGACGATGAGCCGATACAGCTGCGTTGGGGGCATTTCCAACAGCGTTAACAACCACCTTCTCTTTATAAGGTAGTTTGGAACCAAAGGGCATTTGTAAAGTTTTTCTACCAGTATCTAGGTCGACTGATACATCTGCTTGGTCTTTGTCTAATTCAATAAAAGCATCAATGACGATGTCACCCAGTCCTACAAAATCATATTTATCATTCATGAGATCAGTATAGCAAGTGAACCGGCATTATTTCTATTGCTATCTACAAATCTTAGACCTTTTACATCATTACAAATTGTGATAGGGTATGCGCACAATAATTTTTACATATGGCTTTTAAACTAGAAGTTGAAAAACGAGACAAAGGCGTAGCTCCCGAGCTTCGTGCTGCTGGTAATATACCAGCGGTAGTCTACGGCCCTAAACAAGAACCAATATCATTGGTAATTAATAAGATTCATTTTGAAAAACTGCTGCAGGAAGCTGGTGAATCTAGCATTGTAAATCTGGAAGGTTTGGATGAAGAAATGGAAGTACTTATCCAAGACGTGGCATTTAATGCTGAAAAGGGCGGAGTGGAGCATGTGGATTTCTATGCTATTGAGCGTGGTAAGGAACTAACCACCAATGTTGCTCTTCATTTTGAAGGAGAGTCACCTGCTACGAAAAATGGTGCAACGGTGATCAAAGTACTCCATGAATTGGAGGTAACTTGCCGTCCTAGTGACCTTCCTTCCGAGGTTATAGTGGATATATCCAAGTTGATAGATGAGAATTCTGTTATTACAGTTGGTGATTTGGAAATTGGTGAAAGTGTAACAGTGTCTGAGGAAACAGAGGCAGTAGTAGCAACCATTGCTGCAGCTCGCGAAGAAGAACCAGAGACTGTACCGGAAAGTGTACCTGAGGTGGATGCGTCAGACTCTGTTGCTGAAGCAGAGGCTTCAGCAACTGAAGAAGAGAGTGAAGGGTAAGTAACGATAGTGAATACAAGGAAAGAAAAAGGCGGGTACAGATACCCGCCTTTTTCTTTCCTGTTATAATATGAGACATGAAACGTAACTGGTATTTTATTGGTGCTCTCACTCTGATGTTTATTTTAGTAACACCAGTTTTGACGAAGGCGGAAACAGATGCGGAAAGAAAAGCTAGACTAGAAGCCCAGCTTCATCAAATAGAGATGCAAATGATAGAGAGTGAGAAGTCACTCGAAAGTAAACAAAGAGAAAGACAATCACTAGAACGTGACTTGGATATTATTGATACTCAGATAAATAGAGCAGAATTAGGAATTCGAGCAAGAAATTTGGCCATTACCGAACTAACGGATCAAATTGGAGATAAGGAAGTGGTTATAGAAATATTGACGGAGCGCTTGGCCAAGCAACGCGATTCGATTGGTGACTTGTTACGAAAGACACAAGAGGTAGATAATTTTTCCTTAATAGAAATAATGTTGAGTAATCAGAACTTATCAGAATTTTTTAGCGACTTTGAGACTTTCCGTACTCTAAACAACTCACTCAGAGAATCACTTAGTGTATTGCAAGACATGAAGCTAGACACAGAGGATCAAAAAGTTTCTTTGGAAGAGAAGCAGCTTACAGAGGCCGAGTTGAAACGTCAGCAGGAATTAGAGAAAGCTCAGATTGAATCACGTGAACGAGAGAAAGAACAGATTCTGCAAGTAACTAAAGGTGAAGAAGCATCTTATGCTGAGCTGTTAGCATCACAACAAAAGACCGTGGCACAATTGAGAGCTCAGCTTTTTGACTTACTTGGTGGAGGAGGAGCCATCCCTTTCCCAGATGCAGTACAGCTAGCAAAGACGGCCGGAGCGGTCACAGGAACAGACCCAGCATTGATATTGGCTATTCTTGAGCAAGAGTCTTCATACGGAAGCAATATTGGTAGCTGCACAATGGGAGATACTAGTGCCGGTAAAGATATTATGCATCCAACGCGCGATAAGCCGGTATTCTTAGCTATTGCTGAAATACTCGGCTTCAATTCAGCGAACCAGCCGGTCTCCTGCCCGTTACTTAGAAGTGACGGATCTAGGATTGGTTGGGGTGGGGCGATGGGAGCCTCACAGTTTATCCCTTCTACTTGGGCTATTTATGGCGGATACAGTAAAGACTCGGCTGGTAACTGGTCGTACAAAAGAACCAATGATGCCATTCGTACACTACTTGGTAAAAGCGCTCCTTCCAGTCCATTCAACAACCAAGATGCTTTTACGGCCACAGCTCTACTTTTGCGTGACAATGGGGCTAATGGTACTTATGGAAGTGACCGTCTAGCAGCTCTTCGCTATTATGCTGGTTGGGGTGGAGCCTCTAGACCAGAAAATCAATTTTATGGAGATCAAGTAATGGAAAGAAAGTCGCGGTTGCAAAAGGAGGTCAGAATATTAAGCGGCAGTTAGTAGTGGTTTAGATGCGAGTCAAACAATGTTGTAAAAGACCGCTTGGCACATCCGTACCAAGCGGTCTTTTGGAGCCAGATAAAACGCGGTATTTATTTTTTAGTTTGTTTTGACGCCCGGGCCTTGAAGCGTTCCACTCTACCAGCAGTATCCATAACTTTTTCTTGTCCCGTATAGAAAGGGTGGGTATCACTTGACACATCCATTTTCTTTAGTGGATATTCATTCCCATCTTCCCATTTGGTAGTTTCTTCGGTAGTTATAGTAGAGCCAATTAAAAAACGTGCTCCACTGGAAACGTCCTCAAAAATTACCTTACGATAGTTATCTGGGTGAATGTCTGTTTTCATAAGTGCCGGTACTATACAGAAAAAGGTTAAAAAAGACAAGAGACTTAGTCCAAGCTCAATGCTTTTTATCCACCCCGAGGTTTAACCTCGGGGTGAGAGATTGGTAGATACGGGTTGAGAATTGGTAAATTCTGATTATCTGGTAGGATGAACGCACTACATGGAAATAGATGAGGAAAAATTGACTATATTCCGAGAACATCAAAAAACGCAGTTTTTAGCGACGCAGTTTGATGATACTTTTAGAAAACTTGAAGAAGCCAAGTTGTTGGCAGATGCTGATCCTGAAATGGCGGAACTTGCACTTGATGAGATTGCTGAGCTGGAGACTCAGTTGCAGACGCAATTTGATGAAATGGATAGAATAATAGAAGCCTCTAAAGAAGAAGATGCCAAACCATATGGTGTTGTATTGGAAGTAAGGGCTGGTGCTGGTGGAGACGAGGCCTCTTTGTTTGCAGAAGAGCTTGCCAATATGTATTTGAAATATGCAGAAAGGCAAAATTGGCAAGCCAGTAAGAGTAATGAGTCACGTTCGGCTCAGGGTGGCTATAAAGAAGCAGTGTTTGAGATATTAGGCTTAGATGTGTATGACCACTTACGCTATGAGACAGGTGTACATAGAGTACAAAGGGTTCCCGTGACCGAAAAATCCGGCAGAATTCACACCTCTACCGCTTCAGTTGCAATTTTGCCCATGCGTAAGAAACCAAAAGTAGATATAAACCCAGGAGACATCGATATGGAATTTTCACGAGCCGGCGGAGCCGGCGGACAAAATGTAAACAAAGTAGAAACGGCGGTCCGATTAGTACACCGCCCTACTGGTATCGATGTACGTTGTGAGAGTGAACGCTCTCAATTGAAAAACCGAGAACGAGCTATGTCTATGTTGACCGCGAAGTTGGAAATGTTGCACGAGGAAGAAGAAGCTAAAAAACATGCCCAGGTACGCAAAAATCAAATCGGTACTGGAGACCGTTCTGAAAAAATCCGAACTTACAATTTTCCGCAAAATCGCATCACTGATCATCGAATAAAAGAGTCTTGGCATACTATTGAGGCCACTCTAGTTGGTAACTTGGACGATATAGTGTCCGCTTTACAAAAAGCAGCAGCAGAAGAGTCATAAAGTTTACAGAAATGAAGCTAGTCCACTTATTAAGTGTCCTAGTCGTTATGTATAATAGTGGGAAGTGAGATAACTTCCGTTTATTACTTACTAGTTAAGGCGTTGCAGAATACTAATCTCTGTGGTAACATCACCCCGCTTACGCCCTAGTGTGCGTTACTTTATATGAATACAGAAACAAAAAATACTGACACAAACTTAATTGACCGACTATTTTCAGTGGGTGCTCACTTTGGTTTTTCTAAAAGCCGACGTCATCCGACAGCCAAGCCATATATCTTTGGTAATAAGCAAGGTACTGATATTTTTGATTTAGAAAAGACCAGCGAATTGATAGTAAAAGCAAAAGTAGTACTTGAGGAAGCGGGTAAGAATGGCCACACTGTTTTATTTGTGTCTACTAAGGACGAAACTTCACCTATTGTTAAAGAAGCGGCTGTTGACGCAGAATCACCATACGTAACTAATCGTTGGATAGGAGGTACTCTGACCAATTTTGGTGAAATTAAGAAACGTATTGCACGTTTGAGTGACCTTACTTCAGAAGGTGAAAGAGGTGAACTGGAAAGAAAATACACTAAAAAAGAAAGGGTAGTGATTGGACGTGAAGCAGAAAAGCTCCAGTTCAATTTTGGCGGAATTAAAAATATGGACCGACTACCTAATTTGATGGTAGTAGTAGACCCTCGTCACGACGCCATTGCTGTACAAGAAGCTCATGACACTGGTGTTCCAGTAATCGGTATTATGAGTTCAGACAACAATGCCAGCTTAGTGAAATACCCAGTAATGGTGAATGACGCTCTGCAAGCTAGTGTATCTTTAGTCGTAGATGAGCTCATAAGTGCTCTAAAGGCAGGTAAGGCTGCTTATGTACCCAAGGCTGTTAAAAGCACTGATAGACGTCGTTCATTTCGACAAAACTAATTTGTTCGCCTAGTTTAACTTTTAAGTAAAATGGAAGTAACCTCACAAATGATTAAAGATTTGCGTGATAAAACAGGCATTTCTGTAATGCAGTGTAAGAAAGCCTTGGAAGAGGCAGGTGGTGATATGGAAAAGGCCACGGTTATCTTGAAGAAAAAACGAAGCGAGGCAGCTGATAAAAAATCTGATCGCGAAATTTCAGCTGGTGTGATTGGTTTTTACATGCACAATACAGGCGAGGTTGCTGCTTTGGTAAAATTGGGTTGTGAGACAGATTTTGTGGCAAAGAATGAAGAGTTCGTGACATTAGCCAACGACATTGCTATGCACGTAGCTGCCATGAGTCCCAAATACATTACTCGCAGTGAAGTAGACGGTGAGGCACTAGAGGCTGCCAAGTCTGTATTTAAAGAAGAGGTACAAGACAAACCGGAGGATATGCAAGATAAAATCCTGGAAGGAAAGCTAGCTAGCTATTTCAAGGACCAGATTCTTGAAGAACAACCATTTGTAAAAAATGGAGATATAACTATCGGAGAAATGGTTAAGGGCGGGGTGCAGAAATTTGGAGAGAATATCAATATTGTTGAAGTGACACGTCTTGCGGTAAAATAACCGTAACATGTTAGTTCCGTTTTATTTCGTTATTGGCAGCACTGCTTCTTTACTGTCATTAATATTACTGTTTAGAGTAGAGAACAAGATGGGTAAAAAATACTTTCTCCGAGCTAGGTTAACACTCGATTCAGCGGTCTTGGATGTCAGTCGTACTTGTTATAGTTTGACCAGACTATTTGGCACTGGCTCCTTACGCATGGCCGGACACTATTTGGTACACACTGCTTTGGCTATCGGTGTAGCTATCCTTAGGAAGATTCATTTCCATCTAGATAAATTACAAATGCGTCATCGACGAGTGGTGCGCGAAGTCAAAAAAGAAAGAGTCCAGTCACACCTGGAAGCAATACAGGAGCATA
>CAJWTE010000025.1 GCA_913046815.1 uncultured bacterium | reverse complement strand
GCTGCGAATATGGTCAAGTATTAATATTTTCTGCATATATAGTAAATAACATAAAGTGCGCGGTTCTCCGCGCACTTACCCCTTAATGAACTCAATCGCGGCTACCCAAGTACGGTACGTACATGTGGTAGTCTTTCCACACCACAGAGAGGGGCGTGCCAGCCTTCCATGAGTCAAGCAATTGACCCATCTTGTTGGCCTGATATCGTAGCCTCACTCGACCCAGAAAGCAGTGCCCAAACCCCTCCAATACCTGAAAAACTTCCCAAGCAACCGCCGGACTCTCTGTCCGGTACAGGTAACTGAGATATTCACTGTGAATAGAGTCGTAACACATGACCCCGTCAAATTGGTGGCTTAGCCAAGTCTCAGGCATGACTGACTTGGCTACAGCAATGTCAGCCTGCAGAATAAGAACAATAAAAACTGCTCGAAACATTCTCTCCCCCTGTTATGGTTGTTTCTTGATGTTGAGTAGAATATCGGAATAATAACATTTTGTCACTACTGTTTGATTTCGGATTTTAAAATGCTATAGTTTGCGCACATAAATCCGCCCATAGCTCAGTCGGTAGAGCAGGTGGCTCTTAACCACAAGGTCCTAGGTTCGAATCCTAGTGGGCGGACAACTGTAAAACTGCTTTTGCTGGTGGCGGTTGTCCGAGGCGTAGACATGTTTTTATTTACTTTCGGCTAGGATGAGAAGCCACGGAGTGTTTGTTTTTGAGTTTTTCCTAACGAGAAAACATACGAGTGGCCGTCCAAGAAAGCGGGGCTATTTCCTGAGTGTAATGAAAAGTGATAGCCGCTATTCGGAGACGAGTTCTAGTGGGCGGAGACACATACTCTATTTAAATCCCTAAAATCCACTTCTCTAAAGCTAAGTCCAACTCTATTTCCCCACCATGACCTTGGTGATAAATTTCTAAAAGTGCATTGGCCAGATTTCCCACCTCTCCTTTTTTGAATTTTTGCAAGGCCTGAGTAGCTTTTTTAAATGGGTAGTCTTTTACGCCAGCTGTGGTCGCGTCATTGGTCCTTTCGGCCAACAACATCGTTTTTAACTGCCACCATAAGATCCCAACAGTCTCTTCATCACTTATACCAGAGTCTTTGGCTTGTTGGAGAAGAAGCCAGAGTGTTTTTTTATCTCTACGAGCGAGTGCGTCACTCATTGCAAAAGGATTGAATTTATTTTCTGTATTAGTACTAAGCTCTTCAACTGCAGCACCTACTTTTACCAACTTCTTCTTTTGCGGTGCTAAAAGTTTACCCTCAATCATGACAAAAAGATTTTGTGATTCATTCATTTCACCAATGAGCTCGATTGCTTCTTCCTGGAATTCTTTACTCTGACTAGGCATATCAAGTACAAATAACTCCAGCTGACCAAATAAAGAAGCGGCTCCAACGGCGTTTTTGATTACGCCAGGGCTATAGTTTTCACTATCAATACTAGTGACAGTATAATCATCAGAATTTACTTCTTCTATTTTTTCCCAAGCTTTGGTTCGAACCAATACCGGGTTATTACCGCAGTAAACTTCCAACATAATTACTTTTTGTAAGATTCCAAATCACGCCAGTTGTCACCCACCTTCACATCAACTAAAAGTGGCACTCCGTATGCTTCTTTTCCTTGTAAAACACTTTCCATAATCTGTACCACAGAAGAGACTATTTCATGTAAAACAGTTTCTTTTATCTCAAATACCAACTCATCGTGCACCTGCAACAACAGCAAAGCGTCATTTCTGCCCTTTAGATGTTCATAGACTTTAAGCATAGCCAGGCGCATACAGTCAGCTGCTGTTCCTTGTATTGGAGCATTAATAGCCATTCTTTCTGCCTGTGCTCTCATAAAAGGTACGTTGGACCGTATACCTGGGAAGTTGCGTCGTCTACCAAACAATGTTTCAGTATAACCATTAAGGCGAGCGAAGCCTTTTGTTTCTTCCAAATATTCAGCCAGCCTCGTAAATGTATTGAAATAGGCGTTGAGGAACTCTTGCGCTTCTTCCCTGGTGGTGTCACCTCCTAAATTTTGCCTAAGAGCATTTACTCCCATACCGTATAAAATACCGAAGTTAATCACTTTGGCTTGCCGACGCATATTGAGTGTTACTTCATCTTTATTCACCTTAAAAACTCGCTCAGCCACACCTTGGTGAACGTCTTCACCATTTTTAAAGATCTCTAATAGACTAGGGTCTTGTGAGAGTATGGCGCCAATACGTAGTTCTATTTGAGAATAATCAATGGAAACCAACTTGTACCCTTTGGGAGCCACAAAGGCCTTTCTAATTGCAAGTCCTTCTTGACTCCTGACGGGAATGTTTTGCAAGTTTGGGTTTTGGCTCGCCATTCTGCCGGTCGTAGTTCCTGTTTGCAAGAAAGTGGTATGCAAGCGTCCATCTTTTGTCACCATGACTGGCAAATTATCGACATAAGTAGAAACTAGTTTTTGTAACTCCCTATATCTCAGTAAATGCGAGATGATCAGATGTTCTTCGCGCAGTTTTTCCAATTCACTTTCCTTAGTAGAACGTTGTCCAGTTGCAGTCTTTTTTTGGTTTTTGGGTTTTAGTCCTAACTTGTCAAATAAAACTCCCGACATTTGTTTGGGAGAGTTGATATTAAACTCAGTTCCGGCTTCCTTATAAATACTTTTCTCCAAACTTTTTAGTTCTTTATGTAAATCATTAGATAAGTTATGAAGATATTGCGTATCCAGCAACACACCAGTTTTGTTGACCTTATCTACTACCTCAATCAAAGGCTCTTCTACTTGTGTAAACAATTCCGTTAAGTGGCACTCACTCAACTTTTCCTCTAACTTATTAGAAATGACTTCGAAAGATTCCGACTTAAAATAACTTCGCCCATAATCGATAATGTCATTTAGGCTTGCATTGGTTCTATCACTTTCTAGTAACCACAGCATGACAGAAGCCCTTTTAACCTTATCTTCATCTACCACCTGCTGTGATTCTGATGAGGTTCCTAGAGACAACGAATCACTAACGCGGTTACGTAGACTACGAAAATCTAACTCGCTAAACAAATTAGCCAGTCGGTCTGCATCGATCCCTTCTTTCCAAGTCACGTTGGGCACAGAAAATTGTATATCTGCATCCCGCCTAATAATTGCCAGCTCCTTAGAAAATAAAGCTTCGTCTTTAGACTCTTTAAGAAGCTTGGTTACTCTTGGTTTTATGCCGACCTCTAAAAATTTTTCTTCTCCTCGCTCGAGTTGCTTATAAATATTTTCAATGCTACCAAAATTGACTACTAGTTCAGTACCTCCCTTATCACCAATACCGGCCACTCCGGGAATATTGTCAGACGGGTCACCACGCAAACCTTTGTAATCTGGTATGAGATTAGGACCAAATCCAAACCGGTCTATCACTGCTTTCTCATCATATATAACGGTGTCTTTGATGCCTTTGCGCAAGGTATAGACCTGCACCTTTTGTTTGTCCACCAACTGAAGTGTGTCCATATCACCAGAAGCAATGATGACTTGTAGGTCTTTATTACCCTTCACATCTTCCACTATAGTGCCGAGAATATCATCAGCTTCAAAGCCAGCCTTTTCATAAACTGGAATGCTAAAAGCCTCCATTATATCTCTGGAACGATTGATCTGAGCTACCAATTCTTCGTCTGTCTTCTTACGGCCGCTCTTATAAGCTTCATAGGCTATATGGCGATAGGTTGGCTCGGGTAAATCATAACAAGCCACTATGTAGTCTGGCTTTAGTTCATCTGCTATTTTCAAAATCATCGTAACCACTCCATACAAGGCTCCAGTTGGCTCACCACTGGGAGAAGAGAAATCCGGCAAGGCATGATAAGCTCGATGCAAAATAGCATGGGCATCAAGTAATACTAAAGTTTTTTTGTCTTTTTTAGAGGCCATTGATACTTAGAGTTCGGCTCCGATTGTCTAGGTTAAAGTGTAGGTTTACTACGTCTTCGGGTAAATATTTACTCACTTTGTCTGCCCACTCTATACCGATCAAGTTACCTGGGTCCTGCATAATCTCTGGCAATTTAATAACGTCCATCTCGTCTTCATCCTCTATTCGATATGCGTCTATGTGAATGAGTTTTTGCCAAGGCTGGTCTTTTAAGTCATAACTTTTCATCACTACAAATGTAGGGCTGTTGACTGTGTCTACTACCCCCAACTCTTTAGCTAAAGTCTGCATGAAAGTGGTTTTACCCGCTCCCAATTCGCCATAAAGTGCTAAGACCATGGCTTTATCGGAACTTTGGTTAGCCAATTCTCTGGCCAACTGCTTGGCCACTAATTCCAAATCCAAAATCGCTTCAATGTCTTTTTCCATATTACGTAAGCATAGCATTTTCAAAGTTTTCTTTCAGTAGCAACAAAGGCCGGCCCTTTCACAGACCGGCCCAATACTTTTTCGTCACCAGCATTTGAAGGCCGGTGCATGCATCACCCGATGCAAGCGACAATGAATCACATCATTGTCGCTATAACCCCAGCGACCATCCGGGTGATAGAGCCAGATGGTTATAGCTCTATCAGTGACAGGGTGCTTGTGTTCACGCCCATACCAACCTCGGCCAAAGTATCTCTGACCAAGGCTGACCTGCGTACCACCAGTGCGATATGCGCGAAAGGTAGTGTCGAAGGGTTGTGTATCGGCTACTGACAGTGATGGTTGGTGGTAGGAAGCTTTTTCAGCCTCCGAGAGCTCACACCCCACAAGCAGTAAGGTGAGAACCGAAAAGATCTTTTTCATTCTGGAACCTCCTTGTTCACCAACATTAAACCATAGTATCTAGAAGATGTCAATCAGTGAGCAAGCTCCCCACTATACTTCTTAGACTGCTACAATGATACTTAATGACACAGTTTGACGACAAGTACACTAAGGAGCGCTGGGGTGAAATTCGACGTGGTGAAGAGGAGAGTTTAATAAAGCAATTGGCCAATCGATACGGCTTTCAATACATCAGTCTCCCAGGAATCACAATCAACCCCCAAGCACTAACATTGATTAGTGAAGACAAGGCTAGAGCAGGACAAATAGTGGCTTTTGAAAAACAAAATAAGCAAGTAAGTGTGGCGTTTAAGAACCCGAACCTAACCGAAACTCAGTCTGTAATTGCCACTCTTAAGAGCGAAGGGTACCAATTAAACTTGTTTATGTGCTCCACATTAAGTCTAGAACATGCGTGGGACCGTTACCAAGACCAGAAAAAATCAACCGCAGTTCGAAAAGGAGTTTTAGACATTGACCCGGACGCCATAGATAATCTGGTAAAAAAATTTCGTACCTTAAAAGACGTATCAGACCACATTTTAAATATACGAACAATCAATTCTGCCCGGAGGATATCTGAGACGCTGGAAGCAATTTTTGCTGGTGCAGTGGCACTTGGTGCTTCTGATGTGCATATTGAACCAGAGAGTGCTGGCATTCGCTTACGATACCGCCTCGATGGTGTACTACACGATGTTATTGACTTGCAAAAAAACCTTTGCGACAGACTGGTCTCAAGATTAAAACTGCTTTCAGGAATGGTGTTGAACGAAGTAGAAGAAGCGCAAGATGGTAGATTCACTTTTTTTCTCCACGAACGCCAAGTAGAAGTGCGTTCGTCAGCAATACCCGGTGCAGCAGGAGAGTCAATTGTGATGAGATTACTTGATCCAAGTGTCGCAAGTTTTAAATTTGAAAATTTGGGACTTAATAAAATTATTACCAAAATTATTGAAGAGGAATTGCAAAAACCAAACGGTCTGATTGTAACGACCGGACCTACCGGATCAGGTAAGACAACTGCTTTATATGCCTTTTTGCAAGAAGTACACACACCGGAAAGAAAAATAATAACCATAGAAGACCCAGTAGAATACAAGCTAGATAATATCGTACAAACCCAAGTTGAAGATGAATACACTTTTTCTTCTGGCCTACGAGCTATCCTAAGACAAGACCCCGATGTAATTATGGTTGGTGAAATTCGTGACCGCGAAGTAGCCGAAACCGCTATGCATGCAGCTCAGACGGGGCATTTGGTGTTTTCTACACTACACACTAACTCTGCAGCAGCTTCATTTCCTAGACTGATTGACCTCGGGGCTGACTACCGAGCCTTTGGCACTGCTATAAATTTGATTTTGGGTCAAAGACTAGTAAGAACCCTCTGTACTAACTGCAAAAAGAAACGTCTTGCAACCCCTGATGAACTTTCGCAAATAAAATCCATTCTGTCTGGACATCCTGCACCCCCATCTATTACAGATGAAGTGGAAATTTATGACTCAGTTGGCTGTGAAAACTGTAACTATACCGGATTTGTTGGGAGACAAGGAATCTACGAGGCAATAAAAATGGATGATGCGGTTGATAAAGTAGTTAGCAGCGATCCTCGTGAACACATGATACTTGAAGCTTCCAGGCCGCAAGGTATACCGACTATGGTAGAAGATGGGATTGAGAAAGTTTTAGCTGGCATTACTTCACTAACAGAATTAAACCGGGTCGTAGACATGGACAACATAAGAGGAGCTAAGAAAACAAATGAAACCGTCAAGGACGACTTCTCTTCGCACATAGTCTAAAATCAAAAATAAAAAAACCTCGCGGTCAAGAGTGCGGGCGCCTTGTTTATGTTATATTCCGACTAGTTCTATAAAAATCTTTTTCCAGAGTATAATTCTCTAAGCAAGCTTTCCGCATAGAAAGTGAGTCAAACGCTAAGAAATAGCAAAGCACCTTTACTCAAGCGGTAAAGACTCCGCTACCCTCGCAACTTAACTCAGGTTGCTTAGAGAATTATCTTCTCGAAAAACAAAATAAAACGCCTCAAGAAAGGAGAGCCGAGAACAAACTTCATGAAATACTAGCACAAATGATTGAAATGTCAAGCGAAGAACCTATGCAAGCTCTCCCCTTTTAGCGAAAAACTTAAGCGTCGAAGCGTGCTGTAGCATAACTTTTTCGTTACAATGTACATATGAGTGAAAAAGAAGAACAAATCTCCCGTGACCACGCCGGTAACTTAGACCAAACACTTCGCCCGCAAACATGGGAAGAATACGTTGGACAAGAAAAAACCAAAGAAAATCTCCGCATCCTACTTACGGCGGCAAAAGAAAGGGGCCACGCAGCTGAGCATATTTTGCTTTATGGACCACCAGGATTAGGAAAAACCACCTTGGCTCATTTAATATCCAAGACCTTGGGAACCAATCTGAGAGTAACTTCAGGTCCAGCTATAGAAAGAGTGGGAGACCTCGCAGCAATACTAACAAATCTATCTCCAGGCGATGTTCTCTTTATTGATGAGATCCACCGCTTAAGCAAATCCATAGAGGAAGTTTTGTACCCAGCAATGGAGTCGGGTGTGTTGGATATTATAATTGGAAAAGGCCCCTCAGCCAGAACGGTGCAGCTGGAGCTACCTCCTTTCACTCTGGCGGCAGCTACAACCCGCATGTCACTACTATCTTCTCCCCTTCGTTCACGCTTCTCAGGAGGGGTCTTTCGTTTGGAATTTTATAACGAAGAAGAAATATCTCGTATATTAGAAAGATCATCCTCTTTACTGAATATGGGGGTAGAAAAAAAGTCTCTGAATAAGATTGCCTCTCGCTGCAGAGCTACTCCTCGTACAGCCAACTACTTACTGAAACGATGCCGTGACATGGCCCAGCTAGAAAAAAGTGAATTAGATAATGGAGTAGTAAAGAGAACTTTCGATCTTTTAGAAATAGACCAGCTAGGCCTCACTTCTGCAGACCGTAATGTACTGGAAGCAATTGCTCATAAATTCTCAGGCGGTCCAGTCGGCCTCAACACTCTGGCAGCAGCTACTGGTGAGGAGCAATCAACTATAGAAGACGTGATAGAACCTTACTTAATAAGACTAGGTTTAATAGAGAGAACTCCTAGAGGACGAGTTCTCACCCCCGCTGGTTTAGCACATTGCCAAACAAAAAGTATTGAGTAGAGTATATAGATAATAAAATTATTATATGAGTGGACATAATAAATGGAGTAAAATTAAACACAAGAAAGCAGCGACAGACGCACAAAAGAGTCAGGTTTTTAGCAAGCACGTTGCTTTAATAGCTATGGAATCAAGAAAAGCTGGAGGTGATACGAATTCACCAGGTTTGTCTGCGGCGATTGAACGAGCAAAGAAAGATTCAATGCCTAAGGACAACATAGAGAGAGCTGTAGCCAAAGGCTCAGGTGCAGGTGGCGCTAGTTTGGAAGAAGTCATGTATGAAGGTTATGGGCCAGGAGGAGCTGCTTTGCTTGTTCAAGCCGTAACTGACAATAACAACCGCACAGCAGCGGAAATTCGCCATACTTTTTCAAAATCAGGTTTTGAACTGGGTACTCCTGGCTCTGCTATGTGGGCATTCCAAAAAACCAGCGACGGCTATTCACCCGCCACACCTTTAGAGTTAGACGATGCAACTGGAGAAAAATTAGCAGAGTTTATAGAAAAGCTGGAAGAACTAGAAGACGTTACCAATGTATACACTACGGCAGATTCAATTGAATAATGAAAGTCCTAGCAATAGACCCCGGATATGACCGATTAGGAGTAGCGGTTATAGATAACAAAGACAAATATGAAATCTTGCTGCACTCAGACTGTATAGAAACCGATAAATCAGCTGCTCTGGGGGATAGACTCAGACAAATCGGCACGGCTTTTGAAAAGCTAATAGAAAATTATAAGCCTGACATTTTTGGCATCGAAACCCTTTTTTTTAACAAAAACGTAAAGACTGCAATTGGTGTAGCCGCGTCTCGAGGGGTAGTGATATATCTAGCTAGTAAAAAAAACATACCAGTTGTAGAGGTTAGTCCTCAACAAGTAAAGGTGGCTGTGACAGGATACGGAAAAAGCGATAAAAAAGCAGTCACTATTATGGTAAAGCAACTGGTTAAAAATGTTCCTCAATCTGCTCTTGATGATGAATACGACGCCATTGCTGTTGGTGTCACAGCACTTGCTCATCACAAATAAGTGGTTATAATCTTTGCAAACATTTTTAACATTAAAGATTAATTTGTATGATTTTCTTTGCAGACCTACAAAGTGCAGAAACTGAGGAGGAGGAAGAAATAGATGATGAAGATACATCTATTGATGACTCCGCATTAGATGAAATTAGCGACGATACCACTGACGAAGAGGAGGATACTGAAGGCTTTGGTCATATAGAGGAAACGGGCAAGGAAGATGACGATACTCCTTTAGAGGAAGACGTTGAGGAGGAGGAAGATGACACTCCTTTAGAGGAAGATGCTGAAGATGTAGACTACGACACCTTTGATGATATAGATGAAATGTAAAAAGTTCGGCACATGTTGTGCCGAACTTTTTACTTAATAGCCAAAGGGTACGTTAATCTGTAAATTCAACCACCATTACTCGTTTTTTCCCACGTTTTACATATACCCTATCGCCAACATTAAATGTTGGTTGATTATTTGCATCAGTATATTTTTCGCCAGCTATTCTAATAGCGCCCTCCTCAATGAAACTTCTGGCCTCTCTGTTACTACTAGCCAGTCCCGTTGTAGTTAATAAATCTATGAGCGATATATCATTACTGAGTGCATAGTAAGGAGCATTTAGTTTTAACATTTCATACTCATCTGCTTGTAATCGATTCAGGTCTTCCTCTTCAAAGAGTATCTCCGCAACCCTTTCTACCGACAAAACCTTTTTATCGCCATGGACAAACTTGGTTACCTCATGTGCCAACTGCTTCTGCGCCTCTCTTTTTTCTGGCTCATTTCTAAGTCTGGACTCTAGTTCTCCAATTTCCTCTAAGGAGAGAAAGGTAAATCGCTTAAGAAAATCGATAACATTTTCATCTTCAACATTCAACCAAAATTGAAAGAAATCATAAGGTGAAGTTTTTTCTGCATCAAGCCAAATCGCATTTCCTTCGCTTTTCCCAAACTTTTTTCCTGATACTTTGTCAACAACTAAAGGCTGTGTTAAAGCGTGAACGGTTTTTTGTTCTATCCTTCTTATCAAATCAACTCCC
>CAJWTE010000024.1 GCA_913046815.1 uncultured bacterium | reverse complement strand
AGCAAGCAGACTCTCAAGACCAAGACTGACTGGAGCACCATGTATACACCGGGAGTGGGAGCGGTATCTGCATATTTAGCTAAACACCCAGAGAAAACCAGAGATTACACTATGAAGAATAACTTAGTAGCGGTGGTGAGCGATGGTTCGGCTGTACTTGGGTTAGGCAACATCGGCCCCGAAGCGTCTTTGCCGGTAATGGAAGGGAAGGCGGCGATTTTCAATACTATAGCTGGAATAGACGCGGTACCGATTGTGCTGAACGTGCATACTGTCGATGAGATAGTGGCGGTGGTGAAAGCGATTGCTCCTGGCTTCGGGGGTATCAACTTAGAGGATATAGCCGCTCCGGTTTGTTTCGAGGTAGAGGAGAGGTTGAAAAAAGATTTGCAGATACCGGTCATGCACGACGACCAACACGGAACGGCCATTGTGGTATTAGCTGGTTTGATTAATTCTGCGAAGGTGGTGGGGAAGAAGCTGGAGAATATGAGAGTGGTGATAGTGGGAGCGGGGGCGGCCGGCCGAGCGATTGCACTGTTGCTGCTCAAGGCCGGATTGAAAGATGTGATAGTCACTGACCGTAGCGGCATACTAGCAGCCGGCCGCCCCGGACTTTCTGGATACAAAAAAGACCTAGCAAAAGTCACCAATCCTAGAAAAGTAAAAGGAGAAGCACTAGACGCTACTACTGGTGCAGATGCGATAGTGGGAGTTTCTGGTCCGGGTACAGTGAGTAAGTATCATATAGAAGTGATGGGGGAGAGGCCGGTGGTATTTGCTTTGGCTAATCCAGTACCAGAAATCCAACCGAAAGATGCAACCCAAGCTGGTGCTTATGTGGTTGCTACTGGCCGTAGTGACTACCCCAACCAAGTCAATAATTCTCTAGTATTCCCTGGTATTTTTCGTGGTGCTTTGGATAAGAAAGTCACAGCCATTACCGACGAAATGAAGCTGAAAGCTGCCAAGGCAGTGGCCAGCTTGGTAAAAAAACCCACTCCACAAGAAATAATTCCTAGTGTAAATCATCCTGATCTAGTTAAAAAAGTAGCCAGTGCGGTCAAACGATAATGTTTCGACAATCAACAATGTCTACCAATTTAGATTTCGGAATTTAATAAGTAACTAAGCAATATGAGTTACGAAGCATGAGAAAGCTTCCTGTGTTTATCAATTGCTACTGCAACTCGAAGTAGCAATACCGTGATTGCAATTAATGAGAGGGTAAATTTACCAGGAGGAAAACCATTGAAAGTATTTAGCCACAAGAGCCAGACATTAAATTCAAGTAATATCGCTCGCACTACAAGTAGAGCGTAAGCGATAAAACCTAGTCCAAGTACAAAGAAAATAGTTTGAAGTTGAAAATAAGGAGCAACTAATCGGCTGTTAATTAGGACCATGGCGCCAAAGACTATCAGTGCAATGCTGCCCAGAATAACGTCTGCGGTGAATATATTATCAGACAGACCATACCAATATGTCTCTGGATATAAGATCGGAAGTGTAATGGTATAAATGACTGCCCACCAAAAACCCATAATACCAATTTGCTTTTGGTAGCCATGACGTAGGTTAGGCCACCCAATAAAGTAGTTGATACTACCAAGCGATAAAGCAGTGGCGAACAAGAGCGAGGCCACACTGGCAGAAATAAAAGAAGCAGCTGAAAGTAGTGAAATACTAGAATATCCAAATTGTACATAAAAAATACTTAGTGCAACAAAACATAGAGCCAAAGACATTGCTGTAAGCCACTTACAGGGTTCGCTGGGTAAAGATGTGGTTTTTGACATACCAGTAGTGTACACCAATGCTGAAATAAAAATAAAGCCAATGATACAATTAACAACAAAGTTATATGTTATGGATTTATGAATCGAGAAAAAATAGTTAGCTTGCAGACTCTATCATGGTTTTTGGTGGGGACTTTTGTAGTCAGTGTAGTAGCTGTACTGTTGGGGGTAGTATCAATTGGAGGAATCGAACTTTTTCAATTCTTACAAATCGCATTGCTTCAGGCGTTTGGGTTGAGTCTTGCAGCTACTGCGTCACTATTTTTCTTTATCCGACTGGTTTGGCGCCTTCATGCAATACCAATGGGGATCTCGATGATTTTCTTTAGTATTGGGATAATGTTGTTTGTTTCTGTATCGGTAGGCAGTCTCTATGCATTTCAATATCCGATGTACGTACAATCGTTTGGGCCAGGTGCAGGACCAGGTCTACCGTTTAAAAATGTAATTACTTTCTTTAAACAACTTGAACAGTTTGAAAACGTTTCTGACATAGCTCGTGATCCCAATGATGTGCCTCCGCCGACCAATGTGCTTACCTCGGATCCAGAGTACAAATCAGCCCTTACAATGCTTGATGACATGGTGACTAATGGCACATTGGCGTTAGTTGCTTCATCCACACCACCAGATGTAGACGGTGCAGTGCGTGAGTTACATCTTGAGACCACTGAGGTATTAGCGGAGATTGCGCCGGGTATTGTCTTTAACTACTGGACATTTAATAGTACGGTACCCGGCCCGTTCTTCCGTGTTCGTGAAGGTGATATTGTCAAGGTGACGATCAAAAATAACGAATCAAGTCTCCATCACCATAATGTTGATTTTCATGCGGCAACTGGGCCGGGTGGAGGAGGTAAGGTTAGTGTAGTGGCTCCTGGTGAAACCAAAGAATTCACCTTTAAAGCACTTAATCCTGGTTTGTTTGTCTATCATTGCGCAGTCCCCAATATGGCAGTGCATATGGCGCACGGTATGTACGGCTTGATATTGGTTGAGCCAAAAGGAGGGTTGCCAGAAGTTGATAAGGAATTTTACGTTATGCAAGGAGAACTCTTTACGACTGGTTCTATCGGAAGAAGAGGTTTGCAAGCGTTCGATGCTAAGAAAATGATGGAAAGTGTGCCGACCTACGTAACCTTTAATGGTCGACCAGATGGAACCGTTGGTAAAATGAAGGCAGAGGTAGGTGATCGTATTCGTATGTATGTTGGGAACGGTGGGGTAGTGCACAATTCATCATTCCATGTTGTGGGTGAGATATTTGACACAGTCTATCCCGAAGCGTCAATCGGTGGGGCGATATTTAGAAATGTACAGACCACCAATGTACCCGCAGGTGGAGCAACTATTGTGGAATTTACTGTCGATTATCCTGGTACCTATGTATTAGTTGACCACGCTCTTATGCGAACCGATCGGGGTGCTTGGGGGACTATTGAGGTAACTGGTGAGGCAGACCCGACTATTTTTGACGGAGACTTTACTGAGCATAACCATGAAGGCCATCATTAGCAGCTATGTTTTTATATGACTAATAATTTCCCAAAAATCATCATCCCAAAAACCTTTCAGGGTGAAATTGAACAGTCAGCAGCAGTACTTGATGCGTACAGCGAAGATACAAGTATCTTCAGAATACGGCCACAATTGGTTGTATTTCCGAAGGATGTTGCTGACCTCCGTACGCTCATTAATTATGTATACACAAGACGTGGCGAACTTTCACTCACTGCGCGCAGTGCAGGAACTGATATGTCGGGAGGCCCACTCACTGACTCAATCGTAGTTGATTTTGTGCAACATTTTAACAAGCTCGGTCATGTCGATGCCCACACAGCAGTGACTGAGCCAGGGGTTTATTATCGGGACTTTGAAAGAGAAACTCTTAAGCACAACGCAATTCTGCCAAGCTATACAGCAAGTAAGGAACTCAATACAGTTGGAGGCATGGTTGCCAATAACTCAGCCGGTGAAAAATCTCTTACCTATGGAAAGACAGAGCGATATGTTCGTGAACTAAAAATGATATTGCAGGATGGAGTAGAGTATACTTTTCGTAAATTAAGTCGAACTGAACTCGAAGCTAAAAAAGCCCAAGAGGACTACGAAGGTGAAATATATCGACGAGTTGATGAACTGATTCATAAACATTACGACGCCATTGTGGCAGCTAAGCCACGAGTGACAAAAAATTCTGCCGGTTATGGTATTTGGAATGTTTGGGACAAGAACGCTGACACCTTTGACCTCACACAACTTTTTGTTGGTTCACAAGGTACCCTTGGACTTATTAGTGAAGTTACTTTTGATCTGGTAAAACCTAAACCTGCGTCCCGTATGCTAGTGATGTTTTTGCGAGACAAACATCTTGCTGATTTAGGAAAGATTGTAAATACAGTCTTAGCAGAACAGCCTGAAAGTTTTGAGTCTTATGATGATAAGACGTTTAATATCATGTTAAGAGTGTTTCCCAAGCTTTTTATGCGGCTGGGAGGTAATCCTTTCAAATTGGTTCGTGATTTCTGGCCAGAATTAAAGATGATCTTGACTGGCGGTATTCCAAAACTAGTTCTCATGGCTGAGTTTACTGCTGAATCAGAAGCAGAGGCTATTGCGGCAGCTAAGCGTTCCGAACTTGCTGTGTTGAATGCATATGGTGTGGCAACACATGTGACTCGCAGTCAGCAAGAGGCTAATAAATTCTGGATAATCCGTCGTGAAAGCTTCAAACTTTTACGCGAAAATGTGAGTGACAAACACACGGCACCGTTTATTGATGATATGGTAGTTGCACCTAAATATTTACCTGACTTTTTACCTGAACTGTATTCAATTCTTGATGAATACAAACTCATCTACACAGTTGCTGGACATGTTGGTGATGGTAATTTTCACATTATTCCATTAATGGATTTTTCTCGACCAGATTTTGTAAGGATTATCACTGAATTATCTGATCGGGTTTATACTTTGGTAGCCAAATATCATGGCACTACAACCGGTGAACATAATGATGGATTGATTCGCACTCCGTACCTGCACAAAATCTTTTCTGAGGA
The DNA here is from genome assembly GCA_913046815.1 of uncultured bacterium. Taxonomy (GTDB): domain Bacteria; phylum Patescibacteriota; class Minisyncoccia; order Phycocordibacterales; family UBA918; genus OLB19. The sequence goes on along the minus strand of CAJWTE010000024.1, from coordinate 5,450 downwards.
AGTACTGGAAGCGTTCACTGAAATAAAAGAAATCTTTGATCCTTATCGCATCTTTAATCCTCATAAAAAAGTTGATCCGGCGCCAGAGCTGTTACAAAACGCAGTTAAAAAATCATACAAATAGTCTTATTTACATGAAAATACCCCTTTCTTCTCTATATTCTTTTACACTAACTGGTTAAGAAATACTTAGAATTATTGTCTTGATGAAGATATATCATTTGCAAAGCTTTTTAAAAGTGTCAGGGCACTCCTTACAACAATATCAAAATTCAAAGCAAGCTGATAAAATAGAAATATTAATGCTTAACGAATAAATAAAATATATGAAAAAAGAAAACCCAGTAGTATGGTTTGAAATATATGTTGATGATATGGAGCGAGCCAAGAATTTCTATGAGACAGTGTTTGACACTGAGTTATCAGAACTACCAAATCCTACTGGTGGTTCAGACCTAGAGATGATGGCATTTCCAATGACTATGGATAAGGTTGGCGGAGCTGCCGGAGCTTTGACAAAAATGGAAGGCGTCAAAGCTGGTGGAACTAGCACCATTGTGTATTTTGGAAGTGATGATTGTGCAATTGAAGAAGCTCGTGTTGAGTCTGCTGGTGGAAAAGTTTTTAAATCAAAGACGTCCATTGGTAAGCATGGATTTATCGTACTTGCTACTGACACCGAAGGAAATATGATTGGTGTCCATTCCATGAACTAATCTCATTATTAGAGCAACTTATCTTTATTGGTAAGCAAGAAAAAGGAACGACCAACGTCGTTCCTTTTTCCTTCAAGATATGGGCACTCAGGGTACATACGACACTAAATTTTGACTGCGGGGGCTAAGGAATACTCACCAGTATGGGTCATCCGATACTGAGTATTTAGTTCTCAATTAAGGAAATCCTCGATGATGTCTACTGCCTTGTTGGTTGCATCTAACTTGATCTTGGCACCAATTGGCAGGAATGCGTGTGGCTGATAGTGTCCAAACTCGTTTACTTTCAGAATTGGAAAATTATATTTAATCAGAAAATCCCTTATTACCTCTTCCGCTTTGATTCCTTCTGAGAAAAATTCAAAATTATTACCCACTACTACACCTTTGATTTTATCGAAAACTCCTGCTTGCTCCAGTTGTGTAAGATGTACTCTAGTTTCTCTTGGATTTGATTTATATGTTTCGACAAACAATATGGAGTCAGTGAAGTCAGGAAAGTACTTGGTTCCAGCTAGCTTCAGAATTGATATTGGGTTGCAGCCAAGCAGCCTGCCTTCCGCTTCACCTTCATTTACACAAATCCACTCTCCACTCGGTTCAACTGCTTTAGATTTTTCAAACAGTCTCTCCTTAAACCATTTCTTCGTGTAATCGAAGTCCATTTCTCTGTTACTTCCAATCTTTGTATCGCAGGTATGGAATGTCACTAAATTTGTTATCTTATTGAGAGCTAGCAACAATACATCTATATCACTTTTCCCTAAAAATAACTTCGGATTATTTTTTACGACATCATAGTCAATTAAATCGAGAGTCTGATTAGCAGGATCACCTCCTTGAAAACACCAGATCGCATCAATGTTCTTATCAGCGAACATTGCATTAATATCAGCAGCTCTCTTTTCTGCTGATACTGATCCAATATCTCTTTCTTCTTGAGAGTAGAAGTGTTCTGAAAGTAACACGTCAATATCATGTATTTTCATGTACTCGATAAAGTTGTCGAGTTCAAATTGCTTCTCTTCACTAAATGGTTTTGAAGGAGCGATGATTCCTATTGTGTCTCCTGACTTTAGAGCTTTTGCTAACATATTGTTTTAAGTATACCAAAGTCTGAATCCCTTAGCGGTGAACACTAAGGGATTCGAAACTTACAGTTTCAGTACAGGTTGTCACGATTTTTCCAAAATCACAGGCAACCTTTTCGAATCGCATAACGCGTTTTATTCAAAACGCTATGCCCATACTCTCCGCCATCGCGGAAAGCTCGTGCGGAGAGTATGGGATTCGAACCCATGAAGGGCTATAAACCCTTACCTCGTTAGCAGTGAGGCGCTTTCGACCACTCAGCCAACTCTCCATGCTTACTAATTTGTAGCCGGTAGAATATCATAATTAATGCGCAAGTGCGATACATATAATAGGGAGGGGTGAGAGCGGCGCGAGCGTAGCTCGCGCCGCTTCCATCGTGGCACCGGTAGTATATACGTCGTCCAATAACACAATTTGCATATCAGAAGGTAACTTCCTCACTTTACATTTAAAAGCATTGTGCATATTTTTTAATCTATCTCCGCGGTCAAGGCTGGTTTGCGGTTTGGTATTTCTTACTCTTTTTAACAAGTCTGTTCTGTAAGGCAAGTTGGTCTGAGACAACACCTTTTCAACTTGGTTGTAACCACGTTTTCGCCAACGTTTGGGAGCTAGTGGTATAGGTACTAATACATAGTTATGTAGACCGGTAGCGGCCATGTGCTTTTCTAAAATCTCAGCAAGTAAAAGGAAAGCCTTATTGTTATGGTTGAATTTGGCAGTTTTTATGACTGCTTTTACTTGCGGGTTTTTGTACGACATTAGAGCTGTCACAAAATTTATAATTGTTGGATTATAGTCTAGGTAGTCTTTTCCTTCTTGCCAATGACGTAGCACCAGCTCCTCTTCGCTGGGAGGAAAGAGAGTATCCAGTAATACCCAAAATAGTTGACTCATATACAGACTCTAGCATGTTAAGATTTATCCATATGACATTTTCCTTAGGAAAGATTTTTTCTGGTCTCGGAAATGTTGCTAGTGGACCTGCAAACAGAGTGGTCGGTATCGACCTCGGTAGTTCGTCGGTCAAAGTAGTAGAACTAGAACAAACAGAGAAAGCATTGACCCTCAAGACTTACGGTGAGTTACAGCTCGGTCCTTATGGCAACAAAGAGTTGGGTCAGATAGTGCACCTAGAGAAAAAGCATGAGATAGAGGCTTTGGTGGATGTTTTTAGAGAAGCGGGTGTGAAAGCTAAACATGGAGTATTGTCTATGCCACTGTCTTCCGGATTTATAACTGTGATACCGGTTACTTTAGATGACCAGGAATCTCTAGAGAAACGTATTCCAGTGGAAGCACGCAAATATATTCCAGTGAACATAAATGACGTGACTCTCGACTGGGTACCACTCAATTTAAAACCAATAAATAACCAACAGGAAGTACTTCTAGTGGCCATGCAAAATGACGCCGTAGCGAGATTTGGTGATTTAGTTCGGTCAATCAATATCATGTCGGAAGGACCTGAGCTGGAGGTGTTTAGTGCTATTCGAGCGTGCTCTGATGGTACTAATGACGCTTTCGCCATTATTGATTTGGGTGCATGGGTTAGTAAGTTATATATTGTGCGGAATAATTCGCTTGAGAGAATCCATAGAGTGACAGTGGGAGGTTCGAATATCACAGCTAAATTGGCAGAATTGAAGCAAATTTCTCTCGCTGAAGCAGAAGACTTGAAGCGTACAGCCGGTGACGATAGTAGTCTTCAAGATGTAAGACGTACTGCCATGTCAGTTTTAGATGCTCCGGTACAGGAATTTAGGCGTTCGATCGAGCAATATGAAGATAGGATAGGTAATCAGATAAAGTATGTATCATTGATTGGTGGAGTAGCAAATACTATTGGTATAGTTCCTCATCTACGTGAAACATTGGGTCGAGATGCAAAAGTTGCCAATCCGTTTACAAAAGTAGCTTACCCAGCATTCATGGAAGATACTATCAAGACCATTGGTCCGTCTTTCGCGATTAGTCTAGGTGCTGTGCTCAGGGACTTTAGTTAGTACAACATGTCCACAGCTAAAAGCATTAATTAAAAATTGGCAGAGTATAATTAATCCAATGGCTAATACTGGATCCTTTATTCCCCGACAGACCAACCAACCCGCACCAAGAAAAAAAATAACCAGAAGGGTGTATGTACTGAACTATGTTGTTTACGTGCTTTTTTTTGGCACTTTGTTTGTTACCGCAGCACTTTTTATTTGGGAATTTCAACTGAACAAAACACTAGATACACAGCGATCTTTGTTGGAAGCAGAGCGTAATAAGTTTAGCCAAAGTCAGATTGAACGAGTACGAGAACTAGATATGCAATTGAATATTGTTCAAACTCTATTGGATAACCATACTTCTGTATTGCAGATATTCTCAGCTTTGGAAGATACCACCCTCCAAAATGTTGGTTTTGCTGGATTCAGGATCTATTCTGCTGGTTCTAACAAAGAAAATGGTGAGGTTGAAGTAGATACCAACACTTACACACTCTCATTATATGGAGGGTTAGATGATTTCAATACGTTAGTCTTTCAGCGTGAAGTTTTGAAGCAAAACGACCTTTTAAAAGGCGCCACAATCAAGCAGGTAGTCTATGGTGCAGCAGAAGGATTTGAGGGGTTAGAAATTGAGGACACTTCTCGTATTTCGTATGAAATCTCTATCCCAATCGCCATGTCCGACATCCCTTTTAGAGGGGTGGATATAATGCCTGTAGCTGAGGAAAATGATGTGGCAGTAGCTAGTTCTTCAGCCCCAGTAGACGTTACTTCATCTGACACACCTGCTGCAGATACTGATACATTTGATGACACAGACACAGCTAATGATACCGGTACTGATGATGAACTAGCCGACGACACTAATGCGGATGGTGATAATACTTCAATATAATTATGTCCAGGAAATTTACAATACAGTTGGTACTCATCGTCCTAGTCATAGTGGCTTTTGTATCTTATATCAAACCAAAATTTGACGAGTTGAGAGATTTGGAAAACGACATCGTATCTTATAAGGCCGCGGTGGCAGATGCAACTCAGTTTACTTCTTTGTTGGCCGAGTTGACCAATCGTGCTGACAGTGTTTCTGCTGGTGAGTTACAGGCCTTGGAGAAATTTCTACCTAGCGAGACTGACGTAGTGGAGGTTGAGCAAGATATAGAAGCCATGGCCATACTGAGTGGCTTATTGCCTATAAGTATAGCTGTTAGTGACGCCGAGGAAAGCCAGAGGGAGGTATTTGATGATGAAGAAGGGGAAATTCCGTCGGATATGCTGTTGGAGAGAAGTTTGGAGGCCAAGCGTTTCAACATGACCTTGGTAGGTGAATATGATGACCTCAAATCTTTCTTGGAAAATCTTGAAGTTAACGCTTATCCATTAAAGATTGTTAGTCTGGAAGCTGTAAGTGGTGAGTTGGAACAGGGAGGCGTAGTGGTTAATAGTGGACTGATATATAATCTAGTATTGGAGGCGAAGTCATTTAATCCAATTCAAAATTAGTGGTATGAAAGGAGTAATGAAAAAAACAATAGCGGTTCTCGGATTTATTATTTTGGTTGGTTTTGGCTACAAGCTATTCATTATGAAGGATGACTCCGAGATTATGAATAATCCGGATATTGTGGGAAATGCTGCA
>CAJWTE010000023.1 GCA_913046815.1 uncultured bacterium | reverse complement strand
CGGTAGTGGCTCTAGGTTGTTTTACTGTAAAGGATTTTATTCGTGAAATACCCGTGCGTTTACTCTATGTAGTACCCGTCATGTCCGCTGTATTAATGGTCGCACTTCTATGGGAGCTATTTGAAATATACATCGGTGTGCCGGCTTTTGAACCAGGATTTGGTGTTGATGCTATGCTTGATATTATTTCAGCGTTAGTGGGAGGTTTTATTGGTTTCGTGGTCGGACATAGTATCAGAAAATTATGATATCCAAGTTAGGTTTCTATGGTGGACAGGGAAGTGTTACAGGAGCTAATTTTGTATTGGATACAGGTGATTTAAAGTTGATGGTGGATTGTGGTCTCGTTCAGGGCGATCGTTTTGCCGAAGCGGTAAATAGAGAACCTTTTGATTATAACCCTAGTGAGGTTGACATACTTTTGGTTACTCATGCTCACGCCGATCATATTGGTCGAATTCCTAAGTTAGTAAAGGAAGGGTTTCGAGGCATTATTTACTCTACCGAGCCCACCAAAGCATTGGCAGAAGTCATGTTTGCTGATGCTTACAAAATAATGTTGTTTGAGGAGGAGAAGTATGGTAATGAACGTCTTTATGAAAAAGAAAATATACAAGAAGCGTTGGGCTTATGGAAGACTGTTACATACAATGAAGACATTTATTTCAGCGATTTAGTCTCTGGATGTTTCACAGACGGTGGCCATATTATGGGTTCTGCTATGGTGCATATAAAGAGGCAAGGTAAAAAGATTGTGTTTACTGGTGATGTTGGAAATGTACCCCAACCATTGTTAAATCCACCAACGATTCCTAAAGATTATGACTATCTAGTGATGGAAAGTGTTTATGGAGACCGCTCACATGAAGAAGTTAATGAGAGAACTTCTCTTCTACACCAATATATAGAAGATGCAAGAAGGAGAAATGGCACGCTTATCATCCCCGCCTTTTCTTTAGAGCGCACTCAGGCAATGTTGCTTGAAATCAATAATTTAGTTGAGAGTGGAACAATGAAACCATTGCCCGTATTTCTGGATTCACCACTGGCGATTAAAGTAACTGACATCTATCAAAATTACATACCATATATGAAAGAATCAGTGCAAAAGCAAATAAAAACCGGTGATGACATTTTTGCTTTTTCTGGACTTTCGTTTACCAGAACAGTCGCAGACTCTAGAGAGATACATAAAACAAGAGGTGCAAAAATCATTATTGCCGGTTCTGGGATGAGCCATGGTGGGAGAATTCAGGAACATGAAAAGCGTTATTTAGAAGATGAAAAAACCATTCTTTTGTTGGTAGGATATCAAGCAGTCGGCAGTCTTGGAAGACGTATAGAAGATGGTGCCAAACGTGTTCGTATCGGTGATAGTGATGTTAAAGTGCGTGCTAAAGTCGCTCGTATTCGTGGATATTCTGGCCACGCTGACAGGGAACAGCTGATTGATTTGGTAGCTAAAGGCGGTGATGAGGCGAAGCAAGTTTTTGTGACCATGGGCGAAGAAAAGTCTTCACTACACTTAGTTCAACGCCTACGTGATTATTTAGGTATAAACGCCATCGCACCCTCACTGGGGGAGGAGATAGAAATTGATTTTTAAATGAAAAATGCCGGGTAGTTTACCGACATTTTTCAGTATTCTCAACCAAACCTTTACTTGACTGCTTCAACCACCTTCCTAAATGCTTCTGGTCTGTCTACAGCCAGTTTTGACAGTACTTTGCGGTCTAGCTTAATATTTTTATCAGCTAACGCTTTAATAAAACGGCTGTATTTCATTTCAAAAGGTATTAAAGCGGCATTAATTCTAGTGATCCATAGTCGACGGAAATCATTCTTTTTGTCCTTACGGTGTGCAAAAGCGTGGTTGTTTGCATGAAAAATAGCTTCACGAGCTGCCCGCTTTTTCTTGGAACGGTCAAGTCGGTATCCTTTTACTTGTGACAATATGTTGCGACGGCGCTTCCCAGCCATCAATCCTCCTTTTACTCTAGCCATAATTTATTGGTTATGCTCCTGTTTTTGGTAAAAACCGTCTAGTTACACGCTTTGACAGACTCAAGAGCTGGGTTCTTTTTCGGCCCAGTCTTTTTTGTCCAGATTGGCGAGCGTTGAAGTGGTTTTGTCCCGGTCTTCGGGCTACCAGCTTGCCATTCTTAGTCACTTTTATTCTTTTGCTGTAACTCTTATTGGTTTTCATAAGTTCCGCAACTATAACTTATATGCAAACTAAATTCAAGGGTTTAATAGAGACGACGAAAAAACAAAAAATCTTTAAATCATTCCGCTTTCCAACAGCTCGTCAAGAGATTTTTTCTTGGATGCAGCCACTGGTTTATGGTCGGGCTTGCTTTCTTCATTTACTTCCTGATCGTCACTAGGTGCAACTTTGTCAATAATCTTTGGTCCTTTGACACTTTTACCCAATCTTTCTAGTGTACAAGAAAAGCCCTTGGGGCTCTTTTTGATATCATCCGCCATTTTGTATTCAGCGGGTATGATTTTTAGAAATCTTTCTAATCGTTCTTTAAGAAAGTTAGGTTCCATGTATTTGTATCTACCCCAAAGAAAAAGATCAACTTTTACTCTATGGCCATCGTTTAGCCATTCTGAGACACGCTTAGCTTTCAGTTGTTGGTCGTGTTCACCAGTACCAATTTTAACCTGTACACTTTTAGTTTCGGTTACGTGAGATTTGGCTTTTACTTCACTATCTTTACGCTTTTTCTCATAACGATACTGACCAAAGTCCATTATTTTTGCTACCGGAGGCTTGGCCTTAGGGGAAATTTCAATCAAGTCCATACGGGCTTTTTCAGCAGCTTGCAATGCCTCAGTCACAGAAATAACACCCAAGTTCTCACCACTGGCACCGATTACACGCAATTCTTTAGCACGAATAGCCTCGTTGATACGAGTTTTGTCTTTAGTACTAAATTTGTATGGACCTTTTCGCAAATTACTAAGTTAGGCAGCTTTGAATATATAGTCTCACTACCGAAGACAAGTAGCGAGACTATATCACAAAATAGGCTGGTTTCAAACGCTAAAGAATAGAATTACACCCACTAAAGGTAACATTAACATCATCTTGTGTAGTACAGCTGTCTCTTTCAGCTACTCGAATATTCTTACCTGCTTCAGCGCTTCGCTTCAGGTTAGCTACAACACTTTGCATTTGTACAAACAGGAAAGAAGCCATTCCGATTGCTAATACAATGATAGCTGTGTATGTGTTTATGATGGTTTTTTTCATATGTAGTAATTATATCACTAAAATTCTGTTGACTCGCCAGCAATTCGTACTTGCTCGGCGGCGCTCTCTTGCTGGTCACCTTGCTGACACACCAAGTTATAAACATGAGGGCCTGTAACAGTTATTGTTGCACTGCCTACTCCGTCGAGCATGCTGGTATCTGACAAAGTCAGTGTGTCTATATGTGGTCCTGAGACCAAACATCTTGTAGCATCGTTCACACCAATATCCCAAGTAACTGTGGCAGTGTCACCCACACGTACAATTGGAGGCGTGATGGACAAGGGTGGTGCTCCGAGTGGATAAATTTCACACTCATCCTCATTAATATCAACTGTGGGATCATCTGGAGTACATCCACATTCACCGCTCTCTCCTTCTAATATAGAACCGGGTATGCTTTCGCCACAGAGTGGTATGGTACATGGTCCTCCCACATCACAAGTACCACCATTTCCACTACCTCCACCACCACAGCTCGCTAGTACGCAAGTTATCAACGTGTCGACGACCAGGCTTGTTATTGTATATTGAGCCAATAATCCTTGAAACAAAGCAGATAGGAGTATGAAGCTATTTGCTGGTTTCGGCGTAAATACCAACAATAAAGAAAAGATTATTGTGACTGACAGTATTTTTTTGTACCAAGTTGTTTGTTGCATAGTGTAAGTGTTACCAATCAAAACTGGCTACTGTATATGAATAAACATTGTTAGAGCGGTAAATAATAATCCAATAATCAGAAAAGGGAATATCACTTTAAAACTGTATTTATTTCCAACAAGAAAATCCTCCGTAGCTAATGTAAAAACCAACATTAAGACATAGGGGGTCGCGTGAGTGACGGTCATTGTCATGTTGACGTCAGCTTCTAGTAGATGGGCCAAAATGAGATTTAGGACAACCAACAAAACGTACAGTTGTAAAACAGGTATTAACCAACTCCTCATCCGCACAAAACCGTAAGCAAAAAAACTAAAAATTGCCAAAGCAACTAGACCAACTAGTAACAGCATCCCATATGTATCAAACGGTAAGTAACGGTAGCTGGCTAGCTTGGAGGCTGTAAAAATAATATTAAACGCAAACCAACCTCCGGCAATTGCATAAGCTACATATATCAAGCGCGCGGACCAGTCGCTTGCATCCCACAGCCTAGAAAAAACATTGACCGGATTGTTGTTGATCTGAGTCGAAGACATGGCCGTAAACTAAAGAATAGAATTACACCCACTAAAGGTAACATTAACATCATCTTGTGTAGTACAGCTGTCTCTTTCAGCTACTCGAATATTCTTACCTGCTTCAGCGCTTCGCTTCAGGTTAGCTACAACACTTTGCATTTGTACAAACAGGAAAGAAGCCATTCCGATTGCTAATACAATGATAGCTGTGTATGTGTTTATGATGGTTTTTTTCATATGTAGTAATTATATCACTAAAATTCTGTTGACTCGCCAGCAATTCGTACTTGCTCGGCGGCGCTAATCGAATCTTCTTCTCCGTCTTGAGTTGATACGCATGTAAGTACAAATACATGAGGGTCGGTTGCGGTGGTATCTATACTGTCGGTACTCTCGTAACCTTCAAGGTCAAAAGTACCAATTCCTGGACCAGTCAAGGCACAGCCTTCAACAGGGTTAGCACCTACGTCCCAAGCGATATTAATAGTGTCTCCTCTACGGACAATCGGTGGGGTGATGACAATCGGTGGGTCACCAAGAGCGGCCACACCACAGTCGTCCAAGGCATCTATGGGTATTTCACATTCACAGTTTCCACCCACAACACCCATTGCAGGATTACCACAGGCATCGGTACCACCACAGGTTTCACCAGGAGTGTAGGGACAGTCGTCATCACCTCCACCACCTCCTCCACCATCACACATGAATATACATGTAATGATCATGTCTCCGATTAAGTGAGAGAACGTATAAGTCATTCCTTGTACTAGTACAGATAGAAGGATTACTCCCTCTGATTGTTTGGGGGTAAAGGTAACAAGTAATGAAAAAATCATCATTACTGCTAAAATTTGTTTATGTTTAGGAGTGCTTGTTTTCTTCATATTAGTAAGTTTACCTTAATAAAATTATTATTTTTACTCTTACTCACATGGAAGCGAATTTAGTAGGGGATAGCGCATACCTTTATAAGACTCATCTATGATAAACTTTAAGAGTCTTAATCTAATTTCTATGTTCATTTACTATCATCTAAAGCCTTTCTTGTACATTTTTGTAGGAGCTTTTATTGGCGTCTTACTGTTTGCTGGTGTTGTTTATCAGTCAACAATGCAACAGGAGTCATCAGACCTTACTCCTACCGACACTGCGAATGGTACTAATAGTGAACTGACAACACTAAATTTTCCAGATGATAGAGGAGAGGTCTGGCAAGAGTTTGACATACCAATCAGCACGGTAGCTGGAGAAGAATATACCGATAAGTTCAAAGTAGTTTTAATGAGTACCGAAGATGTTGGTCTACGTCTGCGCGATGAGGTATTGCCAACAATGCGAGACATTCAAGAGACTGTCTCCGCTGGGAATTTCATTGGTATTTACGGAAAAATAAAAGACGCAAGAGCTTTGATTGCTAGTGTTAGATTGGACACCGATCAGGCTACTGTTTCTGTAAATGATTTCACAGATTACAATTCCAGCGTTGAAGGATTATATTCGGAAGATATTCAAGCTCGAACATCTTCATTATTAAATGAGTCGAAAGCATTATTGAATGATATCGATTTGATTCTCAACAGTCTCGACGGAGTCTTGACCGGGGTTACTCCTACTCAAGCGGAGTTGAATGCCATAGACGAACTTGGTGTATCTATTGAGACTCGTTCTGCAAATTTGTCGAGAGAGTTGGATGAGTTACTTGTACTCCTCTTGGACTTATAGTACAAACTAGAGATGATACTGTGGCTAGATAAAGAAAAAACCAATTCCTTAGTGGAGGATGTAGTCAGTAATACTCATTCATCTTTTTATAAAAATAGACTAGCACAGTCACGGTTTGATGAGAGTAAAGACATAGAAGATTTACCAACTCTTGATAGGTCGGATTTGGTATCTGTGCATCCAGACAAGCGTTTGTATATACCGGACACAGACGTGGCATTTGTAGCTTATACTTCCGGGACAAGTAGTGGACAGCCTCTCATCAGTTACTTTTCTGAAATTGAGAATTATCACATCGACCCTACTTGGGGTACGAGCATTAAGAGACCTCTGGTTGTTTTTCCACCTCTTAACAAAACTTTTGGAGGAACATTTGTTCAGCAGTGCCGACAATCACAGAACCCTTGTACACCGTTGTTTGGTTCTTTAGACAACTTGCCGGCAAGTGCATATTTGGCAACAGAGGTAAAAAGTGATGCCCTATACACCACACCCTCATTGGCTGTTGCTCTTGCGCCTCATTTGAAGAAACACTATACAGTCGAAGCGGTAAAACTATTGGTTATTTCTGGTGAATCAATCGGCGAGTCTAAGTTGATGCAGTTGCGCCATCTATATCCCAATGCGCTACTGGCCAATTTGTATGCTTCTTCTGAGATTGGCCAATTTATCATGGGTCCTACTTTGGAAATGATGAAGGACGGAGTGTTGGCCTTTCGACCTCTCAAGGAAGCGCTGGTAGCCTTAGAGCTAATAGAAGGTGAGCTAGTGGTTACGTACGCATTAAACAAAGCCTTTCCACTCATTCGGTATCGCACCGGAGATTACTTCAAACACTCACCTGAGCTATCCGCAAAGTATGGAGAAGGATTGCCGATCTTAGAGTGGTCAGGTAAGGGCGGGGTTGACGTGGTGCGAGTACACGGCATGGAAATACGTACCGGTAGTGTGGACGATTTCTTCGCATCCCTGTCGCAAACTATCGAAGACTACCAATTACATATTTTCCCTGAAGCTAGTGACAACGTAAGTCTCGTCATTGAAGTAGTTGGTGTTAGTGATGAAGTGGCTGACATAGTGAGGGAGTCATTTTTACATAGTTTCACTTTAGGTAGTGGTACAGTGTCTGATGCTATGCAAAAAGATAAGGTAACTAGCGTGATAGTGAAAGTGGTCGCGACCCTTTCCTATCAAGGTAACAAAAGAAGAGTTTTGATCAGCCATGTTTAACAGACAACAAATTCTACAATTGTTAGCGAAGTATAAGTGGTGGCTGCCACCACTGTCGGCAGTGCTATTAATTTTAGCTGTCCCTCCTTTTTCCTTTAACTACTTGGCTTTGGTTGGTTGGGTACCAATGTTTCTGTTTACATACTTAGAAAGAGGTGTTGGCAATGTAGTTTTGGGCTGGTTTTTCTCAGTTCTGCTTAATGTGGGATACATCACTGTTGCTGTATTTTCAGGGTTCCAGTGGATAGAAGATGCTAACTTGTTTCTTATGTTTGTACAAGTGTCGGCATGCTTGGCAGTGGTAGCGGTAGTGTCCGTGTTTGTAATTTATGCTCTTATACTTGCAAAGTTAAAATCAGTCTTTCTCGGTCGGTTAGAAGTACCATTTTTATTGTGTGCTTTTCTAGGTGTGGTAGTAATTGAAAGCTTATTCAGCTATCTATATGGTGGTTTCAATTACGGCGCACTATTTTTTGCCGTAGGCGGTGTTGATTACTTAAGGTCGCTGGTTAGCTTTGGTGGTTCTGGGGCAATTTCAGTGACAGTTGTTTTGATTAATATTTTCATCTTTCTTGTTTTACTCAAAATTTTTGCTTGTCCGATGTGGCCGCGGTTTCGGTGGTATTTTTTGCTATTTGTAGTTTTTGTAGTGGGTATATTTTTGTTTCAGTTCAAAGTCACAGAACAGCTTTCCAACTTCAAGTATATAGATACTAGAGTAGCCATCATCCAAAATCAAGACAGGCAGGACGATGTGGCTTTTGGTCAAGTTCAGGAAGGAAGCTTTACCTTTCCAAAACTAGAGACTTTGATAGAAGAAGCTGAAAAAGAAAATCCGGACATAATCGTGTATCCTTTCGCGCCATGGAATGGTGTTATTAGTGAGACCTTGGATAACAGTCGCTTTGATAGGGAAGTCATTACTATGACCTACGATATTTTTTCCGATTGGCTTATGCAAAACATATCACCAGAGGCGGTGTTTGTAGCTTGGTACACTTCCTATGAAGACGGCAATTACTACAACCAGATAGGCTATTGGCATGATGGAGAGTTAATACACGTTTACACTAAAGAAAAGTTATTTCCTTTTTTTGATTATGTGCCAACCTGGGCACTTGATTTAGGGATAGTCAGCTTACCATTTGATGGTACCGCCGGTACAGAAAACACCGCCTTTAATCATGGCGATCTACATATTGGTTCACTTGTGTGCTCTGAGGTAGGGGACGAGGGCGCCACCAATAAGAGTGCAGAAGGCAATAACATAATCTTCTCACTTGGTTCAGAGACCATGTTCAATCATGAGATTCCTGGTGAGTACAATGTGCTACGAGCTCAACTGAGCGCTACCAAGCATCAAGTGCCAGTCATTCGCGCCAATCGCTTTGGTCCTTCTGCGGTGTTTGATTCTGGCGGTCATCTATTAGATAAAATTGACTTTGGTGTCGAAGGAGTAATGGTGGTAGATGTGCCGGTGCCGCGAGGCATTTAGTCCGTGTTAAACTACATTCCATGGATGATTTAGAAACTGTGTTGAGAGAATTAGAAGTGCTAGAAGACAATTTCGCACTACCAGCTGACACTCCCGGTTATGAAAATGTATGGTTACCCCCCGACAATACCGTGCGACTGTGGTCGGTACCGAGAAGTACTGGTGAATTCTTAAACAAACAAGTACAAGAGTACAAGCCTAAGACTATTTTAGAACTCGGCACGTCTTCCGGGTACTCCACTCTCTGGCTTGCTAGTGGTGCCAAGGAATATGGAGGACATGTCTATACCATAGAAATGGCCAAGCCTAAGATTGAGATGGCCGAGTCACATTTTACTCGAGCTGGCCTTAGCCCAAACATCACTATTTTAGAAGGTGAGGTAGGTGAGGTGCTGAAGGACTGGAAAAGAGAGACAGATATGGTGTTCATGGATGCTGACAAACATAACTATCTTTCTTATATTAAAGCCGTTGAGCCTACTTTGTCTAAAGACGCAGTGATTGTCGCAGATAATGTGTCCGATTTCGCTCATCTTATGCCTGATTTTCTTGAGTATATGCAAAACAGTGGCAAATACAATGCTGAACTGATAGATATTGATCACGGACTCTTGGTGGCTAGAAAGGTATAAATATGAAAACATCTGAGAGTATATACAAATTTTTTAAAATCTCTCGTTACCCTTATATTTGGATAATGACTGGAGGTCAGTTCTTTTGCGGAGCTTATTTGGCCAGTCTATTTACCAACGAAATCATACCAGTCGCTTTAGTAATATTGATGTTGCTTTGGTTTATGATTTTTGGCAACGCATTTTCTTGTGGCATCAATGATGCTTTTGATTTTGAATCTGATAGATTAAACCCCAGGAAAAGAGATATTGAAATTACAGCGACACCGCAAGAAAAGAGTGTTTTTATAAAAATTGCTTTACTTTCCTTACTTACGTTCTTACCGTTTACACTTATTTTAAACCAGGTAGCACTGGCTTTATTTTTTGTATGGGTTGCTGGCATTTTACTCTATAATCTACCTCCGGTACGTTTCAAAAGGATTCCCTTTGTAAATGTTCTTGGTGGCCCAGTATATGGTGTGCCTGTTGCACTGATGGGTTATGCATTGGTGGCGGGGTCCTTGCCCGACTGGTCGTATATCACTTTGGGTACGCTGTTGGCAATATACGGCCTACTCGTCACCGGTGACGCACTTGATTTTCCGTTTGATAAAGAAGCGGGTTGGCGTACCACTGGAGTCATTTTAGGAAGTTCCAGACGTGTCTTCATGGTGGCGTTGCTTGTTTTAGCCAGCGCCATTACCTACTCAATATGGCTAGGATTGTGGCCACTAGTAGCGATCGGTTCTGTTTTTGTACTATTTAATCTGTATGAGATCTGGCTTGATAGGGTAGAAACACATCGGCTACAAATATTCAGAAATTTTTATATCGTCAGTTCAATTTTTTGGTTTTTATTGCTTAACCACTACACATTAAAGATAATTGGTTTTTAACACAATATATTTATGATATGTCAATATTGACTATATAGACACTTTATATTTTAATACTGATACAACGCAACGTTCAACACAGTATAAGGAGGATTGGACATGATACTTGCGAAGTTCCTCGCAACCATGACACTGCTGGTCGCATTGTCGGCGTGTGGTTCATTGAGCGTCAACAACGCTCGGCCAGAACCCCGGCCC
>CAJWTE010000022.1 GCA_913046815.1 uncultured bacterium | reverse complement strand
CGCCTCAGGCCCTCTTCAAAATTCACAAACAAAACAAAAGAGTATGCAGTCTACCTATCATTAATGATAGATAGATAAACTTGAATATGGTGAAATGGTTTCGGGGCGTAGCTCAGTCTGGTAGAGCACCTCGCACAGTAGGGGAAAGAATGGAGGTAACCCTGCGAGGCGGTCGGGGGTTCGAATCCCCCCGCCGCGACCATTACTTTAATATTCAAGCTTGAAAACAAAATCAGCAACAATCAGCATTTAAAGTTGGTGGGTTAGCATTGGGGGTACACCCGTTCTCATTCCGAACACGGAAGTTAAGCCCAATTGCGCCGATGGTACTTCTTCGGAGGAAGAGTAGGTCACCGCCAACTTTAAGTGCTGATTTTGTTTATAGCCGGTGTTTCTTGTCACTAAACCACTTTAGATTCCGACTACTTGACATTTTTACATAAAAGAATAGTCTATATTTTAAGGAGTGCCTTCGGGGTACTGCTGTTGATGGTCGCAGATGAGCGGGTATTTAAAAAACTTTCGCTCCGCCCAATACAGTCAGTGTCTGTCCTACTCAGTCTCGCGCCTGGATCGGCTGCTTGTTTTAGGCTCAGTAGAGACTCACTCCTCCGCACCCCCTTTGGCTTGTCTCGGGGGGTTTTGTTATAATTCAGTCATGTTTATAAAAAGACCATGGGCTTTCTGGAGAAGAGTGCAGTATGGTGGAGGTTTTTCACTAGTCCTTATTCTCCTTCTGGTTTATGTTTACCAGTCTTACATCTATACCGCAGCCAGTTGTTTTGATGGTCGACAAAATGGGACAGAGGTAGGTGATGATTGCGGGGGAGGTTGTGCTCGTATTTGTTTAGCTGACGTTCAGGCACCAGTAGTGAAATGGGCAAAAAGTTTTAAGGTCACAGACGGACAGTACAATGCTGTCGGTTATGTAGAAAATATGAATCTCGAGGCAGGAACGGCTGAAATTGGTTATAAGTTCTTGCTCTATGACAGCGAAGGATTGATAGCTGAGAGTGCCGGCACGACCTATTTGCCCCCAGATGGTGAATATCCGATATTCGCGGGGCGCATTAATACTGGTTCACGAATTCCAACCAAGACCTTCCTAGAGCTTGAGGAGGCACCAGTGTGGCAGACTGTGTATGGAGGGAGGGACTTGTTTACAGTAACCAAGAGAGAGCTCCTTGGGGTAGATGATCGTCCCCGATTGAACGCCACTATTGAAAACAATTCACTTGCCGAACTCAAGAATGCAGAAGTAGTGGCGACCATTTTCAATAGCCAAGGTACGGCTTTGACGGCATCTCGGACCTCTATAGATAGTTTAGCAGGAGAGACAGACTCTGACGTTGTGTTTACTTGGCCATTACCAATAGCCAAAACTATCAGAAGTTGTGAGGTGCCTACGGACGTAGTCATCGCTATAGATTTGTCCGGCAGTATGAACTCTGACAGTCTTGAGCCTCCAGAACCACTTACCTCGGTGATTAAGGCGGCTAATGATTTTGTTACACGATTGCAAAGTGCCGACCAAGCCGCCTTAATCACATTTGCTACTACCGCCAGTGTAGACAGTCAGTTGAAATCAGCTGGTACAGTGGCGGCGCTGATAGCTAACTTAGCGATTGATCCAGCAGAAGAAACAGGTAGTACTAACACTGGGGAAGCTTTTACTAAAGCCGAAGAAGTTTTTAGCGCTTCTTTCCATAATACAAATGCTCGAAAAGTAATGGTGATATTAACCGACGGTAAGGCCACTGCTCCGGATGAAGATCCAGAAGGTTATGCAATTCGAAAGGCCACTCAACTGAAGTCAAGCGACGTGGAAGTGTTTGCGATTGGTTTGGGGGAGAGTGTAAATATGGACTTCATACGAGAAATTGCCAGTGAAAACGACGCCTTCCAAGCTCTTAGTGCCGATGAGGTCGATCAAATATACAGAGATATCACAGAGTCAATTTGTGAGGACGGTCCAGCGGTGATAGATATTGTAACCAAAACCAAATCACATTTCACTCCAATTCGTTAGCTTGTGTATACCGTACGTAATCTTCTAAACGGGTTTGACTGGATATTGTCCGGAGCTGTGCTCACCATAACATTTTTTGGGCTGGTAACCATGTATACCTTTGAAGGTAATAACTTATTCTTCAATCGTCAGGCACTATGGATACTCATCAGCACAGGGGTATTGATTGCTGCCGTTATTCCAGACTACCGATTCCTTAGAGTGGGCAATACCACTTTCGTACTGTTTTTGGTCACCACTGCATTACTGATTCTTGTTTTGTTGATTGGAGAAGTGACCCTGGGCGCGAGAAGTCGTTTCGACTTGGGTGCATTTTCTTTCCAACCTTCTGACCCAGCTAAGTTGATTTTGATTGCTGTTTTGGCTAAGTATTTTAGTAAAAGACACGAGTTAATTGGTGATTTTCGACACATCTTCGTGTCAGGACTTTATGCTTTAGTATTTTTTGGGCTGGTATTTGTTCAGCCTGACTTTGGTTCTGCTATTATTCTATTTTTTATTTGGTTGGGAATGATATTGGTGAGTGGTATCAGAGTGCATCATTTGTTGCTTGTATTCATTGCTGGCGCTCTAGCATTTTTTGTGATGTGGCAGTTCGCCTTTCAGGATTACCAAAAGGCCAGAATTATAACATTTCTTGATCCCTTAAGTGATATTCAAGGCGCTGGCTACAATGCTTACCAATCCACCATTGCTGTTGGCTCGGGGCAGATTTGGGGCAAAGGGGTAGGGTACGGCACCCAAAGCAAGTTGCAGTTTTTGCCCGAATATGAGACTGATTTCATCTTTGCTGCATTTGCAGAGGAATGGGGCTTCTTGGGGGTGTTGATTTTATTCACCTTGTTTGGGGTAGTAGTTTGGCGATTATTGAGTCACGCCACTCATGGTGCATCCAACTTTGAGCGGTTATTCTCTGTGGGTGTAGCCGTACTCCTCGTCAGTCACTTTTTTGTACATATAGGAATGAATATTGGTTTGTTGCCGGTTACTGGTACCACAGTGCCCTTTATGAGTTACGGAGGTTCTCATTTAATGACTGAGTTTTTAGGGATAGGAATTTCTATGGCTATGCAAAGGTATCGTAGAGTGGATTATTCTTTAAGCGATTTGGGCTAGGCTTTATAAAGCTTGAATGTCTCAGTCACCATACGATCAAAGTTTTTTTGCTTACATTTCATCATGAGTCTTTGCCCAAAATCCCGTGCCCTGTGTGGATTTTTTAACATGTAGTTAAGACTTTTTTGCCATTCTTTTTTATTGTCGCGTTTTACTAAGAGACCACTTTTTTCATGCTCTACTATGTCGGTTATACCTCCCACTTTGCTAGCGACCACCGGTAGTCCACAGTGGCCCGCTTCTAATAGTACATAGCCATATGCTTCTGAATAAGAAGGGAGTACAAATGTATCAAAGGCAGTGAGCAGTGTCGCTGCGTTATCGATATAGCCAGTAAGGATAAGTTGTTTTTCCATACCTTCATCCGCAATTTTTCCTTCTAGTCTGCTACGCATTTCTCCCTCGCCAATTATGAAATATTTTAAGTTGGGATTTTGTATACAAAGTGGCTTGAGTACATCGATAGCAAACTCCAAGTTTTTAGTAGGGTGTAATTCTGCAATTGTCCCGAACCAAAATTCTTGCCCGTCTGTCTTAGGCGCATAGCGTTCTAGATGTTGTCTAGAATCTGTACGACTTTTGAAAACCGGTTTTTCTATCGCTGGATTGATGACTTTTATCTTTGCTCTAAACATCGGGAAACTTCTCTTCATAGGTTTGGAAACCACGATTGTGTGATGAGCAAGTAGTATAGTGATTGCATGAGCAATCCAAAACATAACCTTACTTCCCACTGGTCTTTTTTCGTTGAAAGCCCAGCCGTGGGCGGTAAAAATCACTTTAGGTATACCATTTAGCCGACCTAGAAAAGCGCCGTAAAGACCAACTTTTGAACTGTTTAAGTGTAGTACGGTAGGCTTTTCTCGTTTTATTGTTTTATGTAGCTCAAGCAAGGTTACTAGTTCCTTGCCGATAGATAAGTCACGTTGTAGATAGTTAAGATTGATAGTGCGAATACCAGCTTTTGTCAGTTTGTCTGCAAGTATTCCGTCGCCTCCCATTGCCACCACTACTTCAGTATAATGTGGAAGGTTGGTGGCAACATCGTATACATACCTCTGAGCTCCGCCGTAATTGGATTTTGTGATTACTAACAAAATTTTCATAGACTCAATATACCACTGCTGTATGAGTAGCAGAACTGGACTTTTATCTAGCCTTTTGTACGATTGATGTATGAGAGAAAGAGGCAGAGAATTGTTTTACTTATTGTTTGGTGACATGGTGATATTTTTAGTCTCGCTGTGGGTTACGTTATTGTTTCGTTACATAGAATTACCGACATTTGAAAGGCTCAATCTACATCTGTTTCCATTCCTGGTGTTATCCGGTGTATGGATTTTTGTTTTTTATATTGCAGGGTTATATGACAAACACACGGTTTTTTTGAAAGGCTTACTATTTGATCGGATTTTGAATACACAAATAGCAAATATTATAATTGCTGGCCTACTGTTTTTGATTATCCCTTTTGGTATCGCTCCAAAAACCAATCTAGTCATTTACCTTTTTGTCTCGGTAGCTTTGATGGCCTTGTGGCGCTTGCACTTCTACAACTATCTGTCTCCTAAAACCCGCCACAAGGCTGTTCTACTCGCTTCCGGTCCGGAAGCAGTGGAACTGGTAGACGAAGTCAATAACAACGATCGTTACAACTACAGCTTCGTACGTATAGTCGATGAAGACATGGCTGCTAGTACGCCTAATTTCGAGTCCAAATTACTTAGTCTGATCACTGATGAAAATATTACGGTAGTCATAGTCGATCCTAGGGGTAAGAATATTGAGTCGTCTTTGCCAACTATCTTTGACCTGGCCTTCTTGCAGTTCGATATCACTTTCCTTGATTTTCATCGGGTATACGAGGACACCTTCGATAGGGTAGCTATGTCGGCAGTAGATTATGATTGGTTTGTCACCCATGTCTCACAGTCCAAGAGTGTAGTCTATGATTTTACTAAGAAAATCATAGATATAGTAGGAAGCTTAGTGTTGGGCACAATTTTTTTATTGTTACTGCCTTTCATTGCGCTGGCATTGAAACTTGAAGACAAACGTTCTAGGGTATTTATTCAGCAGGATAGACTAGGTAAATTTAATTGTCCGATGCAAGTATGGAAATTGCGCACTATGACCAAAAATGACCACTTGGCTTCTACCTGGACTATCGAAGATAGTGCCAATAAAATCACGCTGGTAGGTGCCTTCTTAAGGAAAACTAGTCTCGATGAATTTCCTCAAATCTTAAATATACTCAAAGGGGAGATGTCATTGATTGGCCCTCGTAACGATATTGTCGGTCTAGGGGCACGATTAGCCGAGAGTATTCCGTACTATAATTTACGCAATTTTGTACGCCCTGGTATCTCTGGTTGGGCGCAAACCCATCAGCACTATATGGGTGACAATATTTCTCCTCAGTCACTTGAAGAATCGCGCTTACGTTTAGCCTATGACTTGTATTATGTAAAACATCGCTCTTTAATGCTCGATATCGCCATTGCATTACGTACACTAAAAATCCTCCTATCCCGTTTTGGTGTTAATATACGCCAACATAAACAACTATGAAAAATATATTTATCACAGGAGGGGCAGGGTATGTGGGCGAGATGTTAGCTGAGGGTTTTGCAAAGCGTGAGGACGTAGGTAAGGTGATCATTTTGGATAAGGAAAAACAGAGTGAGTATTCTAAACAAATTCCGAAGCTTGTATACATAGAAGCTAACATGTCTGACGAAAACTGGCAGGAACAGATAGCCAAGTATGAGCCGGCAGTAGTGATCCACACTGCTTGGCAGATAAGGGCGATGTACAAAGAAGCCCCCAAGCAATGGCTTTGGAACGTAGAAGGGTCTAACAAAGTTTTTGATTTTGCTCTCACTCTCCCGTCAGTGAAGCAACTAGTCTACTTTTCCACTGCGTCAGCATATTCTGCACGAAGTAGTAATAGCATCAAACATTTTTTTACCGAAGCAGAAGGGTTTCGGCATGACGACTATATTTATGCTTACGAAAAAAAGATTACTGAAGAGAATTTAGAAATCACTTACAAGCAATTACAAAAAGAAGGCAAGACATTGCCGCAAGTTACTGTGTTTAGACCCGCAGCTATAACCGGCCCGCGAGGGCGATATATGCGCATTCGCTTTGGCTTACAGTCTGCTCTTCAGGGTAATTTGGGGGGAGGATTTGTAAACAAGCTTGTCACACTCTTGACTTCGTTTGTACCGGTAACGAAAGGATGGGTACGTCAGTTTGTTCATGAAGATGATGTTAATGATGCCGTGGAAGAAGTAGTCTTCAAAGACAAGGATTGGGCGTATGAAGTCTTCAATCTCGTTCCGGTAAGTGAAGCAGTGTACCCAGATGATATGGCAAGTGCAGTAGGGAAGAAGAAGTTACCAATTTATCCTTGGATGACCCGCTTAGCTTTTTGGTTCTTCTGGCACGCGACCAGGGGTATAGTGCCTACCTGTCCACACTCCTGGCGCTTCTACTCCTACCCGCTTTTGATAAGCGGAAAAAAACTCAATGGTTTTTATCAATGTCGGTATACGTCAAAAGATGCTTTTAAGTATACCAACGGGCGCTACGAAAACTGGGTACCAGAGAGTGACAGGCGATCTAAGAAAGTGTAACCTACCAAGCAATGTTAGTAGATGGAAAGAAAATCGCTTCAAGAATATTGAATGAGGTGAAGAATACAGTTAGTCATATGGAGGTAGCGCCTCATGTGACTATTTTTACCTGTGCGCCAAACTTGGCAACGCAAAAATACCTAGAACTAAAGAAAAGAAAAGCCAGTGAAGTAGATATTCAAGTAAATGTAGTGGAGTTTGAAAAAAATGTCAGTACTGAAGATATAATCCAGTCAATTAAAACAGCTGCAATGCAAACCAATGGCATCGTGGTCCAGTTACCTTTGCCAAGCCATATTGATACTAATGAGGTTCTAAGAGCAGTACCGGTAGCTTGTGATATTGACGGTATACATTTTGATGGAACGGCCGCTACAGTTCTACCTCCAGTTACTGCCGCGATAGATGAAATCAGTACAGAAAATGATGTATTGTGGGCGGCGACCAATGTGGTTGTGATTGGAAGCGGCAGACTTGTAGGTTATCCAACCAGTCTTTGGGCCAGGACAAAAGGGGCACAGGTCGAAGTTATAACCAAAGGGACTCCTTTGGATGAAATTTCAAAATTGGTGTCTACGGCAGATATCCTGGTCCTGGGCGCCGGTCAGCCAAATATGATAAAACCCGAAATGATAAAGCCGGGCGTAGTTATATTTGACGCTGGTACATCTGAAGACGGGGGAGAATTGGTAGGTGATGCCGATCAATCGTGTACAGCACACGCTTCTATTATGACACCTGTCCCTGGAGGGATTGGGCCAGTCACTATCGCATGCTTGCTGCGAAACTTGGTTCATCTGACAAAGTGCTAGTTACGCTGTGCATACATTCCAAACTTGTACTGACCATTGAGGCGGTTACGTATAAATGGTATAAACTGTGATATGGAAAACGAGTCTATTCCCAACCTTTTGGTTAATTGGGCAAAGGCCTTGGCCACCTTGCTGGTTTTTTTGGCCTTAGGTTTTTTTGTTTATCATAATGCTACGACAAAGGAAGCAACTTTCCCTTTTAAACTCGGGTTAGATTTGGCTGGAGGTTCGCATTTAGTGTACGAAGCTGACGTGTCTGAAATAAATCCAGCGGAGGTATCGGAGTTAATGAATGTTCTGAGAGATGTAATTGAGCGAAGGATTAATATCTTCGGTGTCTCTGAACCGATTGTGCAAGTAGAGAAGAGCAGTGCTGTCAGTGGTGACAGGCAGGAGAGACTAATTGTGGAGTTGCCAGGAGTTACCGATGTTAGTGAAGCGGTGAGTGAGATTGGCAAGACGCCTTTGTTGGAATTTAAACTGTATAACCCCACAGCTTCTTCTTTAGAAGCTGCTAATTTGGCTCTAGAAGAAGGCGACGTATTTGCTTTGTCGGAAGTAGCGAATGAGCTCTATACCAGTACCGGCTTAACCGGACGCTATCTACAGAGCGCCAGCTTAGAGTTTGCCGGTCAGACCGGAGGTGGTCTGGCCAACGAACCAATTATCGCTTTGCATTTTAATACGGAAGGAGCTGACCTCTTTGCAGAACTAACCAGAGATAATGTCGGGGGAGAACTAGCCATTTTTCTGGATGGACAACTAATTTCTGCCCCGCGTATTAACGAAGCTATAGAAGGAGGCAACGCAATTATTTCTGGTGGTTTTAACCCCACAGAAGCAAAAGAACTAGCAGAAAATCTAAACTTTGGAGCTTTACCCGTTCCAATAGAACTTGTCAGTACTGAAACCATCGGGGCTTCTTTAGGAGAATCGGTACTGTCCCAAGGCTTGACCGCAGGCCTGTATGGCTTTGTTCTAGTTATTTTATTTATGGTGGGTTGGTATAGATTGCCAGGCTTGATTGCCGGCCTGGCTCTACTTTTCTACTTGGTGACCATGTTGGCTTTATTTCAATTTATTCCAGTGACTCTCACTGCCGCTGGTTTGGCAGGATTTATCTTATCTCTAGGTATGGCAGTTGATGCGAATGTTTTGGTCTTCGAAAGGCTTAAAGAGGAATTTCGTTCTGGAAAGCCCTTTCGTGAGTCCGCTCATTTAGGTTTTTCTCGGGCTTGGAGTGCTATACGTGACGGCAATATTACCAGTCTATTGTCAGCGATTATTTTGTTCTGGTTTGGCACGTCAATGGTAAAAGGTTTCGCGTTAGTATTTGGATTAGGCGTACTAGTTTCTATGCTGACCGCGCTTACGGTTACTCGCAGCTGGCTTTTGGTACTACCAGACAAGAATAAAGACGAGGGCTTTTGGGGTAAGCTTTATAATTCAGGCTTGAAATAAATTGATAAACAGTATGAAAATTATCGCAAACAGAAAAAAATTTATTCTCCTTGGCTCAATGTTTATGATTGTTAGTGCTGTCGTGGTAGGAATCATGGGACTTAAATTGGGTATAGATTTTACCGGCGGTTCACTTATGGAGGTTGGATACGAATCTCTACCAACCAAAGAGATGGTTAATGACAAAGTAGACTCCTTGGACATTGGTGGATATTCATTACGTGAATCAGGTGACGGTTACATATTAAGAACTCGAGATTTAGGGGAAGAAGAGAGGCAATTAGTCACTGAGGCTATGACTTCTATGGACGCCGGTGGTGAGGTGAAGAGATTTACCTCAATCGGTCCTGTTATTGGAGAGGAGCTCAAAGACAAAGCTTCTTGGGCGATTGCTGGTGTAGTTTTGGTTATTATTGTTTACATTGCTTTTGCCTTCAGTGGAGTACGCAAGCCGGTAGGTTCTTTTGTTTATGGAGGTATCACTATCTTTGCTCTAGTCCACGATGTTCTTGTTCCCACTGCACTTATGGCTGTGCTTGGTTTTCTTTATGGCTTAGAGGTAAATGTGTTGTTTGTTATGGCCTTGCTGGCAGTACTTGGGTATTCGGTCAATGATACTATCGTAGTCTTTGATAGAGTGCGTGAAAATTTAGTTAAGTATCGCCAAGAGAAAAAGACTAAGGTTAAAAATGAGTATGGGCAGTTGGAAGAGAAGGTTGAATACATCTTCAATCAAAAATCCTTTACTGATATTGTGGAAGAGTCTGTTCAGCAAACTATCTTACGGTCTATCAATACTTCCTTCACCACTATGGTTGCATTGTCAGCACTCTATATACTTGGCGGTGAAGTGACACAGACTTTTGCTCTCATTTTGATGGCTGGGGTACTTGCTGGTACATACTCATCAATCTTCTTAGCCACTCCGTTATTGGTCTGGTGGGCAGAAGATCGAAAGCCTAAAGCCTAAAGCTCAAAGCCCAAGATAATCAAAACTGTTGGACATCGGATGTCCAACAGTTTTGATTTTAGTCACTTAGCTCAATTATTTCTGAAAAATTTGTCTTGTCAGGATTGGAAATGATAGATTTTATTGTGGCAATCTGTTCCTCTTGAGTACCGAGCATGTTCTTGAGTACGTCAGTAGTCAGAAGTGAGGGGTAATTTTTTGTTCCAAAATAATCTAAGAAGCTACTCCATTTGTATTTTTTAAGAAATGATATCGGATCTAAGGTATTGGAAATCTCACCACTTCGCCATTCATAAAATTTGTAATCAAGCGGATTGAGATGAATATAATATGGGATATGCAAAAAGTGAGAATCGCGTGCTATATAAATCTTTTTATATTTACCTTGCCACAGTGCGCCAACTCGTCTGTATTTTTCGTTAAAGTATTTCGCGTATCCCATATTTAGCTTTCTCATGAATGCTGAAAGATTCTCCATATCTGCGTCAACGGGAGAAAGTAAAAGGTGGTAGTGATTATCCATAAGACAAAAGGCGTGAAGATTAACAAGCTTCTTTCGTACCGTTGATATTGCTTTTTCTTTAGAAAACCGCCTAGTGTTTCTGTCGAGTAAATTTTCATCGTTGTATAAATATAACCCTTGTACAAAACGTAAGCGATCCTTGTCGTCCATCACAATGTTTCTTTTTTCAACACCTCGGTTCAATACGTGAAATAATTCCATCACATTATTTTATCATTACTCCACAACTGTTG
>CAJWTE010000021.1 GCA_913046815.1 uncultured bacterium | reverse complement strand
CAAGGCATCCACCATACACCCTTACATTCCAACAAGGAATGCTGTACACCGCTGTACATTTAATTTGAGTGTGTCTTCGCATACCTGCGAAGACTGTGTTTATGTGTTGCGGACGAAAAGACCGTGCCTAAGCACAACTCTTTACGCAACACACTACCTGTCCAAGCACCTTTACACGTTGTTTTGGAATCAGTATTCAAACTTACAATAAATGTAAAATTGAAAACTAGAAATCATCACACCGTAAAAGGTGCTCGGTTGCCTACCAGGGCGTCGATTCCCCAGTAGGACTTGGCGCACTGAGTATCCTGTACTCAGAACTTGCTCACATAACTAACGCTACGTGAACCATTTGTAAGGATATGCATGTTGTATTAATTTCTTTAGAAACTAACCAACAGGATTTCAAAGAATCTGCATTGTCCCGATGGTATTTGAGTTTAAAAAAACCGCGTGGACGCGGCACAATCGCAAGGCGATGAAGTGTCCGCTACGATTTTTCTGAATTAAATACCATAAACAATGTGCAGTATCTTATAGGAAATACCAATAATGTCAAGCAAAATATTTAGCTATTGTACACAGCAATATCCACAATACTTATCCACAAAAAATGCATGCCCTAGTGCACGCATTTTTTGCTTTTAGGTTCGAGGCAACTCGTCTCTTACTCCTATTTTGTCGACAATGATTTGATGAGGATAGTCAAAAAGATCACGAGTGAGCTTATCATACATACCTACCCGGTACATTAAATCCTCAGAAGAGAAAGCAGCGTAGCGTATCTCAATTCCAAGTTCACTTTCAAGTGAACGAATAGCTGTTTCAACTTTCTTCTCAGACAACTTTTTCATTGCCAAAAGCACGTCCAATCTTTGCTCAAAATCACGTACGAACACTCCAGCTATAGCCACAAAGTCCAGTGCTCCAGCCTTACGAAGATGCCTAAGTAGAGTCTTCCCTTCTATCGGGGCTGTTTCAAACAGAAATGTTTGCAAAGCTTGTAGCTCTGGAAAGTTTTTATTCAGAGCATATCCATGAACGCGTTCTTTCTTATCCTTTTGGGAAAGTTGCTCAAAAAACACTTTTTTCTTTATCACTCCTGCTTTTTCCAGCGCGTTTATCTCCGTACGCGCAGTACGTCGAACCAAGCGTGCACGTCGACTAATCTCATCAAAACTAAAATCCTTAGAAGGATTGAAAAGAAAAAAGCGAAGGAGTTTTACTCTAGCCGGACTTCCAAACAAGATTGACAGTGGGTCAGATTTCATCGTGAGTGTGATTATAACATGTCACTTTTCTGAGTCTCTCTGGACAGATTTTCATAGAAGTGTCGTGAAGAAAAAAGGCGGGAGCTTCGCTCCCGCCTTTTTTCTTCTATAACTTAGATTCCACTTACTTCAACTCTACAGTTGCGCCAGCTTCTTCTAGCTTAGCTTTAAGAGCGTCAGCGTCTTCTTTCTTAAGACCGGCTTTAACGTCGGCTGGTGCACCGTCTACTAAGTCTTTAGCTTCCTTGAGACCTAGTCCGCACACTTCCTTCACCACCTTGATAACAGCAATCTTCTGCGCACCAGCATCAGCTAGTACCACAGTAAATTCACTTTGTTCCTCACCGGCTTCTGCGCCAGCTGCTGGTCCAGCGACTGCTACTGCAGAAGCTGATACTCCAAAGCGCTTTTCTAATACCTTAACCAATTCATGAAGCTCTAGTACGGTCATCTTTTCTACTTGCTCTACTAGCGCCTTGAACTCTTCCGGTACCTCCACAGATTCATCTACGTCACTAGCTTCATCTGCTACTTCTTCTACAACTTCCTCCTTAGCTTCTTCAACCGGAGTTTCTGTAGTTTCTTCTTCTTTGTTTTCTTCTGTAGTCTCTTCAACCACCTCTTCAGTAGTCTCCTCTACTTCTTTCTTTTCGTTTTCGTCACTCATATTAATTTTATTATGATCGCTTCTCGGCAATCGCATTCAAGCCCAATACCAGACCTTGAATAGGACTATTAATAACATTCACAAACATACCTCGTAACACTGGCAATGGTGGAATAGAAGCGATTTCGATCATCTCTTCTTTAGTTTTGAATACCCCTTGGAAGATTCCACCAGCAATTGCAATATTGTCCTTGTACTCACCGGCAAAAGTTTTGATGTTCTGTGCTGGAGAAATAGCGTCAGCACTGTATGCAAGAGCAATCTCCCCTTCGAGTTCTGGCATCTCACCTTCAAAAGTATTGTCAAGGGCACGCTTGATAAGGGTCTTCTTGGCTACCATATAACCTACCCCTTCTTCGCGCAGTTTAGAACGCATAGCAGTAGTATTAGCAACAGAAAGACCTTTGAAGTTAACAAATACAATAGACTCGGAGTTGTTCTTAACGCCATCGAGTTTCTCTAAGATTGTTTCCTTCTTTGCTTTTGTAATGGCCATATATAGTATGGATTACTTAATTAAAACAGGCTCTGAAACAGATAGTCTCAGAGGCTCGACCACACGGATAGTTGTGACCTCGGCCGGCAAACCAAACGGTTCTTTAATGTCGTTCCTTTTCGAACGACAACCAACTTTCATGAGCCTGTTGCCCGTCAATATAGCAAAGTGTGACAAATTTGCAATCCCAATATTACTTGCCAAGGCAAAGAATATCGAAAAAACAAAGAGTATAGGACAATCCCTTGCTTCTTGTATTTTAACGGTTAAGCGTGTGAGCCAACTAAGATGATTAGTAGCAAAGAGCTGGCAATAATAGCAATAAAGCCGAAAAGGAAACGATAGAAAGTTTTATTAAAGAGTTTCATTAGTTTGGATTATAGCACGCACTCGCCTTCGAAATTTCGAACGTAATTTCGAAGGCTAGTGCTTGCTACCTATCATTAATGATAGGTAGCCACTTTTCTTCCCTTATCTTCTTTTTTCCTTTCTTCGACTCCTCCCCCTAGGTTTAACCTAGGGGAAGATGAGAGTTTGGGGAGAAGTAAAAAACCTTCGATTAATCGAAGGTTTTTTATAGTAGTGTGGGTAGAGGTTGTAATGTAGGTCCTACCCCTAGGTTTAACCTAAGTGAGAATGTTAACCGTCCTGCCCCTAGGTTTAACCTAGGGGAGAATGTGAACTGTGTAGGCACGAAAAAACCGCCCCTTGCGGGGCGGTTTTTTTTAACCTGATTAAGAAATCTTAACCAAAGTCTACTTAGAGACTAGCTTACGCTGTGTACTCTAGGTAGATGCTTGGAGATTCCCAATCTGGTTGCATGCTGTAAGTGTAATCTTCAGTTGCAGCGTTTCCACCAGCAACGTCAGTTAGAGACCACTCAATAGATGACATACCTACTGATTGGTAACCGTCAGCACCAGCTGTAATGGTTACGTAAGCCTTAAAGGTCTTAGTCTGACCCTTTCGGACTACCCAACCGTTGGTTGAAGTATCAGCACCAGTAGTGGTGTTGATAGCAGAAGCTGTAGGCTCTGTTCCTCCGTGTTCGTCAAGGAAGAAAGTAGAACCTGAACCGTAAGTAGAGTCAGTTTCATCAGCATCTTCTACCAATTCATCTGGTAGATAAATGTCAGAATCAACAGCCTTTACAGTATATTCGAATACAGCTTCAGCTCGCTCTGCAGATCCAGAAGCACAAGCACCATCACAAGCTACTGTCTTAGTGATAGTAGAGCTTACTAGAGTGATCTCAGGAGCATCAGCGAAGATAGCGTGAGTTTCACCAGTGATGTCACCAGTAGCTGTCACAGAATCTCCGTCATCTCCACCTGAAGCCATTTCAGCTACAGTGTCAGAAGCATCCATAGATACAACAAATGTGTCAGCATCTTTTAGGATGGTTCCATCTAGTGGCTGGAAGTCAGCGCGGATTTCGAACTCAACCGTATCACCATCATCGATAGTAATGTCAACATTACTGAAAGTAATGTCACGGTTAGTCAAGTCAGCTGTAGTGTCTCCAGACTCACTACCTACCAATTCGCCGTCAGCGTATAGGTGGAAAGTTTGTACGAAGTCGCTGATTTGGTCAGCTGTACCAGTTGTAACTGCTGTAACTTCGATCAATACGTCTTCTACCAAGATGTCTTGGTTATCAGCTTCAAGATCGTAGATAGCTAGCAATACATCATTGGTGTCAACAGTGTCGTCCAATGAGATAGCCATTGCATCTGGAGTGTCAGCATTTCGTGACCACGCTAGAGTACCAGTATCAGAACCAGCAACAGTGAAGTCTTCGTTAAGCTCAGTTGTTGGGTAAGTTTCTGAAAGACCGTTTGGAGAAACAGCGCGGATTCCGTTTACAGGAATCGCAGCTTCCCATGACTGTCCTTCGTCAGAACCATCAACGTTTTCTCGAGCAGTAACAACAATTTCTACAGAAGCTTCGTCACCGTCTTCGATAACTACACTAAGACCTGAGAAACGCATTGAGTAGTTGTCAGGTGTAGCATCTTCCTTATCCCAATCGCTTGAGCTATCAGCGTCTGATGAAGCAACTTCATCACCGTTGATAAGAATAGCTACTTCGCTGAAGTAATCCCATGGCTTGTCAGACTCAGTAGAGTCAGCAGCTTGGAAATCTACATCAATACGAGTGATCTTCTGGTCAGCATCGTCAGCTTCAAAAGAAGCATTCAATACTCCCATAGTTTCACCTTCGTCAACCTCAGTTCCTTCTGGAGCTTCCTCAGCGAAAGTAGTCAATTGACCCTCGTCGCTACCAGAGAATGAAGAATCGTCAGATGAGTCTGAAGAATCATCAGATGAGTCGTCAGAAGCAGTTGCACATAGTGCATTTGCTTGTGCTCTGGTTGAGTTACCAAAGTAAGTAGTTGGGTTAACAAGACCTAGTGGAGAAAGGATCTCCGCACGATACTTCATTTGGAAGTTCGCAACTGCAGCACCAGTAGCTGGGCCGTAGTATTCAGTCTCGCTTCCAGCAGAACCAACACCGGTAGCAGCTACCTGTGTTTCGCTCATGCTGTTTAGGAACATCTGGAGCATTTTAACGTCTGATCCAGTGTCGCCCATGTTAAGGCTTCTTGTCCATGTGTATGGACATACATCAGATGATGAAGAGCTTGTGTTAGTAAGCTGAGCTTGAAGCTCTGCTACTAAGGCAATCAATTCATCAAGTGACATGCTTGATACGTTCTGCGCTTTAGCCGGAGCTACAACAGAGAACAGCATCGCTACCGCTATGATCGCTACAGCGAACTTAGCAGCCACGTTTTGTGTAATAGACATAACTTAAGTTTAATTGTGAGAGCCGAAGCCCTCTCTTCACAACCCGTAATATGAAAACGGTCTGTGAAGTTAAGATTACTCTTAATTTTACTAGTAATATGAATTAATTCATATTTGCGACCGAAGTCGCTTATAAAGGAGAAGTATTTCCACTCTATAAGCGACTTCGGTCACTCTCCACAAAACATTGGTTCGACTAAACCAATAGTTAAGCTGTAATTCCATAAACCGTTTCTAACCTTTACTAACCGTATCGGGACCAAGTCATTCAGATATATAACGCAAATTTCACGCCTATGCGTAACGGCGTTTGAACAGAGATATGTAGTTGAGGAGTTACCTCCCAACAGTTTTCAATGTTCTAGTTCTACTCCCGTGAGGCTTTTAAAAAAAGCGCTCCCCCGGCACCAACCTAAGTATACAAAATGGTTTTACCAAATGTATGTTTGCACCTGTGGATATAAAACATTTATCGAAAGGAGAATACGCTTAGAAGTCATATAAGTCAACAGTTTTTTCCTTTCAACCCTCTGCCCGTAAAGACGGGCTAGTGGGTGGTTTCTTACAGTCTTGCCAACACATCATTTTGTAAATAATTGTCAGGAAACATACATCTCACCCACCAGCCAATCTATAAGACATGTCCGTTACAAAAGCCTATATTTAGACCAGCGTTTTTCACCAACCTTTTCTACTATCTTGTCCTTTATCATAGACATAAGCTCACGCTGGATTGTCTTTGTACTTACGTCCGTTACAACCTCTGATATGTCCTTAATGGTTACCTCCCCGACTGACTCAAGTACCGCTTTGATGTGCTCACGTCTACCAGAGTGGTTGCTACTTTCAGTAGTAGTAGTTTTCAAAGTAGAGGCTTGTTTGGTAGCGGGAGTAGGCGAGCTAACGATAGACCGATCAGTGACTATGGCAGACTCTGTGGTGTGCTTATACTTTGAAATACCCCTGAGCACAGAGTCAATTTCGCTTCCCAGTACATGTAACACATCCTTGGGAAAGAGCCCGACTGTATGTCCCACCTGCAATTTGCTTTCCAAAGAGACAAGGGCATGAATGACTTCGTCCACCACGTCGTCAGCCACATGAGAACGTATTTCCAAAGAACGTAAAACGACATCGTGTACATGGCGGGCGGCGGTTTCAATGTCTAATATGTGACTCTGAAACCTAGTTGTGTCTTTAATACTCTGGGACACATAAAAGACAACGGACACAATCCTCTCTGTCTTTTTGAAAATATATTGATAATACTGCTGGTCTTCAATCAGTCTTTGTGGTGACTGAGTGACCTTTATAATGTCGTTTGTGTCCATATGTAGCGATTGTAACAGACAATTACTTACGGACACTATACATCATATTTGTCCTTTATGCAAGAGTTGGCTTATGCTCTTACTTCTTTTAGAAAACCGCTGTCACTCTCTGCTTTTGTAGCACTCGTGGTATCATATTTAGGTTACTACTAAGTTATATTAGGCCTGTGCCACGAAAGAAAAAACCGACCAGAAAAACTTTTTTTGACGACCTGTCACCTCACACCAAACAAGCAATAGGCGCGGTTATTTGCTTTGTAATTGCTGTGTATTTTATATTGTCACTGTTGGAACTGGCCGGTATAGTCGGCGACTTTACTGCCGAGGCATTGCACTGGCTATTTGGTAGTGGGGCTTTTTTGGCGCCTTTAGTGTGTGGCTTCTATATATATGCTTTGCTGAACCCTAGAGAGGACGATGAGATTAGTTTGTCGAAGGTGATTGGAATAGCTGTACTGTTCGTCTCTATGTTGGGGTTGATGGGGCTCTACAAGGTTGGTCTGGGTGGTATGGTTGGCAAAGGTCTGGCATTCCCGATGGACTACCTGATGGGCCCTTGGGCTACTGGAGTAGTGCTCTTTTCTACTAGCCTCATTTCAGTATTATTGATTTTTGATCTTGGCTTCAAGCTACCAGCGCGAGAATCCGCAGAAGAGAAAGAGGATGAATCTCTTGATCTAGCGAATCTAGGTCTTCCTCCAGAGGACGCTGAGGATGAAGAACCAGAGAAACCAGAGTCCAAGTCTAAGTCTGGTGGTGTCTTCAGTATGCCGAAAACAGGTGACAGCTTTATTGTATCAAGTTTTGAAGGTACCTATGCTCCTCCTCCTCTTTCACTCTTGCGTAAAGACAGTGGCAAAGCAAAGACAGGAGATGTCAAAGCAAATGCCAATATCCTTAAACGCACTTTGAAAAACTTTAATATAGAAGTGGAAATGGACGAGGTATCTATTGGGCCAACCGTGACTCGTTATGCTTTGAAGCCGGCTGAAGGAGTGCGGATTTCTAAAATTGTCGGACTACAGAACAACTTGGAACTAGCTCTAGCTGCATCACCAATCCGTATAGAAGCTCCAATCCCTGGGAAATCACTAGTGGGTATAGAGGTACCAAACACCTCTAAAGCCACTGTAGGGCTAGCCAACTTGCTTGCCTCTCCCGAATACGTAGACTCACCTAAGCCTCTCTTAGTGGCACTCGGCAAAGACATAACCGGCAATGCACACTTCTGCAATATTGCCAAAATGCCTCACGGCTTGATTGCTGGTACTACTGGCTCTGGTAAATCGGCCACTATTCATGCCTTGGTAACTTCTCTTCTCTTCCGTAACTCACCCGACCAGTTACGCTTCATTATGGTGGATCCAAAGAGAGTGGAGTTGACTTTATACAACAACATCCCTCACCTACTCACTCCGGTTATCACTCAGCCAAAACAAGCACTTATGGCTCTTAAGTGGGCTATCAAGGAGATGGAAAGACGCTACGATGTGTTACAAGCAGAAAAAGTACGCGACATAGACTCCTATCATAAGAATGTTTATCGACCAGCCAAAGAGAAGTGGGAAAAGAAAGGTTCTAAAGAAGACACCAAAGAAGACTTGCCGGAGCCAATGCCAAATATTGTGATTGTAATGGATGAGTTGGCAGACTTGATGAATAGCTATCCCCGGGAAATGGAAGCTGCTATCGTACGGCTGGCACAGATGAGTCGTGCTGTCGGCATTCATCTCTTACTGGCAACCCAACGTCCATCGGTAAACGTGATCACCGGTACTATCAAAGCCAACATTCCTTCCAGAATCGCCTTGCAGGTAGCTTCGCAAGTAGACTCACGTACCATTCTCGACCAAGTAGGCGCAGAAAAACTCCTAGGACAAGGCGACATGCTCTTCCTTTCTGGTGAATTGGCCAAGCCAGTGAGATTGCAGTCAGCTTTTATATCAGAAGAAGAACTCAAAGACGTGGTGGAATATTTGAAGAATCAAACCGATGCCCAAGAATTGGATTCTATCAATCTGGATGAGAAAGAAGGTAGCCCTGACTCGTTCTTTGGTTCGATAGACGACGGTGAAGAGGATGACGACTTGTACGAAGACGCCAAGCAGGCAGTACTTGAAGCCGGCAAGGCATCCACTTCATATTTGCAGCGAAAGCTTCGTATTGGATATTCACGTGCGGCACGGCTTATTGATATTCTTGAAGAAAAAGGAATAATTGGTCCACAACAAGGTTCCAAACCTAGGGACATACTTTTAGATCAAGACAGTCAGGATACGGAAGAGGAATATGAGTAACGGAAGGATTACACTTCGCTTCGTTCTCAAGACCACAATAGCAATTGGCTTAATCACTTTGTTTGCTGTCTACGTCTTATATCAAGGCAGGTTTGTATTGGCTGGCCCAGTAATTAGACTTTATAACGAACCGGCTAGCACTACCTATGAAAATAATGTTCAAATATCAGGCAACGTCAGAAACGCAGCAGCTATTAAATTAAATGGTGGGGATATTGTGACCACAAAAGATGGTGATTTCAAGGAGAAGGTTTGGCTACAAAACGGTTATAATATAATTACTATTTCGGCCAATGACCGTTATGGTCGCCGATCTTACATTGAGCGAGAGTTCATCTATATAGAAGATAACGAATAACTTATGGCAAGTAAAAAAGCACCAAAAAAGAAAGAAGTGAAGGAGGTAAAAGAAGTGAAGGCTAAGTCATCTGCTGACATAGCAGAGACTTTGCGTAGTATCAAAACTAAGTTTGGCGAGGATGCCATTATGACGCTAAATGACAGTCATAAGGTGGATATAGACGCTGTTTCAACCGGCTCTATTGGTCTCGATGATGCGTTGGGAATTGGTGGCTTTCCTCGCGGACGCATCATTGAAATCTTCGGACCAGAGTCTTCTGGTAAAACCACTCTGTCCTTGCATGCTATAGCAGAAGCGCAGAAAGCGAAGGGTATTTGTGCTTTCATTGATGCAGAACATGCGATGGATCCAGAATATGCCAAGAAGATTGGAGTTAACTTAGACGAACTTCTCGTGTCACAACCAAACAGTGGAGAGCAAGCTCTGGAAATTGTGGAGTCACTAGTGCGAAGCGGTCAGGTAGACGTGATAGTAATAGACTCGGTCGCTGCCCTCACTCCAAGAGATGAAATTGAAGGCGAGATGGGAGCCCATCACGTGGGAAAGCAAGCACGTCTGATGAGTCAAGCCCTGCGAAAGCTTACTGGCATTGTTAGCAAAAGCAAGACAGTGGTAATATTTATCAACCAAATACGTATGCAGGTGGGAGTAATGTTTGGCAACCCAGAAACCACCCCTGGCGGTAAAGCTCTGAAATTCTATACATCGGTACGTCTAGACATTCGTCGTATAGCCCAGATCAAGAAAGGTGACGAGGTGGTAGGTGGCCGACACCGAGTCAAAGTAGTGAAAAACAAAATCGCAGCCCCCTTCCGTGTTACTGAATTTGACCTAATCTACGGTGAGGGTATCAGTCGTTCGGGCGAACTTCTGGCCTTGGGAGAAAAATATGGTTTTGTAAGCAAAAGTGGAGCCTCTTACTCATACACTCCCCCGGGCGGTGATGACTCCAGTGTAATAAAACTAGGACGAGGGTATGACGCAGCTAGAACCACCCTCAAAGGAGACAAGAAATTGAGTAACGAGATTCTAAAACATATTAAAAAGGCTTTGAAAGAAGAAGAGTAGAAAGTTCAAATTTTAACTAATAATCGCAGTTTATAGTTGGTTTTATTATGGCTAAATTGCAATACAACGAAGTAACAGTAAAAAAGACTGTCATATTAGATGATGACCCTTACATAGTGCTCTCCTCTGCCCTCTCCAAAAAAGACCGACAAAAGGCCAGTAATAATGTGAAGCTAAAAAACCTACGCACCGGTGCCACCTTGGACAGAACTTTTCACCAATCAGATGTACTAGAGGAAGCAGATATGGACAAGCGTGAAGTGAAGTATCTGTACCATAACCGAGGCGAATACTGGTTTTGTACACCAAGCGACCCTTCTGACCGCTTTACTTTGACAAAAGAGGAAGTAGGCGAATTGGCTGACTTCGTCACAGAGAACAGCCTGGTACAGGCATTGGTATTTAATGACGAAATCATCAGCGTAATTATCCCTATAAAAGTCGATTTGAAAGTCAAAGAAGCTAGTGAGGCTGTCAAAGGCAACACGTCTAGTGGAGCTACTAAAGAAGTGACTCTCGAGACAGGGCTTCTGGTACAAGTACCTCAATTTATCAATGAGGGAGATGTGGTGGCTATCAATACCGAGACCACTACCTACTCCGAGAGAGTGGAAAAGGCTTAAAGCAAAACAAAAGGCCGGCGCCTACGGCGCCGGCCTTTTGTTTTGCTAATCAAACTAATCTGAAATAATCTCTATCGTTTGCTTTGATTTCTAAAATCAACAAGATGTCCAAGATACAAAGCGTCGGAG
>CAJWTE010000020.1 GCA_913046815.1 uncultured bacterium | reverse complement strand
TACATTCATTGTGTCAGACAAAGCTAAGATCAAAGTAGGTAACAGACTTCCTCTAGCAAAGATTCCAGTAGGTACATTCGTATTCAATATCGAGCTTAAGCCAGAAGGAGGAGCTCGCATTGCCCGAAGTGCTGGTAACTATGCAGAAGTGGTGGCTCAGGATTCTGGATATACGCACTTGCGTATGCCATCTTCTGAAATAAGAAAGGTCATCTCTACCGCTTGGGCATCAGTCGGCGAAGTATCTAACGAAGAACATCGTTTGGTTACTATTGGTAAGGCCGGCCGCGCACGCAAGATGGGTCTGCGACCAAAGACTCGTGGTACCGCCCGTAACGCTGTAGACCACCCGCATGGTGGTGGAGAGGGGCGTTCTCCTCGAGGACATAAACGAGCTCGCACCAAGCAGGGTCGCCCAACGGGTAAAAGACAAAAAACTCGATCACCAAAGAAGTACTCTAACAAATTCATTGTTAGTCGTAGAAAGGTTGGAAAACGAAGTTAAAATAAACAAAACTACCGGCTTTAGCGCCGGTAGTTTTGTTTATACTTTTTGCAAGCAAGCGATAAGGCATTCAGTTTGTTTTATTAAATCACTAATTAAATCACCAATTAAATGGTGATTTTAGGTTGACTCAAATGGATTATTGACGTAATATAGCTCCGTTCCAAAACCTCAATGATTTGTGGCCTGGCTGCTACGAATCACTAAATAAAGTACCGGAAAATGTGCCGTTAAAACATTTTCAAAACAAATTAATCAAATTCATTTATCACTTTCTTGCTTGGCAAGGAAGGGTCTAATTATATGGCAAGATCATTATATAAAGGCCCCTATGTAGATGAGAAACTGCTAAAGAAAATTTCTGGCAAGAGGCCGGAGGAAGCAGGAGTAATCAAAACATGGGCGCGCGATTCACTGATCTCACCGGAGATGGTCGGATTCACATTCGGCGTACACAACGGTAGGGATCATATCGAAGTCACTGCCTCAGAGGAAATGGTAGGACATCGGCTAGGTGAGTTCTCTCCAAGCAAAAAATTCTATCGGCATGGAGGTAAGATGCAGAAGGAACTTGACCAGAAGAAGAAGGAGGCAGAAATAGCAGCAGCTAAAGCCGCTAAGGCATCATAAAATCGGTTTACTCCTTGAGCTTCAAGATTTTTACTCGTCGTAGTATATCTAGATACAACTCGCTCGTAAAAATCTCTCCAGCTCGGTGGATTAATCCCAATTTTAAGAAGCCTAATGTAGAAACAAATTATGAAAGCAGTACTAAAAAACTACCGTCAGTCTCCGAGAAAAGTTCGTTTACTTGCCAACTTGATTCGTGGCAAAAAAGCGAATGAAGCTCTAAATATCTTGAAATTTGTAGATAAGCGAGCGTCTGGACCTTTTTCTAAGGTAATTGCTTCAGCTTTGGCAAATGCTAAAGATAAGGGGGTAGAGACAGATAACCTAAAAATAAAAACAGTAACGGTCGACAAAGCAACTACTTATAAGCGATTTATGCCTCGTGCCCGTGGTAGTGCGTCTCGCATCAACAAGCGAAACAGTCACATCACAGTCGAACTGGGCTAAGCAAAGTGAAATAAATTTATGACACATATTGCACATCCATTCATTCAACGTATCGGCATCAATCGTGATTGGCGCAGTCGTTGGTTTGCTGCAGACAAAAACAAGTACCGTGAGTATTTGCGAACAGACGCAGCTATCAGAAAACTTCTAACTAAGAAGTTAAAAGGTATGTCAGTAGACATGACCGAAATCGAAAGAGACGAGAAAGCTCTTCGAATAATTATTAAGACTTCTCGACCCGGTCTTGTTATTGGCCGTTCTGGAGAAGGGGCAACGAGCTTGAAAAAGGAAATAGACATGCTTCTACGTAAGCTTAAGTTGTCCGAAAAACCAGATATAAAAATTGACATTGAAGAAATTAGAAATCCTGAAACAAGCGCAGCTATTGTTGGACAAATGGTTGTTGAAGGACTGGAGAAAAGAATGCCATTTCGTCGTGTACTGAAGCAAACAGTAGAAAAAGTGATGGCCAATAGAGACGTTAAAGGAGTCCGTATTATTGTGTCTGGCCGACTTGGCGGTGCTGATATGGCAAGACGTGAAGAGTTGAAGAAGGGTCGAATTCCTCTGCAAACTCTAAGAGCGGATATAGACTTCTCACGTGAACGAG
Organism: uncultured bacterium; assembly: GCA_913046815.1. Classification (GTDB taxonomy): domain Bacteria; phylum Patescibacteriota; class Minisyncoccia; order Phycocordibacterales; family UBA918; genus OLB19. Next base: position 8,883 of record CAJWTE010000020.1, on the reverse strand, counting down.
CACTTCTTCCTTATGGTGTGATCGGCATCAAAGTGTGGATTTATCGAGGTGACGTGTTTGCCGATCGTAAAAGCTCTGCACAGAGTGAAAATCAAAGCCGTAATAAGTAATTAAGCTACTATGTTATTTCCGAAAAAAGTAAAACACCGAAAATGGCAAGTAGGACGAAAAAGTCCAGCCAAGATGGCGCGTCCAGAAACCAGAGGTGTTACAGTAGCTTTTGGCTCATACGGTCTTAAAGCTACTACTCCGTCACGCGTACGATCTAATCAGATTGAAGCTGCACGTCGAGTAATATCTAGAACTCTAGGTAAAACTGGAAAGATATGGATTCGTATCTTTCCGGATAAACCAATTACCAAAAAGCCTGCAGAAGTAGGTATGGGTAAAGGTAAAGGTGACCCCGATCACTTTGTATTTGAAGTACATCCCGGTCGAATTTTATTCGAAATCGATGGCGTTTCTGAAGATGTGGCACGCGAAGCTTTACGTAAAGCTGCAGCAAAACTACCTCTCAAGGCTCGCTTCGTAACTCGCGAAGAAACTCGCACTTAGATATAGCTTATGACAGATATGAAAAAAATCATGGCGATGAGTGACAAGGACCGCGATAAGTTTATTGCTGATAAAAGAGAAGAGTTACGTACACATCGTTTCCAAACTGGTGGTCGCAATGTTAGTGCTGTACGTGAGGCTAGAAAAGATATTTCACGTGCATTCTCAGTTATGACTACTAAGATAAAGGATGAAGAAGTTAAGTAATTGTGCTTATGGATAATTCAACCGAAACAAATCAAAAAAGAAAAGGACGGGTTTTGCGTGGTACTGTAGTAAGTACTAAGATGCAAGATACCTGTACGGTGGCAGTTGAACGATATGTTCAACATCCAAAGTACAAAAAATATCTACGACGTACTAAAAAATTCTTAGTACATGACGCTGGTAACACAGCTTCAGTTGGAGATAAGGTCGAGATACGTGAAGTATCACCAATTAGTAAGAGAAAGCATTTTGCTTTAGTTTCATAGCTTATGATTCAACCACAAACAATTGTCAAAATTACAGACAACACCGGTGCTAAAGTAGGACGTGTCTTCAAAGTACTAGGAGGTTCTAAAAAACGTTACGCTGAGTTGGGAGAAATGGTTGTACTGTCAGTACAAACAGCAGAACCACGCAAGCAAGTAAAGAAAAAAGATGTTGTATACGGAGTAGTGGTTCGCCAACGAAAGCCGTATCGCAGAAAAGACGGTTCGTATGTCAGCTTTGACGATAACGCCGTTGTATTGGTCGACAAGGAGAAGAAGGAGCCGCGTGCCAACCGCGTGTTTGGCCCAATCCCAAGAGAATTAGCAGAAGCAGGGTATCAGAAGATAGTATCTCTCGCCCCAGAAGTGGTGTAAAACCTTCAAATGAATAATTGTAAAATTATGAAAATCAAAAAAGGAGATTCAGTGATTGTGATTGCGGGTAAAGACAAAGGAAAAACTGGTACTGTGAGTCAAACTTTGCCGAAGTCAGATCAAGTTTTGGTAGAAGGTGTAAATCTTGCTACTAAACACCAAAAGAACCGGCGCTTACGTTCCCAGGGACAGGTAATCGAGAAAGAGATGCCAATTCATGTATCAAACGTTGCTTTGAATGAAGATGGCAAACCAGTGCGAGTGCGCTACGAAAGCCAAGATGGCCAAAAAGTGAGAGTATCAGCTAAAACCGGTAAAAAGATTTAGCAAAGCGTATGAAAAACATGAAAGAAAAATTAGCTGAGTCCTTCTCAGCACTCAAAGACAAGCTTGGATATACAAATCCAATGCAAGCACCAAGGGTTACCAAAGTAGTAGTATCTACTGGAACGGGTAAGATTGAAGATAAAGCCAAATTGGCACTTATCCAAGATCGCCTGGCTGTGATTACTGGACAGAAAGTTTCACCACGTCCAGCCAAGAAGTCGATTGCGACTTTCAAGTTGCGCGAAGGTGATATCATTGGCTACCAAGTAACCTTGAGAGGTGAACGAATGCATGACTTTCTGGACAAGTTAATTCACATTGCTTTGCCGCAGACTCGTGACTTTCGTGGTCTCAAGACTACTGCTATTGATGACATGGGCAACTATACTGTTGGCATTAAGGAGCATACCATTTTCCCTGAATGTGTTGACGAAGAGTTGAAAGACGTTTTTTCTTTAGCGATCACTATTGTGACTACCGCTAAGACAAAGGAGGAGGCGGAAGCACTTCTACGTTACATAGGTCTACCTCTACAGAAAGTAGATAAAGGCTCCGATTAATCATTCTACTGGAAAACAAAAAACATGCATTAATGCATGTTTTTTGTTTTTATAACCCGTGTTTTAATGAAAATCACTTGCTTGCTGGCTCGTGACACCCGGCATTGTCTGATTGGTATCAGGGTTGCAAATTTCATATATCAGCGTATAGTACTGGCACTACGCATTTTGCTTTCTGGAAAGCAAAAAACGTTAATTATTAGGAGGTAAGTCATCACATACTAGATGATACTGCCTCATCATTAAGAAACCTAGATAATGGCACGAAGATCAATCGTGGTAAGGGCGGAGCGTGAACCTAAGTTTAAGTGTCGCGTAGTTCGCCGTTGTGCAGTTTGTGGAAGGAAACATGGATACATGCGAGACTTCGACATGTGTCGAATTTGTTTTCGAGAAGCTGCTCATGAAGGTCATATCCCAGGTGTTAAGAAAAGTAGTTGGTAATATGGTAAGCGACACAGTAGGAGATTTGATCATTCAGATCCAAAACGCCGGAGCAGTAGGGAAGCACCAAGTATTGCTACCTTATTCTAAGCTCCGACATTCAATTGCCAATAAGTTGGTTGAGGCTGGTTACGTGGCTGCAACTGAAGCTGTTGGTGAATTGGCACAAAAAAAATTGTCCTTGACTTTAAAATATAGTGAGTCAGGACAACACACCATCAATGGTGTGAAACGTATCAGCAAACCTGGTCGACGTCTGTACGCACAAGTATCAGAAATTTATCCAGTTAAATTTGGTAAAGGGAATCTCATCCTTTCTACTCCTGCCGGTATTCTTACCGATGATGAAGCTAGGAAGAAAAATGTAGGAGGAGAACGTCTCTTTATGATTTGGTAATATGAGCAGACTAGGAAAACAACCAATCGCTTTACCCTCTGGAGTAGAAGCGACTCTGGCGGACAAGAATTTGACCGTTAAGGGACCAAAAGGCACTTTGTCTCGTGATTTTAGAGATGATGTTGAGTTGAAAATTGAAGACAACTCAGTTGTACTGACTCCTGATCCTACAAGTGACCTTTCGAAAGCTTTGTGGGGCACTTACGCATCACATGTGAACAATATGGTACATGGTGTTACAGAGGGATTTGAGAAGAAACTGGAGATAGAAGGAGTTGGCTACCGCGCCGAAATGAAAGGACGAACCTTAGTATTAAATGTAGGTTTTTCTCATCCGGTTGAACTTGAATTACCGGAAGGACTGGAGGTGACAGTAGAAAAAAACGTTATTACTGTAACGGGTATCGATAAAGAGTCTCTTGGGCAATTTGCAGCAAACATCCGCAAAGTTAAGAAGCCTGAGCCATATAAAGGTAAGGGTATTCACTATGTCGGCGAGTATATTATTCGTAAGCAAGGTAAAAAAGCTGTCTAACATATTAGGAATTATGACAACAAAAACACAATCAAAGACCAAGCAACGGATAACTCGTCATAAGCGTGTACGGGCGCGTATAAAAGGTACAGAAGTACGTCCAAGACTAGCTGTCTTTCGTAGTAACAAATTCTTTTACGCTCAGGTAATCAACGATGAGACCGGCACTACACTAGTAGCAACTGATACTCGGTCAAGTAAAACCGGATCTCCGGCAGAGCGAGCAAAAGAATTGGGATCAAAGATAGCTGAATTAGCGAAAGCTAAAAAAATTGAGGCGGTAGTATTCGACCGTGGAGGATTTCCCTACCAGGGAAATATTGCAATCTTTGCAGATGCTGCGAGAGAGGCTGGGCTGAAATTTTAGTTCTAGATTATTTATTTAACAAACAAAAATGACAGAAGAAAACAAGCAGGAAGCTAAAAATAAAGAAGTGGTAGTAAAAACTACTGACACCACTTCTGCTGAAGCACCAAAAAATTCAGCCGATGCACCAGCTGTTTCCACCAGTTCTGAAAAACAAAGTGGAGGTATAAATGCACCGGAAAAAAGAAGGAATGGTCGCCATAATGATCGACGTAATTCGCGTAGACCACGACGTAACAATAGAAGGGAGGAACGATCTAGACCTGAATATGACCAAAAGATTGTCAGTATTCGTCGTGTAACACGTGTGATGGCTGGTGGTCGACGTTTCTCGTTCTCTGTATCGATGGTGATTGGCGATAAGAAAGGTAAGGTGGGGGTTGGTGTTGGTAAAGCCGGTGACACTCAATTGGCTATAGAAAAAGCTATGCGCAATGCCAAGAAGAACTTAATAACTGTTACAATGAACAAAGATCATCACATTCCGCATGATGTTCATACAAAATATGCTTCTAGTGAGGTTATGATCATGCCTGCTCCAGGACGTGGTTTGGTTGCTGGTTCATCTGTGCGTACGGTATTGGAATTGGCAGGGGTAAAAGACGTAACTGCCAAGATATTTTCACGCAGTAAAAACAAGCTCAATAATGCTCGTGCTGCTATAGAAGCCTTGAAAGAACTTAAGACTGAATAATATGCAATTACACGAACTCAAATCAACAACCAAAAACAAAGTCGCTAAGCGAGTTGGTCGTGGTGGCAAAAGAGGTAAGACCTCAGGCAGAGGCCACAAGGGACAAAAGGCGCGAGCTGGTAACAGTACTAGACCAGAAATGCGGGAAATCATTAAAAAACTTCCCAAACTTCGTGGACATGGTGTAAATAGAGCTAGAACAGTTAACTCAGATAAAGTGAGCGCAACTGTAATCAATGTCTCTGTATTGGAAAATTTCAGTGGTAAAGATATCAATCCAAAAACTTTGGTAGCTGAAGGATTGATTTCCTCACGACGCAAAAAAGCACCGACAGTCAAGATCCTTGGTAACGGTGAATTGACTAAGAAACTAAATGTTTCAGGTTGTGCAGTATCTGCAACAGCTAAAGCAAAGATTGAAAAGGCTGGCGGAACTGTGGCATAAGGTATACTGTTAGCCATATGAACAAATTCATTCACAAGCTTAAAGTTATCTTCACAGACCAAGCGATTCGCAAAAGGATTCTATTTGTCCTAGGAGCTTTGGTGGTGTTTAGAGCTTTAGCTACAATTCCTATTCCTGGCATCGACCATGTGGTCTTGGAGCAATTCTTCGAGAACAATCAGTTTTTGGGTCTAATGAATATTTTTTCTGGTGGTGGCCTAGCTAATCTATCCATCGTGATGCTCGGTGTAGGCCCTTTCATTACCGCTTCAATCATTATGCAATTAATGACGGTGATGAGTCCAAAATTAAAAAGCCTTCATACTGAAGAGGGTGAGACCGGTAGAGCCAAGTTTACTCAGTATTCTCGTCAACTCACTCTACCTTTGGCAATCGTGCAGGGTTTTGGTTTCTTGTCTCTACTACAGAGCCAAGGAGTGATATCTGGACTGACACAGACTGAGTTTATGCTCAATGTGCTGCTAATTGTCGCCGGTTCCATACTCCTTATGTGGATTGGTGAGTTGGTTACGGAGTATGGTATCGGGAACGGCGTGTCCATTATCATCTTTGCTGGTATTGTGGCTAGCCTACCTACTACTTTCACACAGTTAATGTTTGGCTTCTCCATGACTCAGTTACCTATCTACCTAGGCTTCACTTTGTTAGCACTTGCTGTGATTTATGCGGTAGTGGTAATGACAGAAGCAGAACGTGCTGTCCCTATTACTTACTCAAAACAAAGTCGAGGGGGGCAAACTTATGGGGGTACTCAGTCTTACTTGCCACTAAGGTTAAACCAGGCTGGTGTGATCCCGATCATTTTTGCCCTCTCTATGTTGCTGTTTCCACAAATGGTGGTGAATATGTTGTCTAGCTTCAACCTAGCCAGCTTGGATGGTATGACAACAGCCTTAAATAGCTTCTTTAATAACCAGATACTTTATGCAATCGCTTACTTTGCTTTAGTGTTTGTGTTTACATTCTTCTATACTGCTGTCACCTTTGATCCAGATTCTATGAGTAAGAATTTACAACGAAGCGGAGCTTTTATTCCGGGTATTCGTCCCGGAGGACAGACTTCTCTATACTTAGGTAATATCATCACAAGACTCACTTTCGTAGGCGCTATTTTCTTAGGGTTGGTAGCTGTACTGCCACTTCTTATGCAAGTGGCCACTGGTATCACAGCTTTAGCTATTGGCGGTACCGCACTGTTGATTGCGGTAAATGTAGTCTTGGACCTGGTCCGTCGATTAGATGCTCAAATCTCTCTAAGAGAATACTAGTCCAATCTATATAGCAGATACAGATGGCGCACCAAAGGAGTGCAAATAATGCTCTATAACAACAAACGCAGGCTATCGCCTGCGTTTGTTGTTATCCCCCTATGCCAGTTAACCGTCATATACTATGACGGTTAACTGGCATAGGGGGGTGAGAGACGGGTGACTGTTGTTAATTGTTTGTAAACTGTTATGCTATTCATCTATGGAAGATGCAGCTATACAAGGACATTTGATACTATTAATGGCCCCATCCGGTAGTGGAAAGAAGAAGGTAATAGACGGGCTAGGTGACGTTGCAGAACAAATTTATTTTGCTAAGACGTTTACCAGTCGAGAACCTCGTGATGGTACAGAAGAGAATCCAAAGTACATTTTCATCTCAAGAGCAGAGTTTGAATCAATGATAGCAAACGATGAATTTATTGAATGGGCAGAGTTCAGCGCTAACTTATATGGGACACCAAAGTCAGAATTTCTAATTCCGTTGCAAGCAGGTAGAGTGGTGATGAAGGAGATGGAAATGCAAGGTGTACAGCAGATCAAATCTCTTCTTCCAAAGGAGAAGTGCACAGTCGTTTATATTGATGCCGGAAGTTGGGAGAATTTGAAAGGGCGTATTTTATCTAGAGCTCCAATCTCAAAAGAGCATCTGGCACTGAGAAAGCAAAGGTTCGAAGAAGAATCAAAATTTAAAGCGCAAGCGGACGTAATAATCGATAATCGAAATGGTAAACTAGACGAGGCCCAGGCCGTTTTTAGACAAGTTGTCACTGACATAGTAAACGAAAATACAAATTAGTATGCAAGCAAAAACAGTTATTTTTATTGGTCCACAAGGCAGTGGAAAAGGGACTCAAATTGAGAAACTTGATGAAATATTTCGTACAGTTGACCCAACTGGCAGAGTGTTTGATATTCAGACAGGGCGCAGATTTCGCTCGTTGGCCGCTAAAGGTGAAGGCTATACTGAGAAGCATGTAGAAAAGACTATTAACAGTGGCGTGTTACAGCCTCTTTTTTTATCAGTCAATCTTTGGTCTGATGCCATGAGAGAACATATGGACGATAAGTGCCATGTACTGATAGATGGTTTTCCTCGCACTGTCCACGAAGCGGAAGTATTAGAAAGCGCGTTAATGTTTTACAAACGAGACCATGTCGACGTTGTTAATCTGGAGACACCAGAGGAAGTTGTGCGTCAAAGAATGTTAAGCCGTGGCCGGTCCGACGATACTGAATCATCAATAAGCGCTCGCATTAAATGGTATGAAGAAGAAGTCTTGCCTGTCATTGCCTACTATCGAAAGAGATCCGGAGCTACAGTACATGATATAGACGGAACAAAAGACATTGCAGAAGTTCATGATGAGATTGTGCGTGCTCTATCACTGCAATAATATGTGTGATAGGGTAAATTCATGAGTATCACACTGAAGACTGAAGAAGATATTAAAATCCTCAGAACAGGAGGTAAATTGTTGGCCAGTATTTTAAATGAATTAGAAAAGCTGGTCGTCGCAGGCAACACATCACTCGATGTCGACGATACGGCTATGGAGTTACTAGAGCAAAATAATTTAGAACCGCTCACTCTTGGATATCAACCGACGTTTGCTGAGCGACCGTATCCGGCTGCTGTATGTGTGTCTATTAATGATGAGATTGTACATGGTATTCCTAATGAAACTCCCAAAGAGTTTGTGGATGGAGATGTGGTAAGTATTGATCTAGTAATTGGCTATAAGGGTATGGTACTAGACTCTGCTAGAACTGTTGGGGTGGGGGAGATTGATAATCAAGCAAGCCAACTGTTAGATGTAACAAAAAAAGCTTTACAAGCTGGTATAAAGGCTGCAAAACCAGGTAATAGAATTGTTGATATTGGTGCGGCAATTGAAGATTCTGTTCCTGAAGGTTTTGCCATCGTCCGTGACTTTTGTGGACATGGGGTGGGGTATGAATTGCATGAGGAACCGCAAATACCAAACTTCCGCACGAAAGGTGAATCGGTTTTAATTGAGACAGGGATGGTCTTGGCTATTGAGCCGATGATAATCGCGGGCAACGATCCAGACGTTGTGATAGACCGTGACGGCTACACTGCCTTAACTGCTTCGGGTCAAAACTCTGCTCACATGGAACATACTGTACTGGTGACAGATAAGGGGCCAGAAATTCTAACAATTGCTTGAGTAGGTAGATTTTTTCTCATAATACGCTATACTCACGTTGAAATAATTTTATTTTATGGACAAACAACCACACCAAGAGCGGACTTTAGTCATTCTGAAACCAGACACAATCCAACGAAGTTTGGTAGGGGAAGTCATTAAGCGTTTTGAGCAAGTCGGTCTTAAAATCAGTGCCATGAAAATGGTACAGGCTAAGGAGCAACAACTTATAAAGCACTACAACAAAGATG
>CAJWTE010000019.1 GCA_913046815.1 uncultured bacterium | reverse complement strand
AAAAACAACTAAGTTGTTTTTTCACTCGGACGTTTTTTAATTTAACTAAATTATTATGAACAGTAGTCTAGAACAAAAAAGACACACTCTGGCACACTTACTGGCCGCCGAAGTACTAAAAAGATACCCTGAAGCAAAACTAACTTTGGGACCAGCAATTGAAAATGGTTTTTACTATGACATTGATTTTTCTCAAGGAGAAAGTCTCCGCGAAGATGATTTAAAATCACTGCAAGAATCAATGGTAAAGCAATTACCAACTTGGACCGAATTCACTCACCAAGAAGTGTCAGAACCTACTGCTCGTGAATTATTTTCTGATAATAAATATAAACTGGAGCTGATAGATGAAATCGTTAAAAAAAACGAACCAATAACTCTATATACGTGTAATGGCTTCACTGATCTTTGCCGCGGTGGTCATTGCCAAAATCCTGCACACGACATTGCCAGCGATTCGTTCCTGTTAGACAAAATAGCTGGTGCCTACTGGCGTGGAGATGAAAAGAACTCAATGCTTACACGAATCTACGGACTGGCTTTTGATACAAAAGCAGAACTAGATAAGTACCTAGAGCATAGAGAAGAAGCGAAAAAACGAGATCATCGAAAAATCGCTAAAGAGCAAGATCTACTGGTCTTTTCTGACCTAGTCGGATCAGGAATGCCAATGTGGACTCCCAGAGGAAATATTTTACGCAATGCAGTAGTCGAATATTCTCGTGAACTGAATGATAGACTCGGCTTTGGAGAAGTATATACTCCAAATATCAACAAAGCTGACTTGTTTAAATTATCCGGTCACTATGATCAATATAAAGAGGATATGTTGTCAGTGTCATCTCAATATGTCGACGAGGAGATGTTTCTCAAACCAATGAACTGCCCCCAGCATACCCAAATTTTTGCTTCTAGACCACGCAGTTATAAAGATTTGCCAATTCGCTATTCAGACTTTGCTAATCTATATAGAGACGAGAGACCTGGAGAGCTTTCCGGCCTAACCCGCCTGAGAGCTTTTGCTCAAGATGATGGACATGTTTTTTGTAGATATCAACAAATTGAATCTGAGATATCTAACATATTGGAAGTCATCGAGGAAGCTTTGAAAACATACAATATCGCATACTGGATGCGACTATCATTAAGAGATGATGTCAATAAAGAAAAATATCTAGGGGAAGATAGTGTCTGGGAAGAATCTGAAGGAATTCTGAAAAAACTTCTTCAAGAGAAGAAAATAGACCATAAAGAAGTAACCGGTGAAGCTGCTTTCTATGGGCCAAAGGTAGATATTATGGCAGTGGACGCATTGGATCGTGAATGGCAGATATCAACGGTACAACTGGACTTCAGTCAACCAGAAAGATTCGATCTCAACTGTATCAATGAGAAAGGTGAAAAAGAGAGAGTGGTTATGATTCATCGTGCCCTTATCGGTTCGCCTGATCGTTTTCTTGGAATCTTAATAGAACATTATGCTGGTGCCTTTCCGCTCTGGCTTTCTCCCGAACAGGTGCGAGTGTTGCCGGTAGCTGTAGCTCACACAGAGTTTGCCCAAGGAGTGGTAGACCAGCTTAAGACTGCTGGTATCAGAGCGGAAATAGATGACACCAACGAATCATTAGGGAAAAAAATTCGCAGTGCCAAACAAGATAAGCTACCTTACTTTGCAGTAGTGGGAGACAAAGAAGCTTCCAGTAATACCATCGCCTTAGAAAAGCACAACGGAGACAAAGTCGAAGGCTCAGTAGAAGAGCTGATTGAAAAGCTGGTCACTGAAATCAAGAACAGGACAATTGATTAATTGTAATAAAGAGCCAAAAAAACTACCTTCGGATAGTGTTTTAGCAAAACTCCCTAGGTTTAACCTAGGGAGTTTTGCTTGTAAGACTAGTGGTGAATAAAACCTTCATAGCATAAAATGCTCAAAAAACACTACCCCCAGGGTAGTGTTTTTTGTTGCTCTTTTGTCGTTATTACAACTAATTATTTGGTTACCAATTTAATAGCTTTCATAATGGCCACCTTAACCGCTTCTTCTTCATCGCGGTAAGTGCCATCCAGCGCAGAAGTGAGAGTCTTAATCACAGTGTGCAACTCATCGTCAGTGATGTGTTCTGACTTGGTGCGTAAAAACTCTGATACCACAGTCTCTCCCCCCCGCCTTTCTCTGTACAAAGCATCTAAGTCAGTGGCTGCGTCCATCAATGCAATCATAGGGCGGTGTCCAATTAATCCACAAGATGAGGACAAATCTCCATCAATGATTGCTTCAGCTAGTGAGCCGACAGTAACTGGTACATTGGGTAATTCTATCGCTTTAATGTGGCTACCAAGCACAGCTTGCACTCTGTCTAGATTCAAGATAACCCAACCATCCTCACTAGGATAACTTTTCTTTACCGCTGTGATAGCTTTATCTAGGATAGATAATTGTTCAGCAGCAGAATACTTGTGTTCTAAGAAACGTATGGCATCACTGGAGATAAGAGCTTCGTTGTTGTGAGCATAGTCTTCCAACTCACTTTTTATATCAACGTCTTCTTCCGCCAGTTGCGACGCATATCCAATTACTGGTAAGTTAGCCGGTGTGACTGGCGCGCTGGTAGTGCTAGCCACATAATCTTCCGCTTCAGAAATATACTCTTCAGTATCTACCCCTTTAGTCGAAAAGTCGTTTATTGACTTTTTTTTTGGGAAAGCACCAGCTAGAGAGAAGCCTAGAAACTTATCTTCCTTAACAGTGAAGATGTAGGCTACGAACACTCCCCAGATAGCAAGTAGTACGTAGAAGATGAAGGTTAGGAATGGTCCAGCTTCAAAACCGGTATAAGGCACTTGTGTCAAAGTAATACCGGCAACACGTGGTTCTTGGTCACGGGTAGAAAGTAGTATCACAGTGTCTTCCATTTCAATATCTACATCACAAACCCTTCGGTAACTTCCTCGTTCTGTCACCATGGTGTAGGTCGTAGGACGGTTTGGATATACACGGATAGAACCTTCTTGCGCTTCATCACGATCATCAGCCTCAAATATCTCATCGCCATCGTCATCACCTTCGTAGATAGTGGCCTCGTAAGTGTAACGGTTATTGTTCCAAGTAAGCGTTACAGCCTGACCTGGCTCGATAGTAGTATCTGAAGCTTCTAGGTCACAGCTAGGACGAGGCGATCCTCCTCCACCACCAGTAGTAATGTTCACCCCTTCGCTACAAGTAACAGTATTACCAGCAGCATCTCGTGCAGTCAGAGTATAAGTGGTATCGCCAGATGGAGAAACAATAACAGATCCGTCGTCAGATACATTACCTATGCCATTATCAATAGACACTGATGTGGCGTTGGTAGTACCCCAACTTAGGGTAGTACTTGATCCTTTCTTAACAGAACTCGGACTAGCGTTGAAATAATCACAGGTAAGACCAGAAACAGTCCCAACGGTAATCGTCTCGGTACAGGTATCAGTGCCGCCGGCTCCAGTAGCAGTGAGAGTATAGGTAATATCAGAAGATACGCTTACAGTAGTAGAACCATCAACAGATACACTTCCCACTCCATTGTTAATAGATACAGAGGTAGCATTGGTAGTATTCCAACTTAGAGTAGTAGTGCCTCCGCCGCTAGAAAAATGGTTGGGTGACGCAGTAAAAGCATCACAAGTAGGTGCAGATGTAGAGGTGTCCACGGTTACAGGTACACTACAAGTATCATTGCCAGCAACACCAACCACTGTAAGGATAAACGTGGTGTCACTGGTCACATTTACTGATTGTGACCCATTTACAGCTACAGAACCAACTCCATTATTCATAGAAGCTGAAGTTGCGTTGAGACTAGCCCAAGACAGAGTAACGCTTCCGCCCCCAGTTGGTACAGTGCTACTTGAAGTATTTAAATACTGACACACAACAGGATCGGGGCCGCCGCCTCCTGGACCGCCAGGGCCAGGGCCGTCGATTCCAGGACCACCACAACAGCCACCATCTTCTGAAGTACCAAATGCTAGCGCACTTACCGGAGCCACCGCAGTTAACATTGTATATATTGAGACTACAAAAAACAGCGTCAGAAAGACATTCTTGATAGTAATCTTATTCATATTTATTTTTTTATTCATAACCTTTATATTCCTACCTACACCAGTACATAAGAATATTCAAGGTGGCGAGGGTGATTTTCATCTCCCTCGCCGAGAGTCTCAAAGACCAATGGCGGCACAAGCCTTCTTGCCCAGCAGGCAAGCCGGATTGTTCGCCGGAATGCGCTTGACCCGGCGCAAGTATGCGGTGTCTACCGTCGTCCAGATAGAGCGGTTTTCCTCGTTGCAGAGGGTCACCGTTCCCTTGACCATCGACGACGGAATGCAGATTTCGCGCACGTAGCCGTGCGCAGTTTTTTTCCAGAGCGACCGCTGAGTTCGCCAGGAGGTAATGACCTTGCCGGTCACTTCCTCATTTTCTGCAACTCGTCCTTCGGCCAGTACCAATCCCGAAGGTTCGGTGGCCAATGCGGTCAGACAGACCACGTTCGTCGGCGTCGGAGCCAGCTTGCCAACATAGTCAGGCTTGCTGGTCTGAACGCGCTGCGTGTCGCACGCGTCTCCAATTCGCTGACAGTCACCAGCAAAGGCCGGCGCGAACGTAATGGCTGTAACAACCCCGCCCGCGAGCAGGATCGCAGCCCATTTAAAGGTCGTTTTTTGAATGTCGGTCATGACATCTCCTTCCTTAGCCGCTTTTGCGGCGGTTTCGATGAACGCTCTTCCTCAGAGCGCTTGCAGATAAATACCTATAAGGTACTTATAAACAAACGTTCTGCGAGCCAGCTGTAAATTCGGATGAATTTACAGCTGGCTTGCTATTTCTACTTAGAAACTGAGGGGAACAGGAGAACTTTGACACTTAAATGTTAGCACTGATTGGGCATTTTGTCAATAGCACAAAATCCTTCTGCACCCTAAACTGTTGAACTGTTGGACATCCGATGTCCAACAGTTCAAATAATATCAATAACTAGAGCGAGTCTTTCGACTGATTCTCACCTACAAAGCTTTTTTACAAGGCCTTTTTGGACACCAAAGTAGCTTCAACCATAAAACGATCATCTTTGGAGCCAAAGCTGTTACAAGTGGCCAATGTTAGCTTTCCTCTTGTAGTATCAAGCGGGACTGTTACTTCGCTGGCTTTGGCCTTATAGACTCTATCCACGCGGTATACATACTCAGTATCGGTAGACCATAGACGAATAGTATCGCCCCAATCAAGATTCTGAATGCCATTAAAAGCCTGGAAATTCTTGTTCATCACGTTTGGCAAATAGCTCGAATGGCCAAGAATAAAGATATTTCCGGTATTTTGGAAATCTGCTGAATCAGGATGCCGGACTACTCCTTCCAACAAAGCAGCGTCTAAATCTGCCACACTGCGTGAAGTTGGGTTTAAAACTGCTATTTCTTTATCCAACTCATCAAAAACAATCTTTACTGGCAATGCAGCCGTGGTGATATTGGCTACTTCAGAGTCGTCACCTTCTTCAGTTTTACTATCATTGATGATAGTAAGACTGGTGTTTTCTTCTCTCGCTTCCTTTGGTTCTGGGTAGACATCAATGATGTAAAGAAGCATATAGGTAAGGAGAACGATAACAAAAAAAGCTCCAGTAAACGGCAAGATCCGCAGTCTTATCTGTTCTAGAAGTTCATCAAAATTAGCTGGTGATTTCATAAATATAGTTTAATTGAAAATATTTTATATTAAGACTTGACCCAGCCCGTTCACTGTGTCTTATAAATTTAAGTTTATGATTACTGATTATACGGTCTAGCTTGACATTTGTCAAGATTATGTTAGTATGAAAATGTCAATTATCACTAATGGAGTGCAGTTCTCCGCAAGTATCAACTACTTCCCTCCTAAATGGAGGTTGACTGATTGACTTACGTTATCACATTACAAATTCATTATGAAAGAAAATACAATTCTAAACAAAAGTCTGACTGTCGTTGGATTGATAGCAATCCTAATACTAGCAGTTTGGCTGGCAGTAAAGATTGTGGGTCTGATCCCAAACGCTTTCACTTCCCTAGCTTCGATTGCAGACGGTGTCTACAACTCCCGTCCGGTAAGTGAGTTAAATGTAGCTACAGAAGCTAGTCTTATAAACACTGGTGAAGAAGTTACAATCCACTGGGAAGTCCTTCGAGGTAACGGTACGTATACTTTCTCATACCAATGTTCTGATGGAGTATCTCTGATAATGAAATATCCAGATGACAATGAGACCTATGTACCTTGTGGCCAAGTAATCAAGCTCGGCAACAATACTTTCTCATTAACTATCATCCCTACCGCCGAACGTGTGCGATTCAGTGACGTGTTATACAGTATAGGTTTTATAAAAGCTGGTACTGATGAAATAGCTACTGAGAAAACCAACCGGTTTACAGTAGTAAACCCAGACATCACTCAGAGTCGAAGTGTCTCTATTCTGGTGCCTGAGGACAATACTTACGAACCGGAAGTAAGTGAACTTGCTACCACTATTCCTGGTACACCAACTGTAACAACTACCGAAGTGTACGAACTGCCATCTTCAGATCCTAACGGCTTTGTTGACTTGGCAGTTAAGTACTTGGGTGTAGGTACACTTAATAGTCAAAATCAATTTGTGCCACGAGGGACTATTGATAACGACTCACGTGGAGCATTCCAATTTGAAGTGAAGAACGTTGGTACCAAAACTTCCGCTAGTTGGGACTTTGCCGCCACTTTGCCGTCTGGCACTAAGTACGAATCCCCAACTCAGGCTGGACTGAAGCCAAATGAACGCTCTGTTATAACTCTTGGCTTTGATAACGTAGGTCAAACCGGTACTAGAACTTTTGGTGCAGAAATAAACGTATCTGCTGATACCAGTTCTAGAAACGACAGTTTCTCTTGGGCAGTCACTGTGACTGACTAAGTCG
This sequence comes from uncultured bacterium, assembly GCA_913046815.1. Classification (GTDB taxonomy): domain Bacteria; phylum Patescibacteriota; class Minisyncoccia; order Phycocordibacterales; family UBA918; genus OLB19. The sequence continues at coordinate 4,215 of CAJWTE010000019.1, read as the reverse complement.
AACTTGGAAATAAAAAATGCATGCATTAGTGCATGTATTTTTTATTTTCTGATTAATTGGTGAGATATCTCACCAATTAAATTGCCGTTGTGAGAGGAGGTTTAAATATCCAGGTTTGCGTTGTGGGCATTAGACTGAATAAAAGACTTTCTCGACGCCACATCCGTACCCATCAGTACATCAAAAACCTTATCGGCTTGTTGCCCATCATCTACATTCACCTGTTTAAGCATTCTGTTTTCTGGGTTCATGGTGGTTTCCCACAATTCCTCAGAGTTCATTTCACCCAAACCTTTGTAACGTTGAATCCTAAACTTGCTAGTACTTTTTTTAGTTTCAACCTCTTCTTCAGTGTCACTGTTCTCGTCAGTTTCTACTTCCTCGCCCACCTCTACCGGTTCGTCTTCGCCAATAATGGCAAACTTCTCTTCATCGGTATAAGCATACCAAGTCTCCTTCCCTCGTTGAATTTTGTAAAGTGGAGGTTGTGCAATGTATATATATCCACCTTCGATCAGAGGACGGAAGTACCGATAAAACAGAGTTAGAAGAAGTGTCCGAATATGAGCACCATCCACATCTGCGTCAGTAGCAATGATTAGCTTATGATAACGTAATTTTGAAATATCAAACACATCACCAATAGCTGTGCCGAGTGCAATTACTAAGTTCTTAATCTGTTCCGAAGCCAACATCTTATCAATACGTGCGCGCTCCACGTTTAGTATTTTTCCACGAAGCGGGAGGATCGCTTGGGTTTTACGATCTCTGCCCATTTTTGCACTACCTCCAGCCGAATCTCCCTCCACAATAAACAGTTCCGAGTCTTCTGCACTGCGACTTTGGCAGTCAGCCAACTTACCTGGCAGAGACATACCTTCTAACGCACCTTTCCGCAGCACTGAATCTTTTGCTGCTTTGGCGGCCTTTCTAGCTTTCACAGCAATAACCACCTTGTTAATAATAGCTTTCGCATCATCCGGATTCTCTTCTAAAAATTCTTGGAAAGCTTCACCAAAAACCGACTCAACCGCACTTCGTGCCTCCACCGAACCAAGCTTACCCTTGGTCTGACCTTCAAACTGAATTTCCGGCATTTTGACTGATACTACAGCCGTAATACCTTCAAGCACGTCATCTCCAGTAAAAGTACCGTCTTTTTCTCTTATTAAATTACTTTTTTTGCCGTAATTATTAAGGGTACGTGTAAGAGCCGTTTTGAAACCAGTAATGTGAGTTCCGTGTTCTGGGTTGTATATATTATTGGCAAACGCAGAAAGGCGAGGAGAAATATCATCCACATATTGCAACGCCACTTCAACCGCTAATACATTCTCGTCGATATCCGTCTTCTCGATATAGAAAATGTTCTTGTGAACTGGTTTTTGATACTGATTATTAAATGCTACCAAAGACTTAAGACCTCCTTCAAAATAGAAGGTTTGATGGGGTACTTCCAAGCTTTCTTTCGACAAATAGATAACTGACTCCAATGACTTGGGATCTAGCTTCGCTTCACTTTCCCTAGCGTCAATTACGGTCAGACGCATAGCTTTCACCAAGTACGCTTGTTGGCGAAGGTGATTGATTATCTTCTTCCATTCATAAACTATTTCCGGAAAGATAGACGGGTCAGCTTGAAAGGTCACTATTGATCCTTGGAAGTCAGTTTTGCCCAATTTCTTTATTTTTGCCTTTGCCAGACCCATATTGTACTCCTGCATGTAATGAAAACCATCTTTATGTACATCTACACGAGTATGTGAAGAAAGTGCATTTACTACCGAAACACCTACACCATGCAGACCTCCGGACACCTTGTAGCCAGACTCATCACCGCCAAATTTACCGCCGGCATGAAGGGTGGTCATAATTGTTTCCAGTGCAGAGACTTTGGTCTGCTTGTGCGTATCCACCGGAATACCTCGCCCATTGTCTACTACACGTACATAGTTGTCTGGCAAAAGCACAACTTCTACCCGGTCAGCAAAACCGCCCATGGCTTCGTCGCGAGCGTTGTCGAAGATCTCCCAAATCATGTGGTGCAGACCTTCCGGACCAGTGGTTCCGATATACATTCCGGGGCGTTTACGAACCGGCTCCAGACCTTCCAATACAGAGATTGATGCGGCGTTATAGCTTCCTTTATCGGTAGGCTTTTTCTTAGCTACAGTTTTCTTTTCGGGCATAGTAAACGTTAAAAATAATCAGTAATTTACTGCCTATTATAGCATTTTTGAAACTTAATTTCAGCCAAACTAACACCCCTGATTTACTGCTATTGACGCCCTGTATCTATTCTTTTTAAAGTGTTGGATTCAAGGCTTCTAAATACGCAATATCTACCATTCTAGTACAATGGGCAAGTGATCTGAGGTGGTTAGAGGCAATACTCGCAAAGTGGGAACAATAGATTCATCTTGAAATCTATATAAAAAAACATCGAGTTGTATTTTTGGTTTGTATGATGGAAAAGTAAACTCGCCACAACCAGCAACCTTGAGACCAGCCTCTTCTTGCAGTAAAGAAAGTTCATCTAAACCATTAAAAATATTAAAATCTCCGCATACCACCACATCTCCTGTTGCGGCTTTGAGTAAACAAGAGAGTTCATGTAACTGTTTCTTTCGATCTGTACTCACAAGTGGTAAATGCACAGTAAAAATTGTGATGTCATTTAATTCAGTCCTAAAAACCAATCTTTTTCTACTATGTGCCAAATAGTGCTCACTTATGTCGGCTTGCCTAAAACTAATAACACCATTTGCATTACCATTATGCATTGGTAATGTATTTATCATCGTCTCACCATACTTTGACAAAACTGCTTCGACAACCACTGTGACTCCCAATTTACCCAATAAGTACTCATGCTGGTTCATATGATTGTTCCAGAAAGAGCCTGAGCTTATTTCTGCATACGTAAAAATATCGGGTTTCTCTTTTGTGACCAACAATGCAACGTCGTTCAATATTGATCTCTGCACTTGTTTGCTCAAAAAGAAAAAACGATTTATTTTTAAAAGATAATCTTTGATAGAGCCGACATGCCCTCTGCCATAGCCTAGATTATAGAAGAGAATCTTCATGTATTATCTGGTTTCCCAGCCTTTGGTGTTTATTGAGCGATAGACACTAGTCATAATAGAATTTACCTCGTCGTCGGTGAGAGTTTTTTCGTTGGACTGGAACACTAGACGGAAGCCGTAGCTCACCCGACCATCCTTTTCAAATCTATCAAAGAGGGTCGTTCGTACCCGCAAATCTCCAGCCGTTTCGTTTAGAACTGCTTCCACCTCATCTGCTCCTACTCCAATTTCTACCCACAAAGCAATGTCACGGGTCATGTATGGATACACTGAGAAGGGTTTGTAATGCAAGTCTCTACCCATCTCTACCGCTACAAACCTTTCCGGTGTAGGCAAATCTGCTATCGCCATGTCTAAGTTAACCTCAGCTACCCCCTTGTCAATTTGCCAATCCAACTCAGTACCCAAAGCCGCATGCACTGAATTCACGGCAGCTTGCAAAACCTTATCTTCCTTGCCAGTATAGCTAGATTGCCCAACACGCACACCCAACGCCAACGATAGATGTTCCGCGACTGATCCACGAGCTGGATAAAAAACCGTACCAATTTCGAACACTCTAGTGTCGAAATTACCAAGTAAGTCTACCAAGCTACTGTTTTTATCCAGCACTCCTTGGATGTTTTTAGTTAAAGCAGAACGTACATAACTCTTGTCACTGGCCAACGCATTCAACAGTTGTGTTTTATCCTTGTTGCGAAATGAGGAGGTAATTACTTCTGAAAAGCCTTGTTCGACTAGCGCTTGCCTGACCAACTCTCCATAGTAATGACGTTTATTAAATTCCTTTAGAGTCACTTTAGTAGGAACTATAGACTCAACATGGTCATAGCCATAAAGTCTCCCAATCTCCTCGATAAAATCTTCCTCAATACTTAAGTCTGTTCGCTCGAAAGGGCCGGTAGCGGTGAGGACATCCCCCTCTAGACTAGCTTCGCAGCCCGCATTTATTAAAATGTTCTGCATTTCTTCTGCCGTCAGCGCAAGACCGAGAAGAGAATTGGTTTTGTTTATTGAGACCTTTACTTGAGAGTTGTCCTGTCTCTCCAAATACTCATCAATACTACCGACGTAGCTACCGCCAGCAATCTTGGTAATCAAATCTATTGTCTCTTTCTGTGCATAC
>CAJWTE010000018.1 GCA_913046815.1 uncultured bacterium | reverse complement strand
TTATTTACTTCAGTTATTAAATAATAATTCGCGACTTATTATACGTAAGCTATAGTGCATTGCAATACCACTTCATTATGCTAAGATAGCCTCACATGGAATTCTTAAAAGCCGTGGTAATACCGTTATTGCCACATATACAAGTAGTGCTCTCCATCTTGTTGATTATTGCAATCTTGCTTCAACAGCGAGGTTCCAGCCTAGGTGGAGCGTTTGGAGGTGATAACTTTAGTGCCGCTTTTCATAAGCGTCGTGGTGGTGAAATGTTTTTGTTTCGCCTTACTTTGGTAGTAGCAGTACTTTTCATACTATCAGCACTTCTAAACCTTGCTTCATAAATACTTTCCTTGCTACAGATAATTAATAATGAAAAGATTGAATTTTTTACAGTCCTTCAGAGGGTTTGATGGACTGTTCAGTTATTTAGAAAGGTTGTCCTCTGGAGATAGATTTTTGTTTTGGCTTACCACTATTGTGTTGGTTGTCTCTATTTTTTGGTCTGGGTTTGTAATCAATAAACAAGTCAGTGTTCTTTTACCTATTGAAGGAGGCACGCTTAGAGAAGGGATTATTGGCACGCCTCGTTTTGTCAATCCAGTTTTAGCCATCACTAGAGCCGATCTGGACTTGTCAAACCTGATTTATAGCGGGATCATGAGAAGAACTACCACTGGCGACCTGGTCGAAGATTTGGCCGATTCAGTAACAGTTTCTTCAGACGGAAAAGTATACTCCGTGGCACTAAGGAAGGACGTATATTTTCATGATGGACAACCAGTTACCGCATACGACGTTGTTTATACTATTGAGCTGATTAAAGACTCGGGACTAAAGAGTCCAAACCGTGGAAACTGGAATACAGTGAAGGTAGAGTTGATAAGTGACTACGAAATTAATTTTATTTTGGACGAAGCATATTTTCCTTTCATGGAGAACCTAACTCAAGGAATCTTACCAAAGCACTTTTGGGAACCCTTATTGGTTGATGAAATTCCTTTCAGTCAACTAAATACGGAGCCAGTAGGGAGTGGTCCCTATATGGTTACAGACACCAAGAGGAGCTCTGACGGTTTAATCAGTAGCTACAATTTAACGGCCTTTACCGATTCAATCTACAATCCCAAAATAAAGGATATACGAACGAAGTTCTATGCAAGTGACGAAGAGTTGTTGAGTGCCCTACAAACAGGTGATATAGATAGTACTGGAGCATTATCAGTAAGTGCTTTGGATAAAGTAAACCTTGATGAGTTCAACGTAATCCAATATCCATTGCCAAGGACGTTTGGTTTGTTTCTAAACCATAACAAGTCGGCAATTTTAAGGGACCAATCTATAAGAGAAGCTTTGAATGTGGCAATTGATAAACAGGACTTAGTAGATAAGATACTTTCTGGATATGCAAAACCCACAGACTCACCTATACCATCAGACTTTTTTGCATTAGAATCAGTCAGCAAGGAAACGAGTGACTCTGGAGCAGAAGAAGCTAAAAGACTTCTCAGGCAAGGTGGTTGGACGCAATCAGAAGCTGGAAATTGGGTAAAAGATGATGACGACAAAGAGCAAGTCCTCTCTCTTACGATTACAACGGCAAATTCTACTCTATTCACAGAAGTAGCAGACTACATCAGTGAGGTCTGGCGAAATCTTGGTATCCAAGTAGAAGTTGCAAAGTTTGAACAATCTGATCTTATACAATCAGTCATTAGAACAAGAGATTATGAGTTGCTACTATTCGGCACCGATGTTGGCAGGAGTCTGGACCTGTACCCGTTTTGGCATTCATCTCAACGAGAGGATCCCGGGCTAAACGTTGCTTTGTATACTCATATTGATGCTGATGCTTATTTAGAAAACTTTCGAACCGAGCCTGACCCAAGTATACGTTCTGCCACTCTGCAAAAATTGAATGGTACCATTGTTTCTGAGACACCTGCAATATTTTTATTCAATCCTACGTTTGTGTATGTAACAAACAAGGAGATTGGAGTGTTTGCAGTAGAAAGAATTTCTAAGCCTAGTGACAGATTCGACACCATACCTCAATGGCATATTTCAGAAGCATCCGTGTGGCCACTTTTCACTAACAAAAAATAGTTTATACAATCAATTACATCTAAGAATAATATATGACAAACCAAACAAGAAGCTCCGGCAAGCCGGCACAATCGCGACGTTCTTCAACCAGCAACAGCAGGCAGCGTCGAACTTTTACTGCCGGTTACAACAAAAAGCGGACTACCCCATCACCAGACACTAGAAAGAAACCGAGTGCGAACAAATCTGCAAATAGCAAAAGTCCTAAGAGAAGCTCTCGTAGACGGTCTAACCACGCTAACAAGCGAAGGTCAAAAACCAGCCCAGCTCTACAACACAGACTCAATCTGCGTGATGACAAATCACCCGTTTTACCTGAAATAGCTGACGATGACACTATAAGACTCATCCCTGTTTCTGGCGTAGAGGAAATAGGTAGGAATATGATCATTTTTGAGAGCAAAGACGACATTGTGGTAATTGATGCTGGCTTTCAGTTTGTGGGTGAAGGCTCAAATGCTCCCGGAATTGATTATATTCTTCCCAACACCCAATACCTAGAGGAGAGAAAAGAGAAAATTAGGGCCTTGGTTGTGACTCACGGCCACCTAGACCATATTGGTGGTATTCCATTTATCATGGAAAGGATTGGTAATCCTCCAATATATACTCAGTACCTGACATCACTAATGATTAAGAAGCGACAAGAGGAGTTCCCTCACATGGATCCTTTGGAATTAAATGTTGTTAAGGAAGGAGATTCATTTACTGTAGGCAATACCAAGATCAAGACTTTCCCGGTTACTCACTCTATTCCCGATGCAATGGGTCTATCAATAGAAACAAAGTACGGAAATGTGATAGTGACAGGAGATATTAGACTATCCCATGAAAATGGCGATGTAGTAAAAGCAGAAAAAGACGCCTGGCAAGGTATTGGAAAAGATAATAACTTAATAATGTTAGCTGACTCCACCAGCGCCCATAAGGAAGGCTTTTCTGCACCTGAGTCCCAAGTATTCGAATCTTTGGAGAAGATCATAAAGGACACCAATGGTCGCATTATAGTCGGTACGTTTGCATCACAATTTGAAAGACTTATTCATATAGTGAAAATGTGTGAGAAGTATGGAAAATTTGTTGTGCCAGAAGGACGTAGTATCAAATCACATATAGATATTGCACTTACTGCAAAGATGCTTGAAGTAAAGCCTGGTGTGATCATCAGTGCCGAAACTATGGAAGATTATCCGGCTGATAGGATTGTTATCCTGGCTACCGGTGCCCAAGGGGAGGAGTTTGCCGCATTAATGCGTATGGCGACTGACAAACATAAATACATCACCTTAAACGAGAGGGACAGTCTGGTACTTTCATCTTCAGTTATCCCTGGTAACGAAGTAGCGGTCCAAAAACTGAGAGATAACCTGTACAGAAAAAACGTTCGTATTGTCAACTACAAGACTGAAGATAATGTACACTCTTCAGGTCATGGGAGTGCGGGTGAATTAAATTGGGTCAGACAACAGGTTAAACCAAAATACTTAGTACCTGTACACGGTCATCACTTTCACCTGAAAAGCCATATGTTCACCGCTATTGATAATGGCTTCCCTAAAGAAAATATCTTTGTTCCAGACAATGGTAATCTCATTGATGTAAAAAAAGGCTCTGAAGTCACTATACATAAGGCAAAAGCTCCCACAGAGCTTATTATGGTGGATGGATTTACTGTTGGAGCAAAGCAAGAGGTCGTTTTGCGTGACAGAATGTCTTTGTCAGAAGATGGAATGTTCGTCATAATTGCTACTATTAACGCCAAAACTGGTAAGCTCCGAAAGTCTCCGGACATTATTTCTCGCGGCTTTGTGTATCTTAGAGAGAATCAACAGTTACTTTCTGAGGCCAGAGTACTGGTTAAAAAGACTATTGAGCAACAGACCAAAAGCATGCACCCACTTGATTTAGATTATTTAAAAGACAATCTTGCAGATACGCTCACTGGTTTCTTAATGCAAAAAACCCATAAAGCACCTATGGTGATTCCCGTTTTGATTGGAATCTAAATGACAGATTGCCAATCCTTGACTCCAAAAAGTCTCCGGTTAACCGGAGACTTTTTGGAGTCAAGTAAGCTCTAGTTGTCGCATAAGCATTCGTATGTACACTCTGAGAAAATTAGTCCCAGTCACTACATTTCGTAAATAACATCCTTCCTTTCAACAACCACTTTCCAACCCATCCTTTTAGCATGCTGAAACAGTGTGTTGTTGGGATTAAAGCAAATAGGCATTGATACCTGATCCAACATAGGAATATCCCCTTCTGTATCGCCTACAGCTACGGAATTATCCAAAGTAAACTCACCTTCCTCAAGGAGTCTTTTAATTATATTACCTTTATTTGCCATCACCTCCTCGCTCAGAACTTGGCCTGTAAACTTATCTGTCGGGCCAAGTTCATACATTCGTCCGTACACCTTATCAAAGCCATAGTTGCGGCAGAAGTCATCAAGAATGGTTTTGGGTGATTGAGAAACAGCGACAACGTAGTAATTTTGCTTTTTGAGTTTTTCTACTAAGTCTCGCGTATACCTATAGACTTGTTTGCTCTGTATTGCCACTACTTCCCTACCCACATCAGCCAAGCTACCGTAGTGCAGACCTTTTAGGTTAGAGACAAATACATTGACTGTGGCGTTTATATAAGATTCATAGGTACCCTCTCTATTTCTCCAAGCAATATACTCCTTTTGAAATCCTTCGCGAGCTTTAGGAGGAAAGTGACCAGCACTGATCAAACCATCCACCAGTTCAATTAAGAGGCTGGAACGAAATATGGTACCGTCGATATCAAAAAACGCGACTTTTTGTTGCATATGATTTAATACAGTCTAACAGAAGACTTCCTTATTCTAAAACTTTCTTGTAAAACAAAATAGAGATACTGCCAACAGCGCAAGTAGCAGCAACGACAAAAAACAATATACCGAAACTAGGAATCAGTAAGATGATACCAATAAATAAAGAGCCGATTAGTAAACTAGTAAGTGAAGGTTTGGCTTTTCGTTCAAACAATCTATGCAACATGAAGCCGACCATGGCAGGCACAATAAGGCATGCGGTCATGAGACAAACCAAATACACACTTACAAGTAATAAACCAAGCAAAGAGCCGAGAATCGTATAGAGCAAAATTATAATTACGACTGGTGCCAGTAGAGTGACCGCCACACCTACAAGTAGTGAGCTTTTATAGTACCTACATGAATGAGACGCAAAAGTATCAACGTCCGATCTGAACAATAAATACATGACGAGAGTACCAAACAGCAGTATGAAAATTAAAGTCAATTCTTGTATTGGTACTGACGAATAGTCATTTGTATTTGCAACTACATCTCCCTTTATTTCGGTTGAGGGTTCTCTATGTAAATCAGTATTGCTGGAGTATGACAAGTTTCCACCCAACTTAGCCTGCGCAGATAAAGTAAGACTTTGAGATACTTTAACATCTACATTACCACCAACGGATGAGTCGATGTGCAAACTGTCATAAGTACCCATTATAGATCCCCCTACTGGACCGTGGATTGATGCCTCGCCACCAAAAAAGAATACGTCCCCTTTCACTTCCGCTGTAGATAGGATATTTAATACTCCTCCAAAGACAAAAATGTCACCACCAACAGCATCGCCAATTACAACTTCCCCTGCTAGCAGGCGTAAATCATCCTTTATGGGACCGTGTATCTGAGCCACACCAGCCAATGCCATTAGGTCGGACTCAATACTGCCATTGACAGTCACTTGACCTCCGATAGCTAAAAAATCACCTAGCACCGTGCCAGATATATTTACCGACCTACCTTTTGCGTACAAATCCTCAACTACAGTCTGACCTTCATTTACTACCACCACATCTGATGAGCGAAGTACCGTTTCTGCCTGCAACAAGCTCGGAAGAAGGAATATTGCAAAAAGAAGTGTTAGTCGTAATTTTCTCATTATTTTGTATCTATTGATTGGCTATGTTTAGATATTTCTTCCACCTCTTCATCCTCTTCCTCTTTTTGCTTATCAGCCTGTTTAATGGTTGATTCAGCAATCCTGATCTTGTCGTGTAAATTCATCATCGAGAAGGTAATCATAGCGGCGAACAATATACCAGCAAGATTAACCAAAAGCATCACAGTAGCGCCTGTAATCACATTTAAATCAAGTGCCGCAATACCGACTCCAATTGCTGCTAAAGGTGGTAGTAGCGCAACCGAAATCGCTATCCCTGGCAAAGTTTCACTCCACTCGGACCGTCCCAGTATGTAGGCTACAGCAGAGCCTGCGACTGCTGCTACCATAAAGTGAATGAGGTTGGGCTCGGTTCGCAACAAGACTTCAGAAGTTACAAGAACACCCTCTTCAGCAAAAAATACCGTTGCCAGAGCCGATAATCCTACCGCCAAAGCAAACGACTTTACCAGTGTGATAAAAGATCTGCCTATAATATTGGAATTGGACATGACCAGTCCAAGAGCAATACCGAGAATTGGATACAAAACTGGTGCAATAAGCATGCTACCAATTACAATAGCAGCACTATTCAATAAAAGACCGAAAGTGGCCATTAGTACAGCTAAGCTTGTAATATAAAAGAAAGTGAAGTCAGGGGTACTGTTGCGCATTAGCTTACGCACTACCGCAGCTTTGTCTTTATCATCTATGGCTTGAAATCTGGCAAGAAAAATCATTTTGAGTAATTACATAATAAACAACGTCATTATATCACCATCTTCAATAAGAAAAATGCAATCAAAAATAATAAAATTACCAGTGACATAATAACGACTCTCGGTCTAGATAACTCTTTTTGTCTGGTATGAGGATGATCAAAGTGCACCCAAAAAAATATTTTATGCCATTTCATAATCATTTATTAAACAGTTCTATGCCGAAGTCCCATATTTCCGGGTGGTCATTTTGCCTCAACCAATACCACCATTCTGCTCCCCACAAATACTGTCTATCGAAACGAGTCCTTTCCGCATAGTCAACGATGTCTTTTATTTTATCCAAATCCATGCGTGAAAACTGAGTCTCAATATCGACCTCTACTACAGGAGATATGAGCCATGGCTCTGCAGAAAGCTCAATCAACATCACATCTTTATTTCCATACAATAGCTTCATTAGGTTGGTTTTCAGTCGATATACAGCTGGTGGCTGTATAGTCTTAAACTGTCCAAGTTCAGGATTCCAAAAATGCACATATACACTAGTACCAAACACATCGCCTAGCTTGTATGCCCCAGCCCACAAACCCAAGTTGCCACTGTCTGTCACCAATATTTCATGCTTTTGATCCAATTCACGCACTATAGCTATTTCCTCGCCCAAGAACTCTTCGTCCAAATCTCCACAATGTTCTTTTGCAAAAACACCTAGATAAGGCTCATTTTCCACTTGCCAATATTCGAGTGCTGGATGACTCTTATACCTTTCAACCACTTCCAACAAATAGGCTCTGAGTTCTGTTTTTTGTTCTTCCCAGCTCATAGCATAAGCCCAATCAGGTACATGACACTCAGGCCACCTAGGCAACCTTCTGCCAATTGCCAATATTACACTAGCACCTTCTTCGTAAGCCTTATTCATTTGATAGTCCATCTCAGTAAAGTCAAAAGAATCCTGTGTTGGCTCTATCATAGGCCAGTGTGCAGCCAGTCTTAAATGTTTAATATTCATCTCTTCGAGCATAGCGTCATAAACTTCGTACCAATCCAAGCCCAACTCTTCCGCATAAAGAGTATTAAACGACATGCCGTAGGTGATACTTGTAGGAAATGGTCGCCAAGCCAAAGCTACCACTAACAAAGACAGAATTCCTAACGCCAGAATGCATTTGTAGAAAAAGACGCATTTTGTTTGAAACCAACTTTTCATGAACCAATGAATAAAACAATAAACCCTATGCTAATGACCGAAACGTACAAGACTTTCTTCATAATAGCTTTAACACTATGGTCATTTTCACCTGCCGCATGAGGTATGAACCTTCCAAACAGCAAGCTTATGATAATGATGAAGACAAATTTAAGTCCGTCTAACGCTTGTACCACAGCCACATCTCCCCAGTCCGTTGCTTTCAAAAGCATGAATGCCGCCATACCAGCCAAAATTTTGGTAGCCAACACCAAGACTCCTCCCTTTCTGGTGGTAGTACGTGACTGTCGATAAATCTTATCCCAATAAGTAGGCACCAATAAAAGCGACAGTGCAAACAAAACAAAACTAATACGCGACCAGAAAAAACCATTGTCAAATGACGTTTCCTCAAACAGACCCTTTAAAGCAATGTAGTGCAGAGCAAAGAAGACACCGGCATGAACAGTTAGTAAAGCAACGTTTTTTCTAAAGTTCATTTGCGAAACCAGCAACATTCCAATTACCAAAAGTGCGATGCCGGAGGCAAAATGAAGAGAGAAAGTATTGCCAAGAAACAAAAAAGACATACCGAACGTTGAGACAGCTGAAACTGCTCCTATAACCGGCATAACAGTGGAAGCGTCAGCTTCTTTTAAAGCTGTATACATGGAAACCAAGGCCATAAAAAATGTATACGCAGCTAGAAATGCCATTCCCACTACTTGAATAGTTGGCGTTTGTATATTTGCAAGTTGTGGAACTCCGTACTGACTAAAACCAGGCAGGAAGCCAAGTAAATAAACAAAAATCCAACCGCCAGTTATCAAACATGTGAAGAAGGCGTAGACAAAAGGACGTGGCAACATTTTCTCGTCACTGACAATAAACTTATCCAAAATAGCCACCACTGCATTGATGAGCTGGCCAGCACCCGCTAAGAAAATCCACGACATGTACGAATTATCCCATTAATTCAGATTAAATATTTGCTCATGTCCACACAAGACAAAACGCTGCACCCATTAATAACTTTCCAACAGTCTAATCTAATCCATTACGTTCAATAATTTTTTTATACTCGTAGGCAGAAAGACGAGGTTTCCGTTCCAGTGTTTGGTAATTTACTTCTATTAAGCCAAATTTCTTCTCCGTCCCCAGTGCCCACTCGTAGTTGTCGAGCAAGGACCAGTACATGTGACCGCGTACATCCACGCCGGCCTCTATAGCTCTATGTGTTGCTTTGACTTGCTTTCTTATGTAGTCAGCCCGAAAACGATCTTCCTCATCCGCTACCCCAGCTTCCGACACGTACACTGGTTTGTTGTACTTTTTAAGAGACAAAAGAGCGCGATATATACCTTCAGGATACATTTCCCAACCCATGTCAGACTTTTGATACACTTTTCTATCGCCAAATTTTGTACGTCGGTAGTAATTTAAAGAGAGTTCGTCAAGATGCGTATCTATAGCAGACATAAATTTACCAGACTGCAGATAATTCATAGCTTTTGCTTTTAGAAAATTAAATGGATTCCAATTGCTACAAAAAACGTGCACGTGTTTGACTAGGCTAACTTGCGTCTGTGGAGATAGTTCCTTGATTACAGTATAAGCTCTCTTATGAGCCTTAATTAAATTCTGTTCTACCTTTCTATACCGCAAAAAATTACCGAACTGCGGTACCGCACCCACTCTAGCAGTCGAACCGTCATCTTTACCTAATGTCTTGGTAAAAATTTTTGCTCTTTTGAAGGGAGGCCAAGATCCGAAGAGATAACCATGTCCTGCCCACACATTTGGCTCATTAATGGTGGCGAAATGTGTACACAAGTCGCCCAACTCTTCCACTACAAATTTACAATATCGAGCAAAAATAATGTCAGCATCCTCTCTTTCAAAACCTCCGGACTCAGCAAACCAAACAGGAAGAGTGAAGTGCCAAAGAGTAACAAAAGGCTCCAGTCCATGTTTATGCAGCGATTTCAGCACATCTCTGTAATGCTCGACTTCTTCATGGTTGAACTCTCCCGGTTCAGGCTCTATCCTAGCCCACTCTATGCCAAAGCGGTGTGCATTGTGTCCCAACTCTTTAGCCAAAGCAAAATCTTTATCATACAAATTATAATGATCACAAAGTCTACCAGCAGGTGGAACCTTGCCCTTTCTAGCCGCCTCTGACCAATCAGTATTCTCATTCCAGCCTTCTACCTGATATCCCGCAGTGGCCGCACCCCAATAGAAACCTTTTGGAAACTTTTTCATGTACCTATTCTAACTTATCGCCACTCAAAGTGGTTTGAATAAACTTGATAAAGCTCAGTAGTAGCGATGACATCGCGGATGTTGTAGAGAGCGATATCACGGAACTTTTCCTTGAGGAAAAGTTCCGTGATATCATCACCTGTAACCCCATTGTCCTTCGGGCTATTTATGCCATAAGCACGACAAAATAGGTGCAAGTTTGGACGCTTATTCATTACTCCATACCATGTTAACTCATCTAGTAAGTCTACATGACGACAGGTTCGTTGTTGACTTTTATATCTACTCTCCATCAGATTTTTGGTGGGAGTAATTCCATGAACGGCGCTACGATGCCAGAGAAATGGCACATCAAACGATCTGCCATTGAAAGTGACGAAGGTATCATAGTTGATCGCGCCCTCCCAAAACTCCTTTAACATCTCACTCTCATTTCTCTGCTTTAATTTAAAGTTCTGCAAATCTTCATCTAATTCATCTCCTTTACCTGTGTAGTACACTGCTCCCTTTCCCCTTTCAATATCATACAAAGCAATGGCCACCACCATCCCAGTCAAAGGAGAAAACCCTAAACCATTTTGTACGTCAGTTATCATTGCCAAATGTTCCTCCTCACTGCGAGCAGTTTTGTCTACCCAATTAGTCAGTACTGACTGGGTAGACTCGTCCAAATCCCGCCAGTTCTCCCCTACTGTCTCTATATCAAAAACTAAAGTAGCCATAAATCAAAGTTCCAATAATTCTGGAAGTCCGGCATAACACAAAATAATACCTTCAGCATCCGCTTGTAATTGGTATCTGTAGCTAAAGTCCACATAATGACCACCACAACTGTCCAATTCCTGCGTATCCTCTGCCATCCCATAAATTGGAAAGCCATCACGGGCGTATCCAACCAACTGGTTCGCTTGGTAATTTGAATATTTGCTTATGTCAGAATTAAGTAGCGGTTTCCATACATCTCCTACTCTATTGGCCGTTACACCAATA
>CAJWTE010000017.1 GCA_913046815.1 uncultured bacterium | reverse complement strand
CAAAATCGCCCTCCTCGGGCGATTTTGTTAACTGCGCGGTAGACGGGACTTGAACATTACATGTTCAGTACAGGTTGTCAGGATTTTTATAAAATCCTTGGCAACCTTTTCAAGTCCTTCCAAAACAGTGTCTTAACACTGTTTTGTCTACTCGCTCGTAACACAAAATCGCCCTCCTCGGGCGATTTTGTTAACTGCGCGGTAGACGGGACTTGAACCCGCAACCTCCCGCGTGACAGGCGGGTGCTCTAACCAGTTGAGCTACCACCGCAGTAAGTGAAAAAACACAAACGAAGTTTATATTTATCTTAAGAGCTAACAGAGGAAAGATTTTTCTCACCTCCGCTAGTTTCTTTACTACAAAAAGTAGTGGCAAGAGTATATACACTTTTACAACAAAGGGCAAATTCCTGCTTGTGTCGATGGGAGGATTTGAACCTCCGACCTCCGCTTTATGAGTGCGGCGCTACTAACCAACTGAGCTACATCGACATAGTTAGTGATGAAAAGACTACTATATTTAAAACTTATCCGCAATTCTCTAACTCAACAACTTTTCTGCTCTCTCTATATCTTCTTGGTAACCAATCGGTATCCATGTCTCCTGCTCCACCACTGCAATTGGATACTGTTTAGCATACTCTACTATCATGTCTGTGTGATAAAATTCCCCGTTCTGTTCTTTTGTAGGTGGATACTCAAATATGTGTTCATCCAACACAAAAACGCCTGTCGAAGCCAAGTTTGAGGGTGCGTGTTTTGGCTTTTCTATAAATTCTCCAAGAGTTCCATCTGGATTGCGTACCACAATACCAAATCTTTCCGGTGTCTTGGTCGGATAGACCAACATACTCCTAGTAAAAGAAGTGACTCGTAGCAGATCTTTTTCACCGTGAATATCATCCGCGAACATATATAAGAAGCGTCCTTTAACCAAATCTTTACACAACCACAAAGCGTGGCCCGTACCCTTTTGTTCTTCTTGCTCAACGTAGGTAACTTTACGACCAAAAAATTTATTACCACAATGTTCTTTGATTTGGTCACCTAAGTAGCCGACCACAACTATAATCTCGTCTATAGCACTAGGTAGGCTGGAAACTATATGATCTAGCAAAGGTTTCTGAGCCACCTTTACCAGAGGTTTGGGACAGCTGTCTGTTAACGGGCGTAATCTAGTACCTTTTCCACCGGCTAGAATTACACATTGCATTTTGTTGCGGGGCCCGGACTTGAACCGGGGTCTGGAGGTTATGAGCCTCCCGAGATACCACTTCTCCACCCCGCTGTCTGAGGTAGGGAGACTATACAATAATTATCTTTTGAAAGCAATTACACTTCTCCAAACTCCGCAAAAACTCTTTTATATCTCTGGATTGTGTCTTGAGCTAGTTTTCTAGTCAGTACAAAGTCACCACCTTCGTGAGCTATACGATTACGAACCTTGTGTGCTTCCCATGCGTCGTCAAGAGTAGAAAATTGAGTTGGAGAAGCACTTTTTAATTTATCGCCTATAGTGATGCCCGCGTAGCCCGAATTATCTAAGATTTTTTCAAGAATAATGTCTGCTTCGATAATAGCCAACTTCCAATCATTAGGATTGGAACTGCTGATGTGTGTTTCTACATCGATAATACGACTATTTTGTGTACCGGCACCATACATACTTTTATACATTTCCTCTAGCTTTTTTATCTCCTCTACCTGTATTGCAGATAATTCATTGAAGCGTAAGGATGCATAGATAAAACCAAATAAAAGTAGGGCGGCTAGCAAGAAAGATAGAATCACAAAAATATCCCAGGTGGTGTTGACAAAACTCAATACAGAACTGAAGCCCAGATCGTCAAACCCAACTGCTTTCAGTACGGCTTTGAATACAGCTACTATATCAATACTATTCTGACTAAATACTATATCGTTTTGGTCTGGCATAGATATACCTATACTTGGTCATGCATTCTTTTTCCCAAATCGAACAATCGCACTTCCCCAGCATGTGGTGCTATATATTGTACCCCAACTGGCAGTGACTTTCCTTCACGCTCAACAGATTTGGCAGGAATAGAAATAGCTGGCACTCCAGTCAAATTGACTGGTACAGTGAAAATATCTTGTTTATACATAGAAAGAGGATCTTTTTGTGCGCCAAACTTGAAAGCTGGTGTAGGGGCAGTTGGAGTAGCGATGATATCTATCTCAGTAAAGACTTGGTTCAACTCCTCTCGCATCAGCTGCCTAACTGCTTCTGCTTTGCCATAATAAGCATCGTAATAGCCTGAAGATAGCACGTAGGTACCAAGTAATATTCGTCGTTTAACCTCATCACCGAAGCCTTCACCCCGTGAATTCTCATAAACTGCTAACAAATCTTCGCCATCAACTCTAGAGCCATAGCGAATACCATCATAGCGTGCCAAGTTGGAAGAGACTTCTGCTGGCATCACTACATAGTAGGCAGCTAATCCTTTAGCAAATAGTGGTAGTTTTACATCTACTACATCGTGTCCAGCCAAACGCAAATCTTCTAAATGTGACTCAAAAGCTCCCAATACATCCTCATCGATTCCGCTCGCCAAAAAATCGCGAGGCACTCCGATTGTATACTTGTCTTTCTCCTCAACCTTTGGATAAGTATCATTAGAAATAGTTGTCATATCCATATTGTCTTGTCCTGCTATAACGTTATGCACCAATTCTGCATCTGTCACCGTGTTAGTAAGAGGACCTGCCTGGTCGAGTGATGAACCCATAGCCATCAATCCGTATCGCGATACTGCACCATAAGTAGGCTTAAATCCGACCAAACCGCAGTAACTAGCCGGTTGACGTATAGACCCCCCCGTGTCAGTACCAATTGCTACTGGCACTGAGCCCATTGCTACCGCAGCAGCAGAACCACCAGAAGAGCCCCCAGGTACTCGAGTAATATCTGTCGGGTTTTTGGTAGGTCCAAAAGCCGAGTTCTCAGTAGACGAACCCATAGCAAATTCATCCATATTCGTACTGCCAACAATAATGGCTCCGGCTTTCTTTAGTTTATCCACTATGGTGGCGTTATAGGTAGCTGTATAGTTTTCTAAGATCTTGGAACCACCAGTGGCCTTATGGGCTTTGTAAAGAATATTATTCTTGATAGCAATTGGTATGCCGGTGAGAGGTGGTGTGTCATCTTTATCTATAGACAAACATTCTTCCGCCTTAACAGCCTCTTCTAGGGCGTTTTCATAAACATCTAAATAGGCATGAATCTCTTCATCTTTATCATTTATCAAACCTAAAGACTCCTTGATCACAGTCACGGGACTGACTTCCCCACTTAAATATTTATCTCTTAGTTCTCTAACTGTCATACTACTCCTCAGGGTTAAGAATCTTTTTTACTTTTAAGAGATCTCCTTCCTTCTCCGGCATTTCGTCTAAAAGCACTTCGGTATAACTTCCGGGCTCATTAGTTATCACATCTTCCCGAAAAATGTTCTGTACCGGCCCAACTGTCTTAGTCAACTCGCCCTCAGCAACAATTTCGTTTATTTGACTAACGTACTCTAAAACTGCGTCTATTTCTATATTGAATTTTTCGACTTGTGCATCGTCGAGTTTGATTCGAGATAGATGTCCCAGGTGTTTTATCTCCTCTTTTGTCATGGCCGAATCATAGCATTAAGTCTTCGTCATCGCTAGAAACTCCGCTTCGCTTATGGTTTTTACCCCTATTTCCAAAGCTTTTTCAGCTTTTGAACCTGCATCGGTACCTACTACCACAAAGTCAGTCTGCCTGGATACACTACTGGAAACCTTGGCGCCATGGGCACGAGCCAAGTCCTTCGCTTCGTCACGCCCCAGAGTGGGGAGAGTGCCAGTAAAGACCAAGGTTAGTCCAGTTAATGTAGCCTCAGTCATTGACTCTGTTCCCAATACCTCTATATATAGGAGTAATTTATTCAAATTTTCTTTATTCTGTGGTTGGTTTAGCCATTCATATAATGCTTCACCTACCACACCCCCAATCCCATACACAGTTGAGAGTTCTTCTGCCGATGCTCTACAAATATTTTCTAGACTACCAAACCTATCTGCTAAAACCCTGGCTGTTTCTTCCCCTACACCATCTATAGATAGCGAGACTAGTAACTTATCTAAAGTTACTATTCTCGCTTTTGCAATAGCAGTGACAGTATTTCTAGCAGCTTGTTCTTTGAAATTTGGTAGATTTAAAAAATCACCCTCTGTGAGAGTAAATAAATCGTAGTGACGAGTAACTAGACCTTTATCCAACAACAAATCAATAATGCGAGGACCAATACCATCTATATTAAAAGCCCCTTTGGACACAAAGTGATATAATCGCTGTTTCTGTAGGTGATCGGAATCTAATGTGACGCAACGATAAGCCGCTTCTCCAGGCATGCGTGCAATAGACCCATCGCCACCACAACCCTCGGCTCTTTTGGGAAATCTATAAGGTTTAGTGGATTTGGGTCGTAACTCCATAACCACCGATACAACTTCAGGTATTACATCCCCAGCTTTCTGTAAAATGATGGTGTCTCCAATCCTTACATCCAATTTTTCAATTTGGTCTTCATTATGAAGAGTGGCCCTAGATACAGTAGAACCATCAATTAATACCGGCCTGAGGTGCGCGACTGGCGTCACTACTCCAGTCCGCCCCACTTGCAACTGTATATCTTCCACCATAGTAGTGGCTTGCACTGCCGGAAATTTATAGGCTACACCATAGCGAGGTGACTTAGCGGTGTGACCGAGAGACTTTTGTATACTAATTTCGTTCACTTTTAATACCACTCCGTCTACTCCATATCCTAGCGCATCGTGTTTCTTACTCCATTTTTTGTAGTAACTCTCTATCTCATCAATATCCTTACATACCCGCCAATGCGGATTGACATTGAAACCAAGTTTATCCAGTAACTGTAATTCTTCACCTTGTGTTATCGGCCTAGTCACACCTGCCACGTACTCAATATCATAAACAAAGGTGGAAAGGTTGCGACTTCTGGTTATTTCCGGATCCAACTGTCTCAAAGAGCCGGCAGCAGCATTGCGAGGATTAGCAAACAAGTCCTCACCCTTGTTTGCCCTATCTACATTCACACGCCCAAATTCCCTTTGCGACAACCAAACTTCTCCAACACAAATTAAATCAAGATCTTCTGTGAGTTTATGAGGTACATCCTTGATCGTAAGTACTGTATGGGTAACATCTTCTCCTATAACTCCATCACCTCTGGTGGCTGCTTGAATTAGCTTTCCTTTTTTGTAAGTCAGAATCACTTTCAAACCATCTATTTTATGCTCAGCTACTAAAGTGATGTCTGTTTCCTCTGGAGTAGTGTCTAGGAAGCGATACAATCTATCTTTCCATTCTATCAATTCATGGCGGTTAAAAACATTACCAAATGACCACTGCCTCACCTTGTGTTGTACTTTATTAAAAGCCTCACTCACACTTCCACCTACAACATTTACTTCCGACCCGACAGTTTCGTCAGTAGATCCTTCTAGCTCTGTCAATTCACGAACCAAAGAGTCAAAAGCTTCGTCTGTGATTTCTGGAGCATCTTCATCATGATACCTGGAACGATGATAGCTAATCAACGACCGCAGTTTTTCTATTCTTGCTTTTTTTTCTTTCGACATACTAAACTGGTGTTTAGAAGTCTATAGTAAGCTCTCTCTGGACTGTACGCAAATTATCTAAGTCCGTACATTCGTTGTTATATCCTCTCGTAAAAATTATTGTGCATATATTACCTGCCAAACATTCCTTCGAATCTACCCCTTGTCCAATGAAGGTATAGTCTATGTCAGTATTCTCGGTTGCAGCATCTATCAAATACAGGTCATACTGAGTGCATACTTCCTGCCCGTCTATTGTCCAATCTATTTCATCAGAAAACTGATATATTTCTGGATCAGAGTCTCCAACTACACTTTCTGTGACGGCAGTAACAGCCTCATTTGTCTCAAAACAATAAAAATCAGCTGTAGTATCTATGTTACCCCCAGCCAAACCCATGTTTAATCTAGTAGCATGAGTACATTCAATTCCGGCACTTGCCGCCATAAAGGCTAATTCTGAGTCTCTGGCAGTAGCTGACAACTGCAACTGTTTTACAGTTATGTCCAACATTGATACGCCAATAGTCAAAAGTACGCCCACTACAATAATAGTGATGAGCAACGCGAATCCTTCCTTGTGTTTCTTATGCATACTAGTCAATATTATAAATGTCGTTTAAATATGACCTGAGCCTTACCTCCATATTTTCAGCGCCACTGGTAGTCGTCCATTTTACGACCACCTCTACGCTAGCGCTGGTAACTCCACCATCAGATGTATTATTGAGATAAATAATGCGCACATATGGAGTGGCAGTACCACCGTTATCGTGAGTATAACGAGCTCGATTATCTCCAGCATCAAAATATAATCGGCAGTTTTCTTCATTACTACAATCAACCACATCAGTCACATTTTCGTCTTCAAAGTCCAGACCGCAGCCAGACGAATCACGACAGTCACTAATTGAGCTGTCACCATACCAATCCCATGAATCACCATTTCCTTCAATATGCTCTAAAGCTGTATTGTTTCTCATAAGAATAAATCCCTCGATTGCTTCCTGTGCAAACAAAAAGGCCTGGTTTCTCTCTTGTGCAATTCTAGCTTTTTGCAAGGTCTCACCCGCTATTACCAACGGTCCAAGAGTACCAATCAACAAAATACTGATGGCGACCAATACTTCTACGATAGAAAAGCCTATTTGTGTAGTTTGATATTTCATACTAACTAAACATCGATAATCCTTTGAATTATAGTGGTTTGCAGACTGAATTCAGATTGAACGTCCTCAAAGTCACCCATGGTACCTTCTAAATATATAGTAACGGCAGGCTGAACCTCGTCCGCTCTACTAGATCCAGTTACTATAAATTCCATGTTGGTAATTTTTACATTTTCTGAAGTAAGAGGTATCCATCCTTCTCCATTATCGAACCTCCTCAAAATAGCCCCGTATTCGTTGCCATCTGCGTCTGTATAGTAATTATCATCATAATAGTAATCAATTCTGTTACTGGAATACCCGGCAGTAAGGCTCTCTCCCGCTTCCATAACAGACATAAATTTACCACCGTTAGCACAATCTCTGGTACCGGTTTCATCAGGAGTATTGGTTTGGCTGCTATAGCAGTAGTAATAGAAACCAGTTCTGATTTCTCTGGAAAGACTATCGAGTGCAAACGTCAAGTTATTTGTTAGAAGTTGAATATTTTGTGATTTTGCGTTTGCGTCCACCATAGTAAGAACTACGCCCGTAACCATAGTAATGACTCCGGAAAATAAAGTGAGTGCTATAAGTAACTCAATGAGTGAAAAGCCACGCTGTTTTGTTTGCATACTAACTTTCATTGTAACCTACATTAATTTGTCCTGTTGCAGTAACATATATGCTACGCACAAAAGTGATATCATTCTTAGCAGCAATGTCTATACGCGCCGATTGAGTTGTTTGTACTCCGGAAGGAGGCGAGTAACGGATACCAGCATCGAAGTTGGGACGTCCAAAACTAACGTCTAACCAATCAATATCACAATTTTCGGATGTATCTACATCAACACATAAGGCTATGATCTCAAACCTATCATCAAGTAAACGTACAGGATTAATCTCTTCTCCGCTGTTATAACGAGGTGGGGTTGTACTGCCATCATCTACAAAAAACAAATATTCACCCGGACTGTCTATATTGAAGTGAATACCATATTCTTCCCTAAACTCTGCGTTGTTGCCACGAGCACTAATGGCAAAAATCTGCGCTTCTCTTATATCCAAAGCAATTTCAAAAGTTTGATTTTTTAGTAAGGTAGCGCTATTAAAAGCCCCGTGCCGGATCAACATGACACCGATAATCAAACTAATGATAGCGAGTGTGATAAGCATCTCTACCAAAGTAAAACCTTGACTGAAATTACTCTTAGATTGTGTAGGTGAAAAGGTCAAAAACATTTATGTCGTATAAATAAACCAACCAAAACGCTACTAAAATAAAAGGTGCGAATGGTATCTCACTCTTCATTGTAAAATATCTGGCACTTTTAGCCACAGAGCCTAGGGTATATCGCTTATAAAGATAAACTGCTTTAGGATATATCAATAACATAACCCCCACCAAAGCACCGATCCAAAAAGACAGCATCACCATCGACATAGCTTCTGAAATATTCAAGAAAAGACCTAAAGGTAAAATAAGTTTCACATCCCCCAAGCCAATCCATCGTCCATGTGACACCAACCAAAGGCTGCCGAGTATACCGACAGTCACTAAAGCGGCATAAACATGTGAAGTAATGAGTTCCCAACTCCCAACCTGCAACCAGATATAAAGCAAGTTACCCAACCCTAGGAACAATAACAGTAGTACCAGCTCGTCTGGAATAATCATATGAACCAAATCGTAAATGAACACCAAGACTATGAGCGATACAAGTATTAAATTCAGCCCCAGCCCAAGTGCAGTATCAGAGGTTAATAGTACCCATACAAACATTGCCCCAGTTAATGATTCCACCAAGAAGTCACGTATTGGTATACGAGCCCCACAATCTCTACATTGACCCTTTTGTAATAACCAAGAAAAAAACGGGACTAGTTCCCATGGAGAAAGAACTTTGCCACAAGAAAAGCAGCGAGAACGGCCACTAAGAGAAGCCCCTGTATGCATACGATACGCTACCACATTTAAAAAGCTGCCAATTATTCCACCAAGCAGTGCGAAAGTTGCTATGGTGTACCAATCTGGTATCACTGACATATTTAAAATAAAAAATTCAAACATATGATCAGTATAACAATTTATAATTACAAAAATAACGTTGTGTTGCTTTTATGGCCAAAGAAAAAGCATGCATTAATGCATGCTTTTTCTTTTCAGTTAGTTTAATTAAACTAACAAGCCATAGCAGAACCACCCTTTGAGGAAGAGCTTTCCTGTGCTACTCCGGTAGAGTCAACACAGTAATATGTTGAGTCGTCTGTCAATAATACTTCTGCTGCCCATGCGTCATCGTTGTCATCACAGTCAGCTGTATTACCAGTAGCATCACCGGCAGCTGTGACAGCGGCAGATATTGTGCCATCTGCACATACGGTCGCATATGAGTTAGGACTTGCATCATCATATACCAATTCGGCTTGAGCTCGCATGTTATTCAAGCTAGCTTTAGCAGAAGCATCTGCACCTTTGTCACGAGCTGTGTTCAAAGACGCTAACACTACTGAAGCTAGAATACCAATAATTGCGATCACCACTAGAAGCTCGATTAGTGTGAAACCTCTCTTTAGCA
The DNA here is from genome assembly GCA_913046815.1 of uncultured bacterium. Taxonomy (GTDB): domain Bacteria; phylum Patescibacteriota; class Minisyncoccia; order Phycocordibacterales; family UBA918; genus OLB19. The sequence goes on along the minus strand of CAJWTE010000017.1, from coordinate 2,326 downwards.
TTTTTTTATGCATAAATATATTTTAAATTAATAACTTGTATAGCGTCGAGTTCTCAGCTGATAAACTCGACTTCACCCACGTTGTACGGGGTCTTTTTTAATTATACGGACATAAAGGACACTTGGGTTGTCCTTAACTGTGGAAAACTTAAACTTTTGCTACTAATACTAACTAGATAGTATTTGTCAGATTGTAGATTGGCATCAGCACAGAAGCCAGTAACACTGCTACACCAACTCCCAAGAATACAATCATGGCTGGCTCTATCATACCAATAAGTGTATCCACGCTGTTGTTAACCTCACGCCTATAAAACACTGCCAGAGTATCGAGGATTTCAGGTAAGTTGCCGGTCTCCTCACCCACTTTAGCCATTTGTGAAAGAACTCCGGGGATCTCAGAATATTCAGAAATAGCATCCGCAAAAGACCTTCCACCCTTCACTTCTATTAAAGTGTTATCGAGAATTTCTTTATATACTCCATTGCCCACTACTTCAGACGTAACTTCCAGTGCTTGTACCATAGAAATACCGCTACCAAGCATAGTGGAAATATTGTCACAAATGCGCGTTAAATATAGTTGTCGATTCAAAGTACCAAAATAAGGTGTGGACACTTTAAGCTCATCAACCGTTCTTTGACCAATTTCAGTTTGCAAGAATCTCCAGATTCCAATACCAGCGAAAGCAAACAATATAACCAATATACCCATAGAATTCACTAGCAAATCTGAAATACCAATAACTATTTTTGTATAGATTGGTAATTCTTGTCCTGACTCTGTCAAAATTTTGGCAATCCGAGGAATCACCATGGTGAGCATAAGTCCCATCACTAAGAAAAATACACCTACTACGAAAGCTGGGTAAATAAGAGCGTTGCGTACCTTAGTGACCACTAAATAAGAACGGTCTAAATAATCAGCCAAATAAGCAAAAGCTTTCTCTAGAGAGCCGGACTCCTCACCTGAGCGCACCATACTGACATAAAATGTTGAAAAAACTTGCGGGTGTGATGAGAGGGCACGAGAAATAGAACTACCAGCCTGTAGCTCCTCAGAGATATTATTTAAAATTCTTTGCAATTGAGGATTATCTGCTTCAGCTGCCAATAGTCTGAAGATGCGCAAAGCGGACACTTGAGCCTCAAATAGAGTAGCAATTTGTCTAGATAAAATGACCACCTCCTTATTGGACACCGACTGAAACCACTCTATTTCCAGAGCATAGAATGGCTTGTTTTGATCCACAGCATCAATATCAGTAACAGTATAGCCTCGCTTTTGCACAGTAGAAATAGCAGCGTCCATGTTGGTCGCCTCAACCGTACCTTCGCGGACAACGTTGTTTTGGTCTATAGCTTTATATGCAAACAACATACTACATCAGTCTTTCGAGACTCTTAGGATTAATAGAGTGAGCAAATGCGTTCTCTGGCGTAATCTCACCTTTCTTTACCAAATCCACCAGAGACCGATTCATGTCAATCATACCTTGCTCTAGACCGGTTTCAATAACAGTCTGTAATTCATGGGTGCGTCCTTCACGGATTAAGTTGGACACAGCGCCGTTATTAATCATAAGTTCGTAAGCAGGAATCATACCACCACTAATGCGAGGAATTAGACGCTGTGAGAAAATGCCCGCTAAAGAACCGGCCAACTGAACACGAATTTGGTCTTGTTGAGCTGCAGTAAAACTATCAATGATACGGTCAATGGTCTGTGCAGCATTGTTAGTATGTAAAGTTGAAAGGACTAAATGACCAGTTTCAGCTGCAGTCACAGCAGTGGCAATCGTATCCGCATCTCTCATTTCACCTACCAGAATCACATCTACATCCTGCCGAAAGGACGCACTTAAGGCAGTTTTGAAGTCAGTTGTATCAATACGCACTTCTCTTTGGTCGATGAGAGACTGTTTTGGTTCGTAGACGTATTCCACAGGGTCTTCGATGGTTACAATATGATCTGACTTGGTTTGATTAATAAGCTCAACCATCGCAGCCAAGGTTGTGGACTTACCTTGTCCTACCGGACCTACACACAAAAAGAAACCCTGTGGGCGCATCGCAAAAGTCTCAAGTATAGGAGGTAAGTTAAGTTCTTGAATACTGCGTATAGCTTGAGGAATAAGACGCAGCACTACCGACATATTAGATTTTTGATAGAAGCCGTTTCCGCGAAAGCGAGTTCTTTCAGCATGTTGATAAGAGAAATCTATTTCTTTGTTAGTTTTAAAGCTTTCTAGCTGTTCGGGTCTCATCATAGCTCGAGAAAAACCATCCACATCCTCGTCAGCTAAAATAGGCTTTTTTACGAGAG
>CAJWTE010000016.1 GCA_913046815.1 uncultured bacterium | reverse complement strand
ATGCGAAATGCATCTTTATTCTCAGCGTACTCCTTTTCGGAAAAAGTTTCTAATGCCTGGATAATGTTACCTAAAAGATCGACCTCGAACATGTCTGGTGTGTCGTTAACAGCAGCAGCAATTCTCTCTAGCCCACCACCAAAATCCACGTTTTGGGTTGGCAACTTCTCAAATCCGTTCTCTGTCTTTATGTACTCCATGAAAACTGAGTTGCCAATCTCCATAAATCGGCCACAATCGCAGTTGGGGTGACAGAACTCACCCAATTTTGGGTCATGTTCGGTACCAAAATCATAAAATACTTCACTATCAGGCCCTCCTATTTCACCTGCTGGCATACTGTTTGGTACGCCAGCTCTGCTCCACCAATTCTTTTTACTGTCGTAGTAAAATATTCGCTCACCTTCTTTAATACCTCTCTTGTAACCATCTTCCTCAGTACCAATTTCTGCAACGGCACTTGTAATTCCTCTTTGGGTAAATAGCTTCTGCCATATTTGTACTGTTTCAGTGTCTTTAGGGAGACTATTTTCTTCATCTCCAATAAATGCAGTGACATACACTTTTTCTGGATTCAAACCAAGCTCATCGACCAAAAATTCATAGAACCATGGGATCTGCTCCTCCTTAAAATAGTCACCCAATGACCAGTTGCCTAACATTTCAAAGAAAGTTGTATGTCTATTGTCACCAACTTCCTCTATATCCTCCGCCCTAAAGCATTTTTGTGAATTTACAATTCGCGTTCCTTTTGGGTGAGTCTCGCCCAAGAGGTAAGGCACCATTGGTTGCATTCCACTACCGGTGAAAAGTGTAGTAGGGTCATTTTCCGGTACAAGAGCGGAACTCGGAACAATCTCGTGTCCCTTCCCTTTCATGTAATCTAAAAATTTTTGTCTTATTGAGTTGCCTGACATCGTAAGTAGACTAGCATTATTTAATTATGAAACAAGGCTGAAAAGCCTCCAAAGGAATGCACTTCAAAAATATACCCGACCACTAAAAGTAAGATCCCTACTAGTCCCATAACTTTTTCCAATTTGAAAGTATGCAAAACTTCTTCGTCTATTTCATGGGTGTGAGATATTTTTCCATGTGCCAGAAGGATACTAAGCGCCAGCACAAGTTTCCCCAATAAGCTTAATGTCATGCCCCAAAGTAAAATCATACTCGTGTAAGCTTAGCAAATTCCATCATGTCCTGCTCTAATAAACTCAGCCCTTCCTCCAAAGTAGCTTGCATTCCAGCATCAATATCGATAGATGAAAAAATCTCATCAACTGACAAGGTCTCGCCAGCAGAGAGGAATTGATCAAGTTCAACTCTAAAATCTGAGTTCTTAAGATAACGTCCAAGCATTATGTTGCTCATCAAACTGCCAAAAGAATATGAGTACTGGTAGAAGTTGAGTCTGTAGTGAGGCTTGTAAATAAAGTGTAGCCCATCCTTGTCGCGTATTTCAATGTCAGGGCCAGCAAACTTCTTCATATGCTTGCAGTAAATTTTTTGCATGTCTTGCCAACTCAATTCTCCTCCCTCTCTTACCTTATTATGGAACTCTAACTCTATTTCAAAACGAGCAATGCACATAACAATTGTGGCCAGATTGTCAGAAATATACTTGTTTAGAAGCTCAACCTTCTCCTTACCACTCGCTTTTTCAATCATCCTTCTAACCACTAATCCTTCAAAGAAGGTACTTGCCGTCTCTGCTGTAGCGATTGAGTGACCTTCATACAATGGAGACTGATTTTTGCTACGGTATGCATGAATCGCATGACCCATTTCATGAGCTAAAGTCCTTAAGCCATCCAAACTATCGCTTTGATTTAGAAAAACTAAGGTAGGCAGATTCACACCACTGCTGCAGAAAGCACCGCCACCTTTTGCTTTCTTAGGGTAGACATCAATCTGACCACTGCATAACATAGTGTCAAATATACGACCGTACTCCTCATTTACCTCATAAAAAACCTCGCGGCAGATATCAACAGCCTTTTCAAATTCTATAACTGGCAATCTCGTTTTGCCGTCACTTCTGTCTATAAAAGTCAACTTTCTTCCCAACCACTTAGATTTTATGGTGTAGAACTTGTTACTCAGCCTATAGCCACGGGTAGTTATAAGCGATCTCAATACATCCAAACTTTGTATTGATTGATCATAAGCTTGAATTGTAGCCTCATAAGGAAGACTATAGCCCCGTAACTCATCAGAAATTTTCTTGTCTATGTAAATAGCGTTAAGTTCACTTTCAGCCACAGGCGCTACTGATTCCAGTACTTTTGCAGTGGCATCAAATATCGCGTGCCTTTCTCGGATGGGTTTATCCATATAACCCATTAGTGCCCCATGAATAGGTAGTTCTTTCCTCCCAACTTTAACAACTCTTTGATTTAAAATTTTCTCCGTTGCAGAAATCCATAAACTTCTTGCTGGCAATGACTTTAAGTTCATTATTTTCTCTTCTGGTACTGAGAGAGTGTGCGCACCTTCAGCAAAAATTCTTCGTAAAAAAGTATGGAAGTGGGCCAGTTTTTTGTCTTTCAGGTACAACCTCTTCTTAGAAGGAGGAAGGGTAGCTAGACCTACTTCATAAAAAAGAATCGAGTTCTCCAGTTTAGCTAAAGCTTGTTCAAGCTTGTTAAGTTCTCTGGCTGCAACTTGATCTCCAGAATTCAACTCCTTCCGATAGTAGAAATAATAAGCAGCCTTTGCTGTCGGCAGTGTTTGTAGAGTCTCATAGGATTGTAGAGACTCAAGTAGCCTCTTACTACTTCGCAAGTAATTTCCTGACTTATACTTTTTCTCGAAGCTGGCGTATGCCGCAGCTGTCAGTTGCCAATCCTTGGCTATTTGAGTGTCTTTCTCATTGCGATAAAAAAGACCTCTTAAATTCCAGTCAGTTTTAATATTCTTACTCTTCTTACTAATTCGAGACATTGTTGTTTTCTATATCAACTAAAAAATCCTTATACAAATTGAACACTCGATTGAACTCATGAACTATATCATTCTCCAATTGCTTATTCACAATGTTAGCAAAATTTTGGTATTGCTCCAATCTCTGCGAAAGTGATCCTCCAAATTCCCTTATAAACCTGTCCTCATGGTCTTTGTAATCATCAACTATGCTATGCATGTTGTGAATTTTATCAGCGCAAGCCACTATTAATGCTTTAGGAGAGGCTTTCCTTAGTTGATTCAAGTAGCAGTCTTTTCTCTCTTTCCAATCCGAGACTTCTTTTGGCTCAGACAAAGTTACAACAATGTCACACACTTTTTCACCAAAGTCTTCTTCCAATTCCTTAACAGTATAGGGAGTATCTTCAATAGTATCGTGTAACAGAGCTGCTACTATAATGTCTTCCTCGTTAGTAAACTCAAGGCTTATCATGGCTACAGCTACCAAATGAGTGACGTAAGGTGGCTTACCCAAACCTTTCCTATACTGACCTTCATGCAGTAAGCTAGCAGCTCTAAGTGCCTTCTCGATTTTCGGAGTGTACATGGCTATCCTCTGCGAAGGTTGTCGATCTCTCTATTAATAGCCTGTACTTGCTTATCAAGTTTCATTATTCTAAGAGAATCTTCCTTTAGAGAATCCTCAGTCCCCTTATCCAAGCTTGCAAACTGATCATCTCGCCACTGCTCTGCTAACTTCAGCTTTGCTGCGAATTCTCTGTCAATACTATCCCGCCTCGCTCTTTTATCCCTATCGATTTCTGTTCGGCGTCGCTCTATGTTTTGTACAAGAACTCTTCTCTCGTCCTCCGTTTTTCTTAATCTTTCTTCTGCCTGTTGTAATTGTTGCTCATCCATATTTAAAATTTAACTCCCTCTGCTACTAATTTGGCTTTCTTGACAACTTCACCACCGCGATTGTACCCTCCTAAGGCACCGTCACTTCGCACAACTCTGTGACAGGGTATGTCTTGATTGTAGTTCCTTGCCATTAGATTGGCAACTGCTCTATACCCTTTAGGTGAGCCAGCCATATTGGCAACTTCTTTATAAGACAGAGTTTGTCCGGCCGGAATAGCTTTAACCACCTCATGTACTTTTTCTTTGAATCCACTCATACTATTTTTTATGTAGTGCTTGAAGCTTTTTCCCGCATGCGTCTCGATAAGGACAGTAGTCACACCCTTCTCCCGACTCTGGATAGGTCTGGGCTTCCAGAGTATTCTTGATGCTATGTAGCGTTGGGACAATCCAGTCAGTAGTAGTCTCTACTGGCACGATTGTTGTTTCAAAACTGAGTCTATCGTCAAAAACATCCGTGGTCTTATCTGCATTAGCATAAACTAGGTATCCTCTGGACTGTACCTCAAAGCCGTTTGCTTCGAGTAGCCAACGATACACACCCAACTGTCGCTGATACTGTATCTCCCACGGAGAGTCACCCAGGTTCTCAATTCGACCCTCTTTTGAGGTCGCTTTATAATCAACAATCATAAGAGATTGATCAGGACTTTGCCATATATCATCAACAGCGCCTGAGACTACGAGACCTGTCTCTTCGTGCAAGTGCTCAATACCGGAAAAATTATCTCGCCAACTCTCAATTTTTTCATGCGCAAAAGGTACAGCGTCAATTCCGTATTTAGCCATCAATGGATGCTGGATAGCAGACTTACGGTAAGTATCGAACTCTTTCTTGAATAGTTCGTCTACTGCAATATTAAGATTGAAAGCCGGAAAACCAGGCCTCTTGGTACCAAGCTTATTATCAAGATAAAAGCACCGTGGACACTCACAGTACAAGTCTATTTTTGAACGGGACAAGCGCCACTTTGCTCCTCCATAATTCCAATCTGAACCTCTGTTTGGATTGTACTTAGATATGTAGTTCGACATTATTGGAGTATATCATGAGCTAATAAATAAATTGCCGCAGATTTCTGCAGCAATTAATTTATTTGGTTGTAAAAGTATTTAGTCGGGTATCTAATTGTGCATCCCCATCCAAATTGAATGCTTTATTGCCGTCATCAGAGAAAAATACAACGGCGTATGTCTTACCTGCCAATGTTGGAGTTAAAAGAGAAACTTCTGTTGGTACTAAACTTTCGGCTTTGCTATAGCGCGCAGCCCCTAGAATATTACCTAGCTGACCATCGGTATAAGTCCTGACTACCACCCACCCATCATCTGTAGGAAAACTAGCACTGTTGAGAATGACGGTATTACCCGCACTTTGACCATCTACTGAAACCAACCCTTCACCAACGGTTAGTGTCGGGGTTGAATCAGGAGTACCAAGGCTAAAGGTGACATTAGTATCTTTGCTATTTTCATCTACACTAGCTGATTCCTCCATGTCAGTACCTACTATCTCTTTTGAAGGGTTGGTGTCACCAGTAAAAATCCAAACCAAAAGTGCGCCCACTAATAGTCCAGCTGCAAATGCTGAAATCGTCTTTTTATTTTCTTGATTAAGCTCAGTCATATAACTATGCAGAATTATCGTTATCGTTTAATGATTGAATTATAACAATAACTACCTGTCTAAGCATAGTTGACGAGCCTCAGAAATTACCGCCTCAACTTTACTGGGAGATATATGCAAATGCCTCAACTGTCTCTCGTTTTGCAATAAAGACCTACACGTAATTATTCCCCTTTGCAGAAGAACTCGTCTCTGCCCCACGTCCAATTCTTGCAGCACCGTCACAGGATATATTTTTGCTTTCTGGATCCTATCGTGTAAATTGTTGTTTCTAGGGTAATCCCAGCTAAGCAAATCAATTCCGACACATTCAGCATAATACTCTGCTGTTTGTGTGAACTTCGTGTTAGTAGCCACGCAAAACTTTTGAATTCCACATTGATCTTTAGGGCATACTTTTCGAGACCTCAGGTCCAAAAAACGAGCGTAGCAATACATAACAATCTGTAAGTCTGACTTAATGCTCGGCCTTGAGTGGAACTTAGCTTCTGTCACAAAAGAATCTTCCTGATTGAAAGCAGTGACGTCCAATTCATGCTCCACGCAATGACCCATAATTTTTACTCTCGTCTTAGTGCTGTATCCTTCTGTTTCATAAAGTTGAGCCAAGAAATCTTCAAAAGGAAATCCTGTTGGCCCTAAACCAAATAATGCACGTCGCAATGAATACCTCGCAGCAGTCGGCTTTTCGCTAATCCGCAAAAATTCAAAGGCGCGTCTATATATTTCACTGGTTCTAATACCATCGTAGAGGATTTTGTTTACCTTACCGACTATTTCATTTACTTCTTCTGTGCCCGCACCAGACCTTTTTAGTGAGCGTTTAAGCTTACTAACTGAAAAAGCTTCCGTGGTTCCATCTGCTTTTGTGACTAAGACTGACACTTGTCTATAATACCACCGCCCAAGCAGTGAGTGCCTCTATAAACCACAGCGGATTGACCAATGGCCGGTAGACTCGTTTCAGTTGCGATTGAGAGAGTCGTGTTTCCATCTGAGACGTCTGCAGCCATTACTGGAACAGGTCTCTGCCTATATCGATACTGCAACTCATAACTCTCGTCTGGCCTCAAGGGCTGTCGCCAAACTGTCTTTGTCAGCAATAGTTTTCTACCAGTTTCAAGAACTGGCTCTTCGGGGGAAACAGTGATCGTATTCTTTGTCACATCCTTCCCAATTACAAAATGGCTTTTACCATTATTTGACTCACCGTCAATGCAAAACCCATGTCGTTGCCCAATAGTATAAACCAGTGCTCCTTTGTGAGTGCCTACCGTCATTCCCTGCTCATTTACAACATCACCCTCGGTCAACTCAATAAAGTGACTTAGAAAGTCAAAGATATCGACTTGTCCCAAAAAACAAATGCCCTGACTATCTTTCTTCTCAGCAGTAAGTAACCCCGCTTCCTCCGCTTCTTTCCTAATGTCACTTTTTACACTATCACCAATTGGAAATAAGCTGTGTGAGAGTTGCTTCTGTGATAAAGACCAAAGGAAATATGACTGATCTTTTTCTGCGTCGACTCCTCTGTGTAGCTGGTCATTCTTTCTTTGAACATAGTGTCCTGTTGAAATATAGTCAGCTCCTTTAGCCAGTGCGAAGTCAAGAAAAACACCAAACTTAACGTAATGGTTGCACATGACATCTGGATTTGGAGTACGCCCAGCGCTGTACTCTCTGATAAAGTAGTCAGCAACTTTCTTCTTATAGGCATCCTCTGCATCAAATGTCAGGAAAGGTATATCGAGCTTCGCAGCCACTTTCATTGCTGACAGTCTTTCTTCCTCCCAGTTACAAGTGATGAAATCAGGTTGCCATACTTTGATAAACACACCTACGACGTTGTACCCTTGCTTTAGCAAGCGTACGGCAGCAACGGATGAATCAACTCCGCCGGACAGGCCAACAAAAACAGTTTGCTCATTCTTCATATTGCGTCATTGAGATATAGCACAGTTAAAAACTAACGTAAATAGACCTCTACATTTTGCAGATGTTCCTCGTAAGTGCTGGCATAGTGAAAGGTGCCGATATTGTCAGTAATATAATATAAATGATTAGTTTCATGCGGATATAGAACGGCATCAATGGCAGCTAGACCAGGGTTTCCAATAGGTGTGGGCGTTAGACTGTTGTGCGTATAAGTATTATACGGTGACTCAAATTCCAAATCTGCCCTTGTTAGCTCTGTCAGAGACTTATCAAGAATATACTCCAAAGTCGCATCTGTTTGCAGTGGCATACCTATCTCTAATCGATTTTGGAGTATGCCAGAAACCATTTTCATTGACTCAAAAGAATTTGCCTCCCTTTCAACTATTGAAGCAAGGATGATCACTTCTTCCGGACTAAGGAACTCATGGTTTAAGTCAGGCACCTTGCTGTTAAAAGTCTCAGTTAATAGGACTAGTACATCCTCTGTACTGTAGGTAACTGGTATAAAATAGGTATCAGGAAATAAATAACCCTCAAATGACGTGCCCTTTTCAACAAACTCCTGCGGGTCAAAGTTAGCGCTCGCCTCGTATAGGATCTGAGCGTACTTTTCCACAGAAAAGCCTTCAGGAAAGGTTACTGATATAGATTGAGATAACGGAGTGTAGCTAGACAAGTGACTGCCGACTTCCCATATTTGTAGTGGCTCAATGAAGATATGCTCCCCAGCTTTAATCTTATCTGTTTGACCAAAAACCATTAACCATAAAAATAACAAGTCACTTGATCTGACCACCTTTTCATACTTCATTTGATTAGCCACTTCCGCTACAGTGGCGCCAAAAGGGATTTCTACTTTCTTTGGGTAGGTACTTTCGGGAGTAGAGAATAGAAAAAAAATCCATACAACACTTACAGCAATTAATAGGGTGCCAACGACTCTAATCCACTGTCTATTCCTTTCAAATCTTCTCAAAAGAGACTCCATGTACAAATTCACATTCATATCTATGGGGTCGGTAAATCAGATATTGGCAGGTTGCTCGGAGCTTCACCTCTTGTTGACCCAACACGGCTAAGTGATGGTGTTAGGGCAACCTTGCCTGGTAGGTGATATATGGATGCCAATTCTTCAGCAGTAAATATTTTTGGATAATCACCTTGCTCCTTTGGAAAATACAATCTTAACTTATATTCTTTAAATTCCTGAGCTTTGAATGCTTCAATTTTCCTATACGACCCTGGGATAAGATCTTTATAATGCAAATCAGTACGCCACTTCACACCTATCATGTTCCTTCCAATTATATCCCACTGGCTGAAAACTCGAATCATTGGATTAATTCGATCTGAGTTAAATTTATCTTTTTTATGAAAATACATCCACCGGATACCCGTACGGTATGCATACTTCTCGGCATTGCGTTCCATGGCGTGTATAGCATCCCGTTCACCACTCGTAAGACGAGCTATCTCTTCAGCTCCACCACCTTCCTTTGCAGCTTTGGTATCTGGGTCGCGATTCATCATCTCATTGATTAACTCATGTACTTTTTCTGACCAATCAGGACCCTCTTTGGTGACTAATTGTCCATTTTTAAACGAATCCTTTCGAAATGAATTGATAATGAATTGAACATAAATCCGCTCATCTGGCGCGATAGAGCTCATCACTTCCAGCATAGGTGTAATTGGATCCACTTTCTCTTCCTCTTTTGGCATCCTATCTAGTTCAAACTCTCTAAAAGACTTGATCGGAAACTCTTGATCCTTCTTCTTTCCCATATGGAAAGACATCCAGCTCCATTCATTACTATTTAGTGGAATCTCGTTTGTGTAGTCAACTGACTCTTCAATAATTTCCACGCCGGGGTACTGGGCATACATATTAGCTTCAAATGCAGGTTTAGATTTTAATGTTGGTAAATTAACGTAAAATCGTACTTCGCCTCCTATAGATACCAACTCCAAGCTAAAATTTAAAGGTCTCTTTCCTTGTAAATAAGTTTGCATTAAGTTATCAGGATTAGCAGTGTTATGAATTTGCGAAATTACAAATTCCATTGCCTCGGGTGACTTACTCACTTCTTCGGGGAGCTTAATTCGTAGCGTCGTGCGTCCATTCTGAATGGAAAAGTTCTTACCCACTTGATCCATCCACTTCCAGTAAAAAAGCTTGAATACAAAATAGGTGATCCAGACTGGACTAAATGCTATAGTAAAAGCTACCATTTGAGTCCAGGTAACATCACCAGAAACTCCCACAAACACAAGCATCGAAACTCCTGTGATGGCCAGCAGTCCTCCGTAATCAGCGTTATTTGAGGCAAGCCAACCAACCACAAATCCAAGAACGGGCACTCTTTTAATTATGTCTTTATAGTCCACGTCTATATTGTACAACAACGGGTCGTCAGACTGACGACCCGTTGTTCAAAATTATTCTACCAGCGAGTAGGTTCCATTTGAAAGACGTTTGAAAAGGTTGCTGTCTTGAAGATTCACCACTATGGTATTATCTTTTACGTATCTTTCTTTTCTAACTTTATCAATCAGCTCATCTTTACTCAAAGGACCTTCCTTTTCTAGGATATCTCTCAAAACATCCTTTACAACACCCGCTGCATATCCCCATTCGGTGAGTGCATACAAACCACGGCCAACTAAAACAAAACGATCATCTTTAATTAGCTCATTATGAGTAGTAGCAGTATGAGCTTTACGAGCAAACAATTCAGAAATAGCTTCCGCGACCTCACGAAAATGCATGGGTGAACCATGTCTCTTGACCACCAAATAAGCATAGTCTCGTACCCCTTTAACCTTTACATTAGGTGAAGTAGCGTGACCCCATTCACCTAAAGGATTACTGGCTACTTCCTTTGATATAAGCAACCACTTTTTAAGTACGGCGTCGTCGTACTTATCAGCAATCTCGATCAACTCATCACGAAAACGATTTAATATTTCCTCCTCAGAAATTAGCTCATCCTTATCAAGTGAACGGTATATGTTTTTTAAACCTTTCTCTACAGTTTCTGCTATCTTTTTGTCGGTATACCAACGATGAGTGTAATAGGAATTCTCTTTTGTTCGATAAAAAACATCACCTAAAACCAGCAAGAGATAAAGATGATTTCTTGTGACTTCATCCTTAGTGAGCTCTTCTAGTAAAGCATTCTCAGCAACCATACCACCTCCCAACTCATCAATGGCGGATTTTAATTCTGTGAAGATTGGTTCAAACTCTCCATAGACTGTAGATTTCTGAATGGACTTAATACCGTAATTTTCTATTTGGCGGACTCGCTCGCGGGTAATTCCGTAAGTTTGGCCGATAGACTCCAAAGTATGTTTATCAGAGCTTTTTCCCACGCCATAACGCTTTTCGAGAACATCTCGAGCACGGTCTGGCAAAACTGACAGCAACTTCTTTGATACCTGCTTTGGTTTGAAAGTAATCATAGTTAGTAAATAAATCGTAGTTAGCTCTATGCGTTGTTACCTTTATAACATGTGATTCTGATTGTGTCTACCCCCTTAAATCTATACGATAAGATTGAGTATCTTACCAGGTTTGTATATGATTTTTCTTATCTCCTCCCCATCCAACTTACTCATCAGCTCTACGTTTGCCTTTAGAAGGGCTACTGCCTTTTGCTCATTAGCATCTGGAGACAATGTTATTTCACCCTTGTGCTTACCGTTGATTTGCACGCCAATAGTAACTTCTGTTTTTGTAGTGAGACTACTGTCAAACTCTGGGTACTCTTCAATGTGCACAGAGGTGTTGTGGCCAGCCTGACTCCAAAGTTCCTCACATAAATGTGGAGCAAAGGGAGCTAGTAGTTTAAGAAAGATTAGGTAAGATTTCCTACTCAACCCATTTTTTTCTGCCAAGTTTAGAAAACTCATCATTGAACTGATGGCCGTATTGAACTTGTATTCAGGTATATCTCGCCGAAGCTTCTTAATCACTCTGTGCAACTCACTGCGCACAGCATCGGATTCCTTCTCTGTGAGATGCTCGTTTAGACCATTCACTCGCTCCAAAAATCGACGGATTCCAGCTATACCACCCATGTCCCAAGGATAGTTGGCGGTCTCAGCATATGGGCCCATAAACGCAAGATACATTTTTACTGTATCAGCACCCACCTTTGCTACTTGTTCGTCGGGATCAATTACGTTTCCTTTGCTTTTACTCATTTTATTGCCATCAGGGCCAAGAATAAGTCCCCTGTTGATTCTTTTCTTGTATGGCTCTTTATGCATGACTAGATCCATGTCAAACAATGCCTTTTGCCAAAAACGCGAGTACAACAAGTGCATAGTAGTGTGTTCAGCTCCGCCAAAATAAATGTCTACCGGCATCCAGTCTTCTTGCCTGTTCTTGTCAGAAAGGCTGGTATTGTTCTCTGTATCTAAGTAACGCAGAAAATACCAAGAAGAATCTACAAAAGTATCGAGTGTTTCTACTTCTGGTGTCCAATCGGCACCGAAAATTTCTTCAGTGCGCTTTTTCAGCTCCTCACTTTTGGCTAAAGGTGCTTCTCCGGTTGGTTTGAAATCTACATCTTCTGGCAAAAGCCA
>CAJWTE010000015.1 GCA_913046815.1 uncultured bacterium | reverse complement strand
TATATGGAGTGCTATTCGACGTCGACTACAAAAACGTCTCTTAGTAATAGACGAGGCTTGGTGGATGATGAAAAGCGAGGACACTGCATCATTCTTGTTTATGCTGGCTAAGCGAGGCAGGAAATACTACCTAGGGCTATCTACTATTACTCAAGACGTAGACGACTTTCTCCGCTCACCTTACGGAGTTCCCATGATCACTAACTCGTCGCTTCAGCTCTTGATGAAGCAATCCCCGACAGCGATCGATAACATCCAGGCCACTTTTAATCTAACGGACGAAGAAAAAATGCTTCTGTTGGAGAGTAGCGTTGGAGAAGGTATATTTTTTGCTGGTCTTAAACATGTAGCGATTAAAGTGATAGCTTCATATACAGAGGACCAAATTATAACTTCAGACCCATCTCAACTATTGCAGATACGAAAAGCCAAAGAGGATCTAAAAGCTAGCCGAGAGTAAGATATGGTGTGGCAACTGCTTGGGCGATCTATAGCAAAAAAGGCAGTCCAAAACAAAGCGAAAAACGCGGCTGTTAAGAAGGGGGGGTCTACTGCCGCTAAGACTGCTGGTATGCGCGGCGGAAAACAACGATCCTTAATCAGAGTCGCGGGGCGAAGTACTGTAGACGAGATTCACCGCCAGGCACAGGAAGGTTATAGCTCAATTGAACGAACCCGGAACGCCCGACTAGAAAGAAAAAGGAGCGACAACAACAATGTCGGAGTTGGAAGTACCCAAAATAATAATCATGCCGTAGCTAAAATGCGTCAGCTAGGAAGGAATGGTTTGGTAAGAAAAAGTCTTAGAAGTGCTATTGAATCTAGTCAAACTAACGAATCTGCACGGCAACCTCAAAAAATAATGGAGATGGCTAAGATTACAAGTACACTGTACTTCATTTGGTTAAATAGTTTATTTTTTGCTTGCGTGGAAATGCTTGGGTTAATATGGATTTATGCTAAAAACAGCCTCTGGGACTGGACGGCAGAAGTAATAGATTGGCTAGAAAGTTTTATTGTTAGCGGTGAACAAGTTTTCTATTTTGCCTGGTTGGTTATTTCTGCAGTTAGTATAGCTGGGGTAGTGCTTGTTTACTTTAAGCTTAAAAAAGTATATCCGGACAAAGATCATCAAACTGGTCTGATAATCTCTCTGGTACTTTGTTGTGTGCCAATTATACATTTTCTACCTATAGCTATTGTTTTCTCTACGGTGTCATCAATGGGTGAGTTATTTGGAGAAAGCTCATAAACTGCTATCAGTGCTTGTGCTATGCTTTAAGGAATGAGAAAGTATTCATTCTTTTGGTTTTTGCTTTTAATCTTCATTTTCCCGATTGTAACTGGAGCCCAACTTAACGTACCGCAAAATGCCCAACTAGCAACGTCTCCTCGTTACCCTAGTGCTGGCGAAGAAGTAACGGTGGAACTTAGTGCCTACACTTACGACACTACCGGAGCTTCTATAACTTGGAAAGTTAATGGCACTATAGTAGAAGGGTTTAGCAACCAACGTATTATCCAAATTGAGGTGGGTGAACTTGGCGAAGCAACTTCAGTCGAGGCACTAGTGACATTGAAAAACGGACAAGTTATTTCAACCCAAAAAACCATAACTCCGGGACAATTGGACATTATTATAGACGCCAACACTTTGGTGCCAGAGTTCTACCAAGGACGACCCTTGCCTTCTAACGGTAGTACAGTACAGATTGTGGCCATACCAAGCTTCGGTGACGGTAGGGGAGTGAATGAATTTTCTTATACCTGGCAATTGAACAACAAAGTACTTTTTGGTGGCTCCACTCAAGGCAGGTATATTGCCCGATTCACCATGCCTATGGGTAAGAACGCCAATATTAGTGTAGATGTAAGTGACGCAAGTGGACAAGTGGTGATAAGTAAAAGCATCTCGATTCCAATAGCAACACCGGAGATAATTTTCTACCCCGACAACCCTCTCCGCGGCTTGTCTATGATTAGCACCGGAAATATCTACAAGCTGGTAGGAGACGAAGTGACAGTCAGGGCGGAACCGTACTATATGGATAAAGATATTTTAGAAAAAAACGTCTTACTAGAGTGGAGCATTGATGGTAAAACCACGGAAAATCCTAATCTTGATCAGCAAAATATTGTTTTACAAAATGGGGGAGGTAGTGGTTTGTTTGATATTGAATTCCATATTAGAAACTTGTCCGAACTACTACAAGGTGCTTATGGTAATTTTAAAATGAGTTTTTAATGAGGACTTTTACTTTTACACTACTTGCCACTACACTGATACTCATACCCTATAAAGTGCTGGCAGCAGGAGAGACAGACTTCGTACCTTTAGTAGGTATACCCGGTCTTGACGCTTCAGCTTTAACCACTGGTGAGTACATCAACACTTTATATATATTAGCCATATCTGTTGCTGCGTTCGCTGCTGTCGTAAGACTAATCTATGCTGGTGTGCAGTACATACTATCCGATGTGGTAACCAGCAAGGAACAAGCCAAGAAAGACATCCGCAATTCACTACTAGGATTACTTATAGTGATTGGCGCTGTTACTATTTTAGAAACAATTAACCCTAACCTAGTACAATTGACCGCCTTCCGTGATGCACCAAAAACGAATAGTTTGGTACAGAGACACGAGACTACTAGTTGTGAAAATTATAGAGTCAATGCGTACGATGGTCGTAAAGAATGTTTAGGTGATTTGCCTGAAGGAGAAGTATGTGACAGGAGTAAGTCAGGTCCATATTGTGCATGCAATGAAACTATTCGTTACACTTCTTCTGAACCTGGCTTTGAGTGTATAAGCAATATATCTGGTAAGGCTGGAGAGGATGTTGTTTGTGAGTTTGAAGTTGATCCATATTGTCCTTGTGGGCAAAAGGCAACACAAGTCATTGCTGGCTATGCAGAATGTGAAGACATCCCTGATGACACAATTGACTGGATTTTTGGTAACGGAGTACTCTTTGAAGAAGCATTGAAAAATGATCGGAATCAATCCTACACCTACAACGAGCCCGCCTTACCTGAATATTCGTTAGAAGCAGGAGAATTTCACGGACAAATAATATCGGTAGTGGGTGTCGGAGAAGTGTGTCTATATGAAGATGGAGTCACGGGCTGTCAGAGTGTAAAAATGTTACTACCTAACTCTGAGGAACAATTTGTACCTTGTGGCTTTATTACCCCCAAGCCATCTATATGTCGTTAATGTATAATCAAACATAATGAAGAAATCTCTACTCGTAACCATCGGCATCTCTGTCTTCATATTAATAGCTTTGGTATGGCTATACCTTTTCTTATTCGGTGCTCCAGAAAGCTCATCCGATTTGTTTGCTGATCTTGGCTTTGAAACCAGTGACCAGCCGATCACACCAGTAATAGTAGAAGAGGGTGAGGACTTTTCTACCATCGGTGCCGTCAACAGTCCTTTGCGGCAACTGACCGTACGCCCAGTAGCAGGTTTCGTTGCTACTAGCATTGCCTCTAGCACCAAAATTCGCTATGCCGAGCAAGGAACAGGACATATCTACGAATTGGACTTGGAGACGGGCCAAGAATCACGCATCTCCGGTACGACTATTCCCAGGGTAAATGAAGCTGTCTTTAGTGACAGAGGGGAAGAGGTTGTATTGAAAAGCGCCAACGGATATAGCCGCGAGGTACTGGCAGGAAGAATTAATAACCCTGGATCAGACGGTAGTGTGCAAGGTTTCAACTTGCCACCAGAGAGTCAAAATTGGCAATTTACTGACACTGGCCTAGCATACACCTTGCAATCCAACTCTGGCACAGATGGCTACCTATACAACCTGTCTACTAACTCCCAACAAACTCTGTTTACAGTTCCATTTTTGTCCATCGAAGTTATATTTGCTAGAGATGGCAACTTTGTATTCAATCGACACAGTCCAAAGCTCCCTGGGGGATTATATAAAGCAGAAGGTTTTAATCTCACTCCGATAACTACTCACCATTTTGGTCTAAGCGCCCTACACAACCAGAACTGGAGTATCATTTCTTATACTACAGACAGAAATATGTTCAGTTTTGCTATTTTAAACGACGACGGACGAGAGTACTCTCTAGCTCTTAATGTTATTCCCGAGAAATGTACTTTTAGTAGCCAAAACCCAAACCAAATTTGGTGTGGTGCACCAATTGGTGATTTATCTCACCAATTCCAAGAAGACTGGTATAAAGGATTACTGCACTCTAATGATGTCTTCTGGCTGGTCGACATACTAGCCGGTAGCGCTGACTTAGTTGCTAACCCTAGTCTGCTAGTAGGAAGAGAGATTGATGTAATGAATCTACAAGAATTTGGTAACAATCTTATCTTTATCAACAAAAACGATAACACCTTATGGATTTATGACTTCACGAATCTTTAGTTTTGTTTTTATAGCGTTTTTATTTTCAATACCCGCAGTAGTGGTGGGAGCCGACACTGGTTTTGTAAAACTAGTTGGTATCCCTGGTCTTGATATCAACTCACTCACCACAGAGCAATACATAGAAGCTTTGTACAAACTATCTATTGGGGTAGCCGCCATGTTAGCGGTGCTGAAACTTATTGGAGCTGGAGCGAAGTACATTACCTCCGACATCATTACCAAAAAAGAAGGTGCCAAGAAAGATATCCAAAACTCTATTATTGGTTTATTGATAGTTTTGTCAGCAGTACTAATACTACAAACCATCAATCGTGATTTGGTTAACTTCAACTTTTTACGCAACGCAGAATCCACTAACAGTAATGTTGAGAGATACGCATCAACTAGAGAGGTCAGACTGAGTGAAATATGTAACAGTACTTATGGTTGTAAGACCGTCAACTGTCCAATAGTTCGAACTGAGTTCAGGTGTTCAACCTGGTGCAGAGAAAAAGAAGGTGTATTTAATGATAATGGTAGCTAT
The DNA here is from genome assembly GCA_913046815.1 of uncultured bacterium. Lineage (GTDB taxonomy): Bacteria > Patescibacteriota > Minisyncoccia > Phycocordibacterales > UBA918 > OLB19. The sequence goes on along the minus strand of CAJWTE010000015.1, from coordinate 7,781 downwards.
TTCAGCAATGCTAATACTTGTACCTTACCAAAAGGAGTTGATGACAATGGGGCATTACTTCATAGTATAGAAACTGAAATAGAAAAAATGGACGTACAATTTACTTCTACAGAAGTGCCTTCTATATCCAGAAGTGAATTGTCTTTAATTAGCAGTAATGTTGGAAAAGTGATCACTAGAGATGATATCAGGAGTACACTATCTATTTCTTCCTCGGAATTTGAAGAGATTTTTGACTCTTCGGTCGGAGAGACGGAAATCTACTCCGCTGCACAGACACTGGAAAAAAAGTGTACTGATGGTGGTGCTGGTGGAGATACAGTAAGTTACACTCGCACAAGTAATACTATCTATTTTTACTGTATTGATGCTATTCCTAACTAACGGTGTTTCTTAACATACAACTCTTGGGCAATAGAAGTCAGAGCCCCGATGGTGAAGTAAATAGCAATCGCCGCTGAAATAGTATACGCCACCACAAAAATTATAACCGGTAACACGAAACGCATTTGTATTTGCATTGAACGTTGAAAATCAGCCTTGAAGTCTGGTGCAGCACCTTTTTCTCTTGGCTCCATTTTAGGTGTGATAAGTTTGGCTTGGTAGAATTGAGCAATTCCTGCCATAAGAGCCAGAGGTAAACTTTTGGTAGTAATGTCTATCATACCTAAAAAGATCATATTGACTGATTCAGGTGAAGCGACAAAGCTATACAAAATGTCTATATTGATATCTGGCAGCGGTACTCCACCTCCTCGCATAACAGCCAGATAGAGAGCGATGATAATCGGAATTTGTAACAAAACTAAAAATACACTGGCGAATGGGTTGAGCCCAGAGTCTTTATATAAAGCCATCATTTCTTTGGCTTGTTCTTCTTTACTATCTTTAAATTTTTCTTTAATCTCTTTTAGTTTAGGATCTAACTCACGCATTACTACTTGAGTTTTGGCGGCTTTGATGGAAATAGGCAGGAGTATTGTTTTAACTAAAATAGTAGTGGCGATGATAGCCAAACCAACATCTGCTCCCGGAATTACATCAATAAAAAATACCAGACTGTTGTAGACTGGGTCAAAGAAAAAAGTGTGCCAGATATAATTAAACATAACTAGGCTATTCTAACTGCGTAACACCCGACTTGGCAAGTAAACTTCTTACTTCCGCTTGTACTTCCTTAAAACCAGCCCTAGAAGTTGTGGGCTTAGATAGTATTATATAAACACCAAAAAAGCCGTGTGTTTTATGTAGATTGTATAAAATACTGTATATTCTCCGTCTCAGTTTATTTCGCAGAACTGCTTTTTTGAAAACCTTTTTTCCTACCACTACTGCGCCATGAAAACATTTAGATTCTGTATAGATAATATCTAAATATTCACCATGTATTTTTCTACCAGACTTAAAGTAGTGGTCAAACTGACTTTTTGTCATACGTTGTTTTTTCTTCAACATAAATCAAGCTTAGCAAACAAAAGTCCGGCTTAAAAGCCAGACTTTTGTTCAACCACTCATGAAAGTTAACGACTCTTTTTAACTGCTAGCTCTGCTCGTCCTTTACGACGACGATTTCGTAAAATCCTAGCTCCGGCTTTTTTTGCGGACCGCACCAAAAAACCATGGGTGGTCATTCTCTTTTTCTGGCTCGGTTGATAGGTTCTTTTAGGCATAGTGCGAAATACTATACAGGAGAACAAAAGGGAAGTCTAGCCCATATTTACTTATTCATAGATATGCACAGTTTATACACACTTGACACAAACACTGTAAGAAAAGACGCCCTTAACCACACCACGTAAAAAAGTTTACAGTCTAGTCCAACTTAGTATAATTCAATCTACGTTTAAGGAATTTCTGATACTTAATCTATGTACTCACCAACACACACAAACAATGCTGGAGTAATTAAAACTGAGCAGGTTGATGTGAAAAAGATGTGGGATGACGCTTTGGTAGCAATAGAATTGTCGATAACTCCAGCCAACTTCAAAACCTGGTTTAAAGATACTCATATAGTATCTCTAGAAGGTGGCACTGTTACACTTGGCACACCGAGTGTGTTTGTGAAAGACTGGTTGGCTGATAAATATCAACTGATGATTTTAAAAGTTTTGCGTGAATTAACCCCGCACGTGCGCAGTATTGAGTACGCAGTAGTGCAAAAAAACAGCAAGAGGCAAGATAAGCAGCAAACAGTGAATGCTTCGTTGCCTTTAGAGGAATACTACATAAATAAAAACGACAACCTTAACCCAAAATATACTTTTGAAACTTTTGTTATCGGCCCCTTCAACGCCTTGGCCCACACAGCGGCTAAGACTGTAGCAGAAAAACCCGGTGTAACATACAACCCTCTGTTTATATATGGAAAAACAGGACACGGTAAAACCCACCTGATTCAAGCAGTAGGGAACAGACTGAAAAAAAATGGCAAAAAGGTTTTTTATGTAACCAGCGAGAGATTTGCTGTTGATTATTTCAACTCACTACAAAGCGGTACCGCCAACAACTTCAAAGACAAGTACCGCCAATATGACATATTAATAATGGATGACATCCAATTCTTGGCTAACAAAGAAAAAACTCAAGAAGAACTATTTCATCTGTTTAATGCCATGCATGACAACAACAAACAGATTGTTTTCTCTAGTGATATACACCCCTCTTTACTATCTGGGTTAGAAGAAAGACTACAGTCGCGTTTCGCTCAAGGAATGATCGTAGATATCCCAGCACCTGATCTTGAATCAAGAGAGGCTATTCTTAGAGCAAAATCGGCGCAAAATTCAATTGTGTTGGAGGATGATGTGGTGACACACCTGGCAACCACCATAGAAGGGAACATACGTGAACTAGAGGGAGCTTTGAATTCTATTATGTGCCAATCTCAATTATTAGGGAGGACCCTTAATATTGATGAAGTGAAGCAAATTATTAAAAACAACACCCGGCCAAGAAAAACACTGGCTGTATCTGATGTGGTTGATAAAGTGGCTAGATATTTCGACATTGAACCTGCAACCATATATGAGAAAACTAGAAAGAAAGAGGTGGTGAAGCCGCGACAGTTAATTATGTACATATTACGGGAAGATTTTCAGGTTTCTTACCCTTCAATTGGACAAAAAATGGGTGGTAGGGACCACACTACTGTAATCCACTCGTGCGAGAAGGTAAAAAATGACATGAAGAACAGTCCTGAACTAGAGGAGGAGATCGCACAGATTAGATTATTACTCAAGTAAAGATGACTACAAGTTGTTTCTTACTTAGTGGAGAAGTTGTGAATAATGCTAAAAAAAGTATGAACAAGTATCTAACTACAACAAATAAAACACGTGTTGAATCATTTTTTTTAACTAAAAACAAACTGGTCTGCACTTATCCTGAACTTATCAACTGTCGACCCAACCGCAATCAACAAGATGTTACCGAAAGAGACCTTTGTATTAATGAAAAAGTAGGCCATATTTTTTGCTTTTCCACAGATCCACAGGACTAATAATAGAGAGTATAATTTGAATTAAATAAATAAAATGAAAGTCACTTTCCACACCAATACTTTAAAAGAAAAACTGGAACTTGTTAGTAAGGTCAGTACCAAACATGTAACCTTGCCGGTGCTTCAGTGTGTGTTGTTAGAAGTCACAAAAAATAAAGTTGTTTTAAAAGCTACAAATTTGGAGATTGGTATTGAAGTAGAACTAGAAGCCAATACAGAAGAGGAAGGTGTGGTAGCTGTCTCAGCAAGTCTTCTTACGCAAACAGTTTTTTTATGTAATCAGGCTGAGGTGACACTAAAGACTGAAGGAGAGGTTTTGGTTGTAGAAAGTAAAAACTCAACAACCGAGATAAATACCATTCCTGCTGGTGATTTTCCTCTAATACCAAAAGTTTCAAACGAGGGGCAGAGAATTCAGAAAGAAACATTCGTTCAAGGGATAAAAGCTGTGGCTTTTTCAGCTTCTCAGTCATCTATTAAACCAGAGTTAGGTAGTGTTTTTATTTTTCAAAAAAAAGAGCACTCACTAACTTTTGTTGCCACTGATTCTTTTCGATTGATGGAGAAAACAGTTGTGCAGAAAGGGGTTGTTTTTGAGGATTCAGTTTTAATTCCACACAAAAATGCCCTTGAATTGGTCAGGGTCATGGACAGTTCCTCTGGTGACCCTTTATATAAAACAAATGAAAACCAACTCGCTTTATTGTTTGATGATGGGGTTTATATAACATCTAGATTAACCAACGGATCTTTTCCTGATTATGCTCAAATAATTCCGAAAGAGTATGTGTCACACAGCACCGTTTTAAAGGAAGATTTAGCACAAACTTATAAAAAAACTAATATCTTTCTTAATAAATTTTTCCAAGTTGGAGTGATTGTTTCCAAAGATGATTTAACTGTATCAGCCAACAGTGGAGAGTTGGGGACTGCAACAGAATCTGTTTCTGCTAATACTGAAGGGGAAGATCTTACGCTCAGCTTCAATCAAAGATATTTGTCTGAACCTCTAAGTCATATCAATGACGAAAGCATTGTCCTACACTTTGCTGGAGTAGGTAGGCCGATGGTTATTGAAGGAGTGAACGATAAAACTTTTAGATATCTTGTAATGCCGATGAACAAGTAGTTATGGCCAGAGGAGAAGGGGTAAAAAAACTCAATGATTTGTTTTCAAAGTATAAAAGTTTATTACAAGCTCCGGAAGCAAGTGTTAAAAAAGAGGTAATACAGGTAGTTGATGACCTGTTGCAAATCTCTGTCAATTTAGAAGACTTTGAGTATAAACCATTTCAAAAGACTCTTTATTGTCGCGCAAAAGGAATGGTGAAAAATGAAATTATGTTACATAAGGACGATATTCTCAATCACCTCAAAGGGCGTCTGGGTGAAAAAAACGCCCCTAAAACAATAGTTTAGTTCACCAGGCCACCATACTGAGTTTTTTTCCATTGTTGTACACCATATTCCCAGCTTTTATATTGTCCATCATCACTTGGGCTTGAAGGGTATTCGCCTCTAGGGTCGTCTTTTATAACATAATGTAATATGGAGTGGATACTGTCCGCCATCAACTCAAGATCCAATTGAGTTTCTCCTGGGTTGTCTAGTAATTGGCTTACAAAGAATGCGGTGTCAAAAAATTCCCCTCGCAGTATCGGCTTGATGTCCGAAGGTGTTTCAGGAGCTTGTGGAAATTCTTCGTTTTCGATCATAGGTAGAACCTTGTCCATAAAAGCTCTCCACATTGGGGCTGTAATCAGTCCTGAGAGACGTCCTCCCATCGGTCGGTTGTCGTTGTTACCCACCCAGGTACCAACAGCCAGGTTTGGTGTATAACCCATTATCCAAGCGTCTCTTAGGTTGTTGGTACTACCAGACTTAACTGCAACATCCCGATCACTAAAATGCACTAGTGAATTGGCTCCCCAAAGAGGGGTACGGGCCTCGTTATCAGATAGTATGTCACTTATGGTCAAGGCAACGTCTCTATCTAAAACCCTCTCATCTTCAACTTCAAATTCTTCTATAGTTTTTCTTTGTACATCTTCTACTCTTAGTATCGGCCTAATTTCAGCATGAACACCTTCGTTTGCAAGTGTAGAATAGGCGTTCGTGTGTTCGAGGAGTTTCACTTCACCGCCTCCTAGAACTAAAGTTAAGCCTAATTTGTCTGGATCGTTTAAGGTGGTAATTCCCATATCTGATGCCAGTTTTATAGCATCTTTTAGTCCTGTTAAGTACAAAGCTTTGACTGCGGGTATGTTGAGTGATTGAGCCAAGGCGTTTCTGAACGTTACGGGCCCTAAAAATTTGCCATTGTAGTTGTTGGGTGCGTAACATGGCATCTCACTTGAGGTGTCGTAGGGTTCACACTCAGTGCTGAATTGGGTTTTTACATCATATACAACTGTGTCGGCAGTATACCCTTCACTCAAGGCTGAAGAATAGACAATTGGTTTAATTGAGGATCCGGGTTGGCGTGGTGCTAAAGTTACATTGAAGTTACCATCTATTTCTTCGTCAAAGTAGTCTCTCGATCCAACCATTGCGAGGACATCTCCAGTTTGTGGATCTAAGGCTATTAATCCTGCGTTCTCGGCATCAAAGTTCTCTGTGTTATAAGCTGCTTTCTCTACCACTATAGCCTCGGCCTCTTTTTGCATGTCCCAATTAAGTGAGGTTATCACTCGAAAACCTTTTTGTAAGAGCGCTTCCTCGCCGTATTTTTCAACCAATTTTTCTTTCACATACATTACAAAGTGAGGAGCTCTTATACCTGTAACTGCCTGGGGTTCAAACTCAACAATTTCATCCTTTGCTTCGTCGTACTCTTCTTGCGTTATGAAGTCGTTAAGTTGCATCCGCTTAAGCACCAAATTTTTTCTTTGTTCCAAAGCATCTATGTGGTTACCGTATGGCGATAAGTAGGTAGGCGCTTGAGGTAGGGCTGCTAGATAGGCAGCTTCAGCCAAGCTGACTTCATTTGAACCTTTACCAAAAAAGGCTTGAGAGGCTTCCTCAATCCCATATATGGTTCCTCCGTATGGTGACTCATTGAGGTAATGGTTCAGTATTTCTTCCTTGGTTAACACTTGTTCTAGACGAATTGCTAAAATAGCCTCCTTTATTTTACGTGTTAGTTTCTTATCTTGTTCTAAGATAGAATTCTTCACTACTTGTTGGGTAATTGTGGAGCCACCTTGACCACCCAACAGGTCTCCAGTTGCCAGGTTGGAAAGCACCGCTCGAAGTATTGCCCTTAAGTCTACTCCACTATGGTTATAGAACTCATCGTCTTCTATGGCAACAGTGGCGTTCTTTATATGGAAGGAAATTTCCTCAAAAGGAACAACTGTACGTTTTACGTCTTGGTGAAGGTCGTATAAGAGTATTTCTCCTGTACGATCGTATATTTTTGTAGACTGGAGAACTCTCCTGTCGTCAAAAGACGAAAGGTCGGGTATGTCGAGGGTAGCAATCCAAATAAATAATGCACCAAAAGCGAATAAGCCAACCACAATAATTAGGATGATTAAATCAAAAACCAACTCCTTTGTGTGATGGGTGGCCCACCGCTTTATTTTTTTAATTTTTTTCATAGTATCGGAGGGTGTTATAAAAACAATGTTAGCATGCTTTGTCTAGCTGTTGTATGTTAGATTTATAGAGTAATATTTTATTATGACATTGGGAGAAGAACTGAAAGCTAGAGGTTTTGTACATCAGTTTAGTACTGAATCCCTAGGAGAGATTACAGATAGTGGTAAAAGAACGGTGTATCATGGCATAGACCCAACGGCAGATTCTGCGCATGCAGGTAATTTTGTAAATTGGATTTTGTTACGCCATTTTGTAAATCATGGTCATAAGGTCATATTTCTTGTTGGTGGTGGCACAGGACGTATTGGTGACCCAAAGCCAGATGCTGAAAGGGTTTTGTTGGAGGAGGACTTGATTGATGAGAGGGTTTCTAAATTAAAGAAACAAGCAGAACACCTGCTTGGTACTAGTGATATAAAATTTGTAAACAACCAAGACTGGTTAGGGCAGTTGGGATTCATAGACTTTCTACGGGATATAGGTAAACATTTCACAGTAGGGGAGCTAATCAAGAAAGATGCTATTGCTACTAGGCTTACCTCTGATGTTGGTTTGTCATATACAGAATTTGCTTATCCAATATTACAAGCTTACGATTATCTACAGCTCCATAAACAGTTTGGTTGCGACCTCCAGATTGGAGGTTCTGATCAGTGGGGCAATATAGTGGCGGGAG
>CAJWTE010000014.1 GCA_913046815.1 uncultured bacterium | reverse complement strand
AATAGTAAAAGGACTACAAGACCTTGGAATTGTCTGGGAAAATGCAAATTCTGTTGTCAGACAATCAGAAAGACATAAAATCTATAAGACATATCTGCTCAAGGCGATCGATGATAATTTGGTCTACGTGAGCAGGGAACCCAGTATTCAGGACGAAACTGTGATGGTGGAGGTTGTCAGGCTAAAGAACCCTAACAAACAAATCGTTTTTAAAGATTTGGTAAGAGGAGACATAACTTTTGACACAACAGAACTGGGTGATTTTGTCATTGCTCGTTCAATAGATGATGCTTTGTATCATTTTACAGTAGTAGTAGACGACCATGAGATGGGAGTGACCCACGTAATACGTGGGGAAGATCATATATCTAATACCCCCCGACAGATTCTTATTCAAGAAGTACTAGGCTTCCAGCGCCCAGAATATGCGCATCTGCCGCTCATTTTGGCACCTGACCGATCAAAAATGTCGAAACGGCATGGAGCAATATCTGTCAACGAGTATATTGAAAAAGGCTACCTACCTTCTGCTTTGATAAACTACTTGGCACTTTTAGGATGGAATCCCGGGACTGACCAAGAAGTTTTTTCTTTAGAGGAACTGGTTAATGTTTTTGACCTATCTGAAGTACAGAAGTCAGGAGCAATTTTTAATGAAGAAAAATTGCAATGGCTGAACAAGGAGCACCTGAATCGCATGACTGACTCTGAGTATGTTGCCTACGTAGCCAAATGGCTACCTGAGCACATAGATACCAGTAACAGACGATTTCAACGTCTCCTTCCTAGTCTTCGTGAAAGAGTAACTCTAGGCAATGAAGTTTCATCGCTCTTTGAAAGTGGAGATTTTAGTTTTGTCTTTTCGGAGCCAAAGTTCGAAAATGACCTATTGAAGTGGAAGAATGACATCAGTGTTTCAGATGTATTTCCAAGACTGCAACATTGCTTAAAAGTTCTCCCAGCCAGTGATTTCAGTAGTGTGAGCAATATTAAGGACAGTTTGTGGTCATACGCAGAGGAGATAGGGAAGGGTGAACTTCTATGGCCTCTACGGATTGCATTGACGGGCTTAGAGAGATCGCCGGATCCATTCACATGCCTTTTTATACTAGGTAAGGAGGAGTCACTTAAGCGGATTGGTGCTGTGGTAGAATGAGCAAATGCGTAAAGTTTTTTTACCTTTTCTAATAATATGCCTAGTGAACATGGCATTTGTTTATCCTCTTTCCCAGACTAAAGCAGAGACTATTGAACAACTACAGGCAAGAATAGAAGAGAGAAATGACAGACTTAAGAGCATCGAGAAAGAAATCGCTGAATATGAATCAGCCTTAGCTGAGGTGGGAGCAGAGAGATCTACTCTAGAGGTAGCAATACGGGGTTTGGAACTAGAAAGAAAAAAGATTAATGCCGATATTACTTATACAGAAAACCAAATTGCCCATGCTGATTTAGAAATTGATAAGCTTACTTTAGAAATCAATGATGCGGAGAGAAAAATTATTAATAGTCGAGCTGCAGTAGGGGAGATACTAAGGAAGATGTCTGAATCTGACCAGGAGTCGTTAGTAGAGGTCTTTTTAGGATACAATAATTTGGCTGAATTCTGGAGTCAAATAGATGATCTCGATACTGTGAGAAATAGCATGCGAGAAAAAGTGCAAAAACTCACTGCATTAAATACTGTCCTACGAAGCAAAAAAACAGACGAAACTTTCAAGAAGACCGAACTTGAGAGCCTAAAAAATCAGTATTCTGGGCAGCAAGCCGTTTTGTCGGAAAACAAGAAGGAAAAAAATCTGCTTTTGCAGAACACAAAGAGTGAAGAAGCCACATACCAGACACTTTTGCAACAAAAAGTAAGCGCCCAGGAAACTTTGTTAGCTGAGGTGCAAGAAATAGAATCTCAAATCCAATTTATACTAGACCCTAATAAAATTCCTTCACCTGGTACGGCAGTCTTTAGATGGCCGCTTGATAACAACATTATTACCCAAAGATTCGGGTACACCCGCTTTGCTATGCAAAGCGGAGCATACAAAAACAATGTGCATAACGGTATGGACTTGGGTACCCCGGTTGGGACTAAGTTATACGCGCCGCTTAGTGGGACAGTTAGAGCAGCTGGTAACACTGACTTAGTACCTGGTTGTTACTCGTGGGGTAAATGGATATTGGTCGATCATCCAAATGGGCTGTCTACGCTGTTTGCACACCTTAGTCATATAGGGGTAGACTCTGGTCAAAGTGTATCCACCGGTCAAGTCATAGGTTTTACAGGAAATACTGGATATTCTACTGGCCCTCATCTACACTTTACGGTTTACATTAGTGAGGCTGTGACAGTACAACAATTCTCCAAGTTCAAAGCAGTTACAAGTTGTGGATCTGCATTGTCCCCATTCTCTTCAATTGACGGATACTTAGACCCACTTGACTACTTGTCTCCGCTTTAAATATTAGAATGGTTGATAACGTAATGGCAATGTACTTTGCAATTGTTATTATTAAAGTGCGATGCGGTGCATCGTAGGAACTTACCTGATCGAAAGCCCGCATTACTTGGCGGGTTTTCGACTAACTACTGTATAATTTTAAGATGTCTAGCAAAAAGCAAACGTCAACGTTAGTAGTTGTAGGATTGGGTGAGATTGGTATATCGATTGGCTCTCTCCTTAGAAGAAGTGGATTTAAGGTGATTGGGTTTGATATTGAGGAGGAAGCCAGAGTCCGAGCACAAAAAAAAGGACTGGAAAGTTCTACCAGTCTTAAAGGTGCTATACAAGCTTGCGAAGGTAGCACACCACGTATTATATGGCTCGCATTAACAAGTGACGTATTGGATAGAGTAGTGGAGGAGCTTAGAATCATGTTGACTCCTGGTGATATTATCATTGATGGTAGCAATAGTTTTTTTAAGGAAACTGTCAGACGGCATGATGACTTGCTAATATACGGTATAAATTATGTAGACGTTGGACTAACCAAACATATCAAAGCTGGCGGTGGTGCTTTATTTGAACTGAGTGTTGGCTGCGACAAAAGAGTTTTTGTAATGGTAGAACACGTACTTCAAAGACTTACATCAGACGGCTATGTGCGAGTCGGTGAAACTGGATCAGGACATTTGGTAAAAATGGTCCAACACGCTGTCGAGTATGGAGTGACAACTGCTTTAGCAGAAGGGGTGAGCATCTTAGAAAATTACAAAGATGGTTTAGAAGTCGATGTGCCTAGTGCAATTACAACATTTAAGACAGGGGGGTTGATCTCTCATAGAGTTTTGGATTGGTTAGCTGAAACCTATAAAACTAAGGGTAGGCTAAGTAAGATTTCTCTAAAACATGCGAAACCTGAGACAGAAATGGAAATCGGCTACATTATTAAGGAACACCCAACGAAAGTACTTGAAGCCGCATCTTTTCACAGGCAGAAACTACACCTTGATGTATCGGCTATCACCATTTTAGTAAGAGCCATGCAAAACCAATTTAGCGGAAGAAGGACACTCCATCATATTAAGGAGTCGGAAGGTACTTGGGGTTCTGCTACAGACAAAGACTAGTGACAGAATGCGCTAGCTCCAACTGCCTGTTCAGCTACCAACCAGTAAATTAGAGCTAGTGTCGCACAATACTTAAGCAGGGGACAGCCTAAAGCAGGGGAGTAAGGGTACTTGATGGCTTTGGATATCAAAAGGGCGTAATTGATTGGGAGTGATGCGTGAGTCATTTTTCACGGAGCAAAGCACATATGTAAGCCGTGCTGATTTACAAATATTTAGCAAATGTAAAACATAAGATTTTCGATTGTGTTGCAAAAATGCTTTTTTAGACATGCGTCACTTTAAAATTATGTTATGCACGTGGGTCTAAGTAACCTTGGCAGTGGCCAAAGTTTGTATTGATATACGTCGCGAAAGATATATTGTGCGACATAGAGAATATTACTAGTTCGGATGCTCCCCTTTAATATCAGCTGATCAGTACGAGTTTTAGTAATTAGCTACTCTATAGATACCACTAATAGCAAATATTGCCCCAGCTGCCAGTATGAACGTCCATGCTATTGGAATATATAAAGTCAGTGTAGCTACTAGTACAAGGCAGACTCCCCTACCTAAGTGTGATGCTATTTCCCTTAATGCTGTAAATTCATCTAAGTATTCCCCTTGCGCTTCTGACTGGTCATAGACAATGGTGCTGTAAGGGGTGTCAAGAAAAATTTTTGCCAAATTATGATATAAACCTACAAGAAAGACTTGCGTAGCGGATAGAACAAAAATCTTTGCAATCCAACCTATGGCATAGAGCCAAGTCCCCCAACGCAAAGTTTTAAATTCGGCCGACTTTGTACGGTCAACATACTTGCCTACCGCCAGCTGGAGGACAATTGTAAACAGAACTATAACAGCTGAAAGCGCACCTATTTGCAGAAAGTTACCGTTGAGTATTTCAAAAAGAAAAATTGGCCAAATTACTAATGTAATAGCTACTTCGAAGCCGTTGGCAAACTCCCCCAACAAAACTTGTCTGTAGCGTTTTGAAAATGAATTGACTACCACATCTTTTACGCCCCAAGAAAAATTCATGTCTACTTTTGGGATGAACAAATAAGAAATAGAGGCAGCAATGAGAAGTGTTATTATTACGGCAAATAATGCATCATACCCGTTGTTGGTGATAATATATCCGGCACTAATGGGCCCTACCACACCCAAAAATGCAACTGTTGCAAATGAAACACTCACCATCTTCCCTCGCTCACCGTGATGAGTAAATAATGTGAAGTCTACGTGATACGGAACCCAATGAAAAACCCTGAACATAGCAAACGACAAGAACAAAATAGGAATAACCCAACCTGCGTTTATCTCTGTAAGTGAGTAGAGTAGTATAAAAACAGCAATTCCCAACAGTCCACTTATAAAAAGTGATCGGCTAAACCCAATTCTAGTGATCAACTTCATCCCAGGCACCATTAAAAGTATGTACAGGAGTGACATAGCGGCATACAACCAAGCCACAGTGCCTAATTGCTCATGAAAGAATTGATAAAGAAATATAGGGACAAACACACCTGACATAGCTGTTGCTGCACCGTGAATCAACCGCTTAGAAATGAATAAGTGTACAAAGCCACTGTTCTTATGTTCTTTAGTAAATTCTAATGGATGGAAGGATGATATAAGTCTGCCTATCATATAGTGATTGTACCGCATTGTGCCGAAGATATTTCAGTTGTTCACGCACAAGAAAGCGCACCTTAGGGTGCGCTTTCTTGTGTAGAACACTAACTTCCATAGGCCAGTCCCCCGCCCCAACATGGACGAGAAGCTGACCAAGGTTGAGTTCCCTGCGTCTCGTAGAGATAGCGAGCGTATTCTAGGTTATCCCCTAAATACTCCAGATCTAAACCAAGACTAGTAGCAGTTGCTTCATGATAATGGGTATTGATTTGCATCACACCGGTATCACGGTTATCAACCAAACCTCTGAGGATAGTTCCATCGTTCAGTGTGTGCCTAAAAGTAGACTCACACCTAGCAATCTCCACCATCACTGGAAGGTCTTCAAAATATGAACGAACTACTTGTTCAGTCGATGCAGGACTTAGAGATGTAATACCTCTATCACTATCTACAATTTTTCCGTAAGCAGTGTCAGAATTGACTGACACTGCCCCTGTTACGGCCAATATTGCCGTCATCAAGGTGGATATAATAAGCCAATGGTCTTATCGAACAAAAGTCGACGCTAGCCGACAACCGCACAATCATAGCATAATTGTACTGTACTCTTCACTATAGCACATTTAATTTGTTTTGTCAATATCAGTTTGGATCTTTTTTCAGCCACTCCCCTACTCCCTCAACGGCTCTCAATACTTCAATGGGTGTAGCGAATACTACCGTATTGGACTGATCGGACGATAAGTCGTTAAGGCTTTGTAGTGTTCTAAGGTGCAACGCACCAGGTGCTCCTGATAGAGTCTTGGCTGCTTTGGCCATGTTTTCCGCTGCAGCAACTTCCCCCTCTGCCTTGATAATAACACTACGTCTTTCGCGCTCTGCCTCAGCTTGTTTGGCAATTGTGCGTTCCATTTCCTCCGGAAGGAAGAAGTCTTTTAGTTCTACATTCTCCACCTTTATTCCCCACTGATCGGTCTCAGCATCAATAATTTGTTGTATCCTTTCTGATAGCTTGTCTCGCTCAGCTAAAATTTCATCAAGCTCTGCACCGCCAACTATATTTCTCATGGTTGTCTGAGCCAACTGAGATACAGCAAAGTAATAATCCTCTACTTCCAATATGGCCTTGGCTGCGTCTGAAACCTTATAGTAAATAACGGCATTAATGCTTGCAGAAACGTTGTCTCGAGTAATAACTTTTTGATCAGGTACATCTACTGCTTTCACTCTTAAGTCAACCTTGGTCATTCTTTGGAAGATTGGGACAATAATACTCCAACCTGGCTTTCTAACTCCAGTAAATTTACCCATTGTGAGTATCACTCCTCTCTCATAATGTTTCACTTCCCGCAGGAATGAGAGAGTGATTATAACTACAGCAATTAATAGATACAACATAAGAAAAATTTAGCTACTATCTAGTTAGTGTAATGCGAAATCTACTTTAAGCAAGTCTGTTAAGTATAGCCATTGCTCCATACAGCCCACCTGAATCGCCGAGTTTGGCATCTACTATACTGGGCACAGGCATAAGGTTTGCCATTAACTCCGCTGTATGGGTTTCCACGTCTTTCAATAAGATACGAGGATCACCAACAATCATGGAACCACCCAAAACCACAATATCGGGTGACCAGTAAAGAATTGTGTTTCTGATACCGTGAGCTAAATAATACGCTAGTTGATCCCAAACAGCATCTTGCTGACTTATATCATAAGGTTTACAACCCATTCTCTCTTCAATCGCCATACCCGAAACTAAATTCTCCAGCGTAGGCTCCTCATCCTCTCCTAAAATAGTGTGATCAATATCCAAAATCTGATGTCCTGGTTCAAACCCATAGCTTGCTTTATCAACTTCCCCTGACTCGATCTTTGCGCCGCCTACACCACTACTAATCGTAAGGTACACAACGATCTCCTCGCCTTGTCCGGCACCATACATTGCCTCTCCAAGGCCAACAATGGCAGCGTCATTTTCCAGGTATACTGGCGCCTTAAACCTAGCTTTAAGCTCATTGACTAGCGGCTTTTCCTCCCAATCAGTCAAGACAGCCCCCCCATCAACCAGCATCTCAGTTTTTTCTTCATTTAACACACCTCGAATTCCCCCGGCAACACCCCTGATTTCACTTTTGGTTAGCTCTCTCACAGCTTTTTCAATGAGAGTAATACCTTCCTTAAAGTCGTTGGGTGTATCGAACTTCACTGTTTTACCAAAAGTTTTCACGTCCTCGCTAATAGCGACTCTGGTATTTGTACCTCCAATATCAAATAAAACGTAGCTCATACTTAAACAAGAATATCTCTAATGTGTTGCTTATAAGACTCAATATTGGGTTGATTGAAAACGTCAACCTGCATCAACTCCCCTAAATACATCACCTCTCTCATTTTGGTAGCCATGTACATACCAAGAGAATAACTCAAATCACCATCCAAGTATGTTGTAGAAAATGGCAGTCTCATATCTTCCAAAGACTGGATAACGCCTGCGTATATTGTAGAGGTCACCTCTTCAACCGATCTGTTCTTTAGATTTTCTGTCAGAACAGTATCGGCTGGCAATTTTATATTGGACAGTTCATCAAATGATAAAAAGTTAAAAAAAACGTCGCGTCGACCACTGAAATACAATTGGGCCGTAGAATGAAGTTGCACTGGTGTACTAACAGAAGTAACGAAAATCGGTTTAATTTTATTACCCCGCGTGTTGATTGTTTTACCCAAACTTTCACTCAGCAACTGCTGGTACCACAGTCCTAATGAATACAGACGGGCCGGAAATACGAAGACATTCAATATTCTATATCGCAACTTATAATAGCGAAATAGTCTACCTGTATTTGTAACTGCTATAGCCTTCGCCGTGACACTGCTTGCACCTTTGGCTCCTTCTAACAAAGAATCTATATCATGACCAAGTAACAACAAGGGCACTAGGCTGGCAGCAGAAAAAACAGAAAAACGTCCAGATAAGGCAGTTGGCAATGTAATCATATGAGTTCCTAGTTCTCTAGCTTTCTTGTGTAGCTTACTCTCTGGAGAGCTTATTACTATCGTTCTCTTGTAAATGTCATGTCCAAATTGCTCCCGGAGACTCGCTAATACGGCTTCTGCATTGGTGAGAGTTTCTATTGTTGACCCCGACTTGCTGACTACACACAACGCTAAGTCAGTGGCTTTCTGCACTGATTTCAATTGTTCTAAGATGTATTTAAGATTAACGGAACTGACCGCTGACAGTACGTGTAGTTTAGGAGTGTGCTGATCGACCAACACATTATGTATGGCTTCAGTAGCAAGAGACGATCCGCCGATTCCAATCAATATCACATGTTTGACCTTGCCCAAATCAGTAACCAACTTCTTACATTCATCAATGTATGCAGCGTCAAACACAGAAGCTAACGCGTATTCAGGACATGTCTTATCCGCAGTCGATAAAACAGTGTTTAACTTTTCATCATAAACACGAAGTCGCTTGGCGGCTTTGGCAAAATGCCTTTCTCTCACTCTTTTGTCGTCATGATAATTTAATATCATAAATTATTAGTATTGTATCCCGCACCTGTTCTTGGTTGACGCGATAATGTATTCGTAAGCATCATCTACACTGTCAACTAGATGAACAATCTCCATGGCTTCCTTAGATACAGTACCAAACTTGTCTACCATATTGATCTTTATATTTTGTAAAATTGGCTCCCAGAAATCATTACCGATCAGAACAACTGGAATAGGCTCTATCTTTTTAGTTTGTACCAGCGTAACAATTTCAAAAAACTCATCCATCGTACCGAAGCCTCCCGGCATAAAAATGTACACTTCAGAAGCAAAGGCTAACATTACTTTTCGGGAGAAAAAGAAATCAAACTCAAGTGTATCGGTAGTGTAAGCATTTGGATGTTGCTCAAACGGAAGCTCAATATTTAGACCAATCGACTTGCCTCCGGCTTTAAAAGCGCCAACGTTGGCTGCCTCCATAATACCTGGGCCACCGCCGGTAATCACCGCAAAATCTTTCTTGGCTAGCTTGTAGGCTAGTTCTTCCGCCATCTTATAATATGGGTCATTGGGTTTAATTCTTGAACCGCCAAAAATTGTTACGGCTTTCCCTAATAATCTTAAAGCCTCAAAACCCTCCACAAACTCGGCCATAATCCTAAATATACGCCAACTCTCAATTGCGTCACCATCTGCTCCCAGTAAGTCAGTGACCACTCTGCATGTACCAGACGAGTCAGCACCTTTACTTTTTTTAGAACTTTTTTTCGCAAACATAAAATAACAAAACTAATCTTTGCTCAATTGTAGCACTTGCTTACAGCCAAGGTATTCTGAATTCTTCAAATTCGGGGAGAAGTGGCCGATTGTATAATAATCTAGAAATAACCTCGGCATGTGATTTGGCACCTGTCAAAGCGTTGTGTGGCGAAGGTTCATCAGGAATTCCACAATAGTTAAGGACGGCATCCAAGTTTAATGCACTTCTTTTGTGTTGTTGGTCGATTGGCGGCTGTTCCCCACTCTTAATCATATGCATCCAGCACAATGAATGGGTATCTAGTGTCCGATAAGCTAAGGTCCAAGACAATCCTGCTCTTTCAGATGCTGCTTTTAACATATCTCTATCATAGGAAACATTTTGTCCAGCCAATGTTCTATCACTCATATTTTCTGTCCACTCTAAAAATTCCGTTACCAAGGCAGCTTCAGTCTTCTTGTTTGGGTCTGTTATTTCTGCTTCTGTAAAACCATTTACCTCCAAAGCACCCTCCATTATATGAGCCCCTTCCCAAATATGACATTCTCCATAGAACTGCCTACCGAGTTCACTCATATCTATAGCCCCAATAGAAACAACTGAGTGCTTATCGTACTCAGTACCTGATCCTTCTACATCGACAACTAACATACCCTCATTTTAACTTATATGACTGAAAGTGGCTAATTCAGAAGCAGTTGTCTTGCTGTGGGAAGACTCAGAACGTCTTGTTTGCCACAAAAGATGAATTTCCTACCATCCCTTGCAGTTACCAGCACGTTCATAACCGCCGGCCCTAGCGTCTTCCTCAGTCACAAAATATATCCTGTTTTTCTCAGCTATCTGATTGGCACTACCGCAACTTATTAGATGATATTTACTACCACTGACAGACGCAACGTATTTACCGGTCTGAGTGTTCACCCCAGAGCTATCAGGCTCCTTTGAATTCGCGAGAGAAGCGTATAGAGAAACCGGTTGTCTTTCGGACTTAGACTCAAATTGGATCGAAAGTCGCCCCACCCCAAACGAAGATAGTGATATAGATACTAACAGAATTGAAACATAAATTTTATCTGCTTCAAAAGCCTTTGATAACCAGTTAGGTAGTTGATATTTCATCTTATTTATCGTATATTACTGCCACTTAAATAAATTATAACTTATGTCAACCAAACGATCAGGTGGATCAAGTAAAAACCTTCGTGACTCTCAGCCAAAATTTTTGGGAGTCAAACGAGGTGATGGACAAATCGTAAAGAACGGTGAAGTTATTGTCCGTCAAAGAGGCACTAAAATCGAAGCTGGCAAAAACGTAAAGGTTGGTAACGACCATACTCTTTATGCTGTCAGAGGAGGGACTGTTTCCTTCAAGAACAAGCGAAAAACCCGTTTTGACGGTAGTACAGTGACGAAAAAAGTAGTAGACGTGGTTATCTCCTAGTCATTCATCCCACAAAAAAATGCCTTGAGTCATGGACTCAAGGCATTTTTTGTGGGATTGGAAATATGGAGCTATGGTCGCACAATTTCAATTTTTTCAACCACAATTGGTTCTACTGGAATATCTCTTTCCTTAGTCTCGACTACACCAATTTTCTCTACTACATCCATGCCACTAACCACCCTTCCAAAGACAGGGTGTTTTGACTGCAAAGGCTCCTTGTCGAAGTCCAAATAAGTATTATCTGCCAGGTTAATAAAAAACTGACTCCCACCAGTATTGGGGCCACTATTGGCCATAGCAATAGTACCTTTTACATTTGACAGCATTTCACCTGCAACATGCTCGTCCTGAATGGTATAACCTGGACTACCTGTACCGTAAGTGGACTCGTCAGTGCCTTTGGAATTAGGGTCTCCGCCCTGGACCATGAAGTCTGAAATTACTCGATGAAACTTAGTACCGTTATAGAAGCCCTCTTCTGCCAACTTTGTAAAGTTTCCAGCAGTTACCGGCATGGTATCAGCGAACAATTCAAGTTCAATAACTCCGTAGTTTGTTGAAATAATAGCTATAGGGTTCATATTGTGTAAGTTAATTGGATTCTCTAATTTACTTGATTCCTGCTCTTCTCTTGTAAGTGGGCCTTGTAAGTCAGCTACGTCGTCACTGACAAGTAATTCAGGAGACGGAGTTTCTTCTGTAAAATAAACCAAAGCAGCTAGCAAAATAACGGAACCTGCCAATGTCAACAGAATCTGTCGGATCATACTACTTTGCTTCCACTAAAATTGGTAATACAGCTTCATCGGTACCATTCATTAGAAACACTTCATGCTCACCCAATTCTTTAATTGGCGACTTAATGTGAATCTGACCGTCTGAAAATTCTATACCTTTAGCTTGTAAGGCTTCTTGAATATTAAAAGCACTCAAAGCGGCAAACAAGTGCCCTTGTTCATTTGCCTCAGCTGATACTGAGATTCGTTCATCACCTAGCTTCTCTAGCCCTGCAAAGAATTTTTGATTTACTACCGCGGAATCGGCTTCCTCTTTCTGCTGGTCAGCACTCAACTTTTTTAGATTGTTTGGCGTTGCAGGCAATGCCAATCCTTTTGGTATAAGTTGATTCAAACCATAGCCATTAGGAACTTCAACTACAGTGTGACTGCGCCCGAGCTTGGCAACATCTTGCATAAGAATTACTTTCATAATGTCAATTTATCCATTAATTTGGTGACTACTATAGCATTTTTACAGTCATTTGGTAGTCTAAGAAAGAATTGAACTTTTGGAGGTAAAGATGAGGAGAAGATTGTCCAGGGGTAAACGTGCAGCAAAGTTGAAGGCTGCTACAGATGCTATCGTTCGGCAGGATGCAGCGGCCCGCGATGACAGTGTGCAGTTTGCTGCGGAGGCCAAAAATACATTTGGGGTTTCCATTCCTGAAGAGTTACAATGGAGAGTCTTTTGCTATCAATCCGGTAGGCTACAAAGTTTTGCAGCTCGCATTGATGATGGAAGCATGTTCGTAAGCGGCAACTTGTCGGTTCTATTACTCTCCATTTCTAAGTAATTGGTTGGCCGGCGCATTCGCGCCGGCCTTATTAGTTAAAATAATCAATAGCTACGTCTAATTGATTGTCACCACCTGCTAAAATCAAATCAATATCTTTTTCCACTACAATGTCTGGGGTAAGACCATTAAGGGAAATTGAATGACTTTCCGGAGTCAGCCACCTAGCAACAGTCACCTTTAGAGAAGCGCTCGTCGGCAAGTCAACTAATTCTTGCACAGATCCTTTTCCAAATGTTTGCTCACCTATTAAGGTAGCTACTCCGT